>DATGVJ010000204.1:0-17094 GCA_035300505.1 Xanthobacteraceae bacterium
GCGGGGCGGACTTGCGGTGTCGCGAGATCCCCGGATTGCGCGTCATCAGCGGGCAAGCGCGTTTCTGTCACTTCATCCGGGCTACGGATTCTTATCCCCGCCACCGGTGCGACGATAGCCCCGGTTGTCGTGCACGGCTGACCGCAGTAGCCTTGTTCAAAGGTCCTCCGGGAGAACCGCCATGTTCACGCGCCGCCGCCTGATTGCGCTGTCAGCAGCTTCCATCGCCGCGCCCGCTCTCATGCGCCGCGCACACGCCCAAACACTAACTCATGCGCAGAATTGGCCGAACCGTTTTGTGCGGCTTGTCGTGCCCTTCCCGCCGGGCGGCGGCACCGACGCCATTGCCCGCGTCGTAGCGGCACGGATTTCCGAAATCTGGGGCCAGCAGCTGGTCGTGGAAAACCGCAGCGGCGGCGCCTCCAATATCGGGCACGAGGCGGTCGCGCGCGCTGAACCGGACGGCTACACCTTGTTGCTCGCCTCGATGCCGCTGGCGGCGAACAAGTTCTTGTTTCCGAGCCTCAATTATGATCCAGTCGCAGATCTCGCCCCGATTTCGCTCATCTGCGACTATCCCAACGTTATGGTGGTGCCGGTGACATCGCCGGCCCGATCGGTTTTGGAATTCATCGCTCATGCCAAAGCCAACAAAGGCAAGATCACGTTCGCGTCGTCGGGACATGGCACTTCGGTGCATCTCTCGGGCGAACTGTTCAAGCGCATGACGGGCCTCGAAATGCTGCACGTCCCCTATCGCGGCGCCGGTCCGGCGTTGAACGATCTTCTGCCCGGCCGCGTCGATGTGATGTTCAACAATATCGGCGCCGTGCTGCCCTTGATCCAGGCCGAAAAACTGCGCGGCCTGGCGGTGACGACAGCGAAACGAACCCCGGCCGCACCGCAATTGGCGCCGGTCGCCGAACTGGGAGTTCCAGGATTTGACGTATCATCCTGGTATGCCATGTTCGCACCGGCCAAGACCCCGCCGGAACTCATCCGCAAAATCCACGCTGACGTTGTCACGGCTCTCGCAGACCCAGCCATCAAGACCAAGCTCGAGCAGCAGCTCGGCGTCGTCGTGGTGGGCGGAAGCCCAGCCGAACTCGCCGCCCACCTTCAGCGCGAGATGGAAAAGTGGGGGCCGGTCATCAAGGCTGCCGGCATTTCGATTAACGAATAAGGCTGCTCCCAAAACAGTCGAAAAGAGTATCGGAGAACGACATGCAAAAATTCATGACGCGCGCACTGGTCGTCGCAACACTGGCGCTGGCACCCACACTGGCGTTGGCACCCTTGGGCGCAGCCGCGCAGACCGCCGACACGATCCTGGTCAAAGGCAAAGTCGTGACGGTCGACCAGCGCTTCACGATCAGTGAGGCCCTGGGCGTGCGCGCCGGGCGCGTCGTTGCGGTGGGCAGCACTGCCGAGATCGAAAAGCTGAAAGGGCCGCAAACCCGCGTCATCGATCTCAACGGCCGCACCGTCATTCCGGGCCTGATCGACAACCATGCCCATTGGGTTCGCGCCGCCGAGCACGACGAATTGCGTTTCGATGGCGTGACATCCCGTGCGCAAGCGTTGCGAATGCTGGCCGAGCGGGTCCGCGCCGCCAAACCCGGCGAATGGATTGTCGTTCTCGGCGGATGGTCGGAAGAGCAGTTCACAGACGACCCGCGCGGCTTTCCGCTGGACGAATTGGATCGCATCGCTCCCAGCAATCCGGTCGCCATACAGGCGGTGTACAATCACACTTATCTCAATTCGGTGGGCATGACCGCCGCCAAAATCGACGCCACGACGGCGGATCCTGTCGGCGGTACGATCGTAAAGGATGGCGACGGCAAACCAACCGGGCTTGTGCGTGGCGCGGGCGGCGTGGCTTTCGTTGCAGCCCGCGTCCCGTTGGAGAGCCAAGAGATATGGCTCGCCAACACCCGCAAACTCGTCTCGAACCTCAACACCATGGGGGTCACCGCCTGGCTGGACGCCGGCGGGCGCGGCATGGGCGCCAAGCACTATGAGCCTTACAAGTTTCTTGCCGACCGCGGCGAGCTCAACATCCGGGTCTTCTGGACGACCATCCGCCAGGCTGCGACCCCGGCGCAGGTTGACGCCGTGATCACCGAAATTTCGAAACTCAAACCGTTCCAGGGCAACGACTACTTCGACAATGTGGGCTTTGGCGAGTCGGTCTATGCGCCGGTCACTACTCAGCTCTTGCGCGCGGCCAGCAACACCAAGCCTGAAGACTTGGCTCAGATGCGCCGCGTTGCCTTGGCGCTTGCCGAGCGCGGAATCTACGTCAACTCACACGTTGAAATGCGCGAGGCCATCGACGCATTCCTCAAAGAATATGAAAGCATCAACCACGAACGTCCCATCAAAGGCCTGCGCTGGTCGTTTTCCCATCTCGACCAGGTCAGTGCCGAACAGCTCGAACGCATGAAGAAGCTCGGCATGTCGGCGCAAATTCATAGCCGGCCACTGATCCAGGGCGCTCTGATGCACAATGTGCATGGCGATAAGGCCTGGGACATGCCGCCGTTCCGGATCATCCAGGACAGCGGCATTCATTGGGGGCTGGGATCGGACGCAACAGCCGTCACGACGTCCAACCCGTTCTATACGTTGAGCCTGGCGGTCACCGGCAAGATGATCGGCGGGCGCCAGGTGAACCGCCAGACGATTACGCGCGAAGAGGCGCTAATTGCACACACGCGCTCGAACGCGTTTTTCGTATTCCAGGAAGGCAATCTCGGCTCACTGGCGCCCGGAAAATATGCCGACCTGCTGGTGCTCGATCGCGATTACCTGACGATCCCCGCCGACGAAATCAAAGACATCAAGCCCATGATGACCATGGTTGGGGGCAAGGTGGTGTATGAGGCCGCGTCGAGGTGATGTCGTAACATTGCGGGCACATCGCGCACGGGCGCCAAGTCAAGATGGGTAGAGCGATGAGTGTGCTTAAGCTTGCTTAAGCGCACTCATCGCGAAACCCATCAATCCCGTTGCGCCGCTCCGACGATGGGTTTCGGCAAAACGCGTTAAGAAAGAACGCGTTTTGCCCCTACCCATCCTACGAATTATCTCTCAAAATCTCGCGCAAGATCGCGGCCCACTCGTCCGGTAACGCTCCCGATGCGGCGGGGCGCCTGGCCTGCCCGTACCAATAACCCGCATTTTCAACATCGCCCTCGCGGCGGTGCAGATAAGCGTGCACCCAGGCGCAGTCCGCGCCACCCTCGTCCATGACGATCTTGTGCGCTTTGTCCCAATTGTTCTTCGCGTCCCACCACAAGGCAGTGAGAGCCGGTGCGAGGCCCGCTGGCGGTTCCGGTTCTGACAAACTTGCCTTGAATTCCACGAAGGTCATTGGACCTCCCGAGAAGTTACCACCATGGCTCCGGCGAGAAATGTCCCGCCGAATCTTCCATCACCTGGCCGAGGGAAAACAAGGTCTCTTCGTCGAAGGGCCGCCCGATGAGCTGCAGCCCAAGCGGCAGTCCCTCCGCCGACAACCCGCCCGGCACTGAAATGCCTGGCAGGCCTGCCATGTTCACCGTCACTGTGAAGATGTCGTTGAGATACATCTCAATCGGGTCGCTGCCACCCTTTTCGCCGATGCCGAAGGCAGCCGAGGGCGTTGCGGGGGCCAGTATGGCGTCCACGCCCTTGGCAAAACAGTCTTCGAAATCCCGTTTGATCAGCGTCCGCACCTTTTGGGCGCGCAGGTAATAGGCGTCGTAATAACCGGCGGACAGCACATAGGTGCCGATCATGATGCGCCGGCGCACTTCCTTGCCAAAGCCGGCCGCACGAGTCTTTTTGTAAAGATCGTTGATGTCGTGGCCATCGACTCTCATCCCGTAGCGCACACCGTCATAGCGTGCCAAGTTCGACGAAGCCTCCGCCGGCGCCACGATGTAATAGGCCGGCAGCGCATATTTGGTGTGGGGCAGCGACACCTCGACCACCTCCGCACCACCCGTCCGGAGCCACTTCGCGCCGTCGTCCCACAGCTTGCCGATCTCAGGTGATAGACCCTCGATCCGGTACTCTTTCGGAACACCTATTCTTTTGCCCTTGATTGACTTGCCGAGCGCCGCTTCAAAATCCGGCACCGCAAGGTCGGCCGACGTCGTGTCCTTGGGATCGTGCCCGGCCATCGACGTCATCAGGATCGCGGCATCGCGCACGGTTCGTCCGAATGGCCCCGCCTGATCGAGCGAGGAGGCGTAGGCCACAATTCCCCAGCGTGAACATCGGCCATAGGTCGGCTTGATACCGACGATGCCGGTATAGGCCGCGGGCTGTCGGATCGAACCGCCGGTGTCGGTTCCGGCCGCACCAAGACAAAGTCGTGCCGCGACCGCAGCCGCCGAACCACCGGAAGAACCGCCCGGCACCAGCGGCGTATTGGATCCTTTGCGCCGCCACGGCGAGATCACGGGGCCGAAACAAGAGTTCTCATTCGAGGAGCCCATGGCAAATTCATCGTGGCTGAGCTTGCCGAGCAACACCGCGCCGTCACGCCAGAGCTGCGCCGTGACGGTCGACTCATAAGTCGGCGTGAAGTCGTCGAGAATGCGCGAACACGCCGTGGTGCGAACCCCACGTGTCGCAAACAGGTCCTTGATCCCAAGCGGAATGCCTTCGAGCGGTCGCGCGTCGCCGGCGCGCAGACGCGCATCGGCCTTTTCTGCCATCGAGCGAGCGATGTCCGGCGTTTCCAGCACGAAAGCATTGAGCGCGCGAGCCCGTTCCATGGCCGCCAGATGCGCGTCGGCGAGTTCAACAGCCGAAAATTCGCGTTTGCGCAGGCACTCCCGCGCTTGCGCCAATGTCAGATCCGTGAGGCCGGTCATTCTGGATCCGGACTGTCACAGCTAAAGGCGCTGGCCGGACCAGGCCGCGCCGTCGACGGCGCGCGCCGTCCCGGCACGGGCAGACCCGCGGCCTCGAAATCAGCCGGCTCGAAACCTTCAGGGATTTCTCCGCGCTCGACCGCGATTTCAAGCTGGTAGCGCCAGAACATCGCTTCTTCTTCACACGCCAGGCACATGATTATTCCACCACCTTCGGCACCAGAAAGAAGTGATCCTCGCAAACGGGTGCGTTCTTTAGAATGTCGTCGGATATCCCGCCGTCGGTAATCTTGTCCTCACGCTTCTTCATGACCATGGGGGTCACTGAAGTCATGGGCTCAATACCCGCAACATCGACTTCGGAAAGCTGCTCCACGAAAGCCAGGATGGCGTTGAGCTCGCCTTTGAGGTGGTCAAGCTCATCGTCGGCCACGGCAATACGTGCCAGATGCGCAATGCGACGGACGGTCGTGACGTCTACGGACATAGTCCTCACCTGTTCATGGCGGCCTATAGCCGAGCGGGGTGCGGCTCGACAACCCCATCAACCACAATGTTAGCCTGCGGCCGCCACCAAGTCATGCTCGCGGCATTGCGGGCCCGTTTGGAGTCCCGCCTCTACGGCGGCTTCGCCGCGGCCGGCTCTTCCTTTAGGATATCACCGTCAGGAGGGAAGTCCGCGTAAACGCGGGACTCCAAACCCGCCCGTTCGGAGTTCCATTGGTCAAACAATGCCGACCGGCTCGGCCTCCAGACCCAGGACCTCGATCCGCCCGCGGTCGCCAAGTTCATTGCGGACGAGTACAGTTTCTGGGCGCCGCTCGCCAAGGAAGCCGGCATGACGGTGCGGTGACTGGAGAACACGTATGCCTACGTTCCGCAGCCTTGTTCCCGCCTTGATCTACGCGCTCTCGGTCATGCTGGCGGTCGTGGTCCCAGCCGGCGCGCAGGATTTCCCAAATAGAGCGATCCGCATCATTGTCCCGTTCCCGGCGGGTGGGCCGACCGACATTTTGTCGCGGATCGTCGCCCAGAAGATGAGCGAATCCTTCGGCCAGCCTGTCGTGGTGGAAAACCGGCCCGGCGCCGACACCGCAATCGGAGCGACCCAGGTCGCCAGGGCAGCGCCCGACGGCTACACAGTGCTAGCCGCCATGGACACCACGCTCGTATTGAATCCTGCCACCAAGGCGAGCCTCCCCTACGATCCCTTCAAGGATTTCAGCGCCATCTCATTGGCCGCCAAGAACACGTCGCTGCTCACCGTGCGCGCCGAAGATGGGCCGAAAACAATCCCGGAACTGATCGCGCTCGGCAAAGCCAAGGGCGGCGCCATGAACTACGGCGCCGGCATCATCACGACGCGGCTCGCCGGCTACCTGTTCAACCGGGAAGCCGGGATCAGCGCGCAACTCATTCCCTACAAGGGCAGCGCCGAAGTCGTGCAGGGCCTGCTGACCGGCGCAGTGGATTATATCGTCGATGGCACTGCTTCGAGCCTGCCGTTGATTACGTCGGGGAAATTCCGCGCGCTCGCAAAACTCAACAACCGCCCGCTGCCAGCATTGCCAAACGTTCCTTCCCTCGCGGTCGCAGCCGGCATGCCCGCGCTCGACGACATGTCGAGCTGGATCGCCTTCGTGGCACCAGCCGGCACGCCGCGCGCGGTCATCGATCGACTCCAGGCCGAAGTCGCGAAGGCCTATGCGGATCCCGCGACAGCCGAAAAACTGGAGAGAGCCGGCATAAATGCAGTCTCGAGCACTCCGCAAGAGTTCGACGTTTTTTTCCGCGAGGAAGCCGTGCGCTGGGATAAGGCGTTTCGGGAAAGCGGAATAAAGTTGGATTGACCGCGCCGCCTGTCCGGTCAGATGTCTATAACAGGGAAGTCCTGCCTCGCTGGAAGGAACAATTTGGCGGCGCCAGCGTGACGGGGCGCGCGTGACGGGGCGCTAAAGCCTTTCCCGGCCATTGACGGCCCTCCCGTGCCATGACAGGCTGCTTCATGTTCCGTCGCACACTGTCCGGGCTCCTGCCAGCGCTGGCGGCGTTTGCGCTCCTTGTTTGCGGCAATAGCGCGACGCATGCGGCCGCAATTGCAAAAACTGCAGTTGCACAATATGCCAACCCGGATATTCAACCGCTGTCTGGTCCAGCCGCACCGCACCAGGATTTGGCAGCGGGTGCGAACCAATGGACCGATGACGACGGTCCCGATGACATCGAGCAGGCGCCCCAGTTCTCGCTCCTGGTCGAGTTCACGTCATCCACGGATTGGGAGCGGCCGCGTTCCGCCCTCCCCCGACACGACGTCAATCTGATAGCGCAACCGCGCGGCCCTCCGAGCACGTAATAGGCACGCAGCCGTTGGCTGACAACCTCAATATTCTACATTTCTAAACCTGTTCGCAGATCGATTGCGCACGGCAAAATGCGCATGCGGGCACAAACGCAAGAAAACGTTGATCCCCTCGATCGCGCCGCCTTGCCTATCCGGCCCAGAGCCATCCGCGCAATGAAGCGGCGCCACCATCGGAGAAATAAAATGACACTCCTCGTGTACTACGTCGCATTGGTGCTGGCAGGCGACGTCGCTATCGCTTTGCTCTGCCTCGCAATCGAAAAGGTCTGGCCGGCACCCAGCCTTCCGATTTTCATCGCGCTATATTTTCTCACGCTGTGGGTCGCCTGGGTTATTGCTGTGCGTCTGACCGCACCAAAAGAGCAGTTGGCCGGACCTGTGGCGGCGGCGCCCCCGCAATAACAAACGGTTCCGCCTCCTCCGTTTGAAATGCGAGGCTCCTCCGGGGGGCCGAGCATCTGACACCGCGAAGCGGTGGTGGGGCTCATGCCCGGATGGATTCCGGACATGAGGCCCAAAACGAAGGCGCGCCACTTTATCCGCGCTGTTGTCGAATTGCGGCATTGCGCCTAGGTATGGCGCATGGAACCAGACAAAAACCAGACAATCCACATCGTCGGTGGCGGTCTCGCGGGCTGCGAGGCTGCCTGGCAGATCGCGGAGCGCGGTCTATCCGTCGTGCTGCACGAAATGCGCCCGGTTCGCACCACGGCAGCCCACAAGACTGACCTGCTCGCCGAACTCGTCTGTTCGAACTCGTTCCGCTCCGACGACAAGGAACAAAACGCAGTCGGTCTCCTGCACGAAGAAATGCGCCGTCTTGGTTCGCTGATCCTGCGCGCCGCGGATACGCATCAGGTCCCGGCCGGCGGCGCGCTCGCTGTCGACCGCGATGGATTTTCGGCCGCGATCTCCAACGAGATCGCGGCGCAACCCCTCATCGAGGTGCGCCGCGAAGAAGTGGGCGGCACGCTGCCGGCGGATTGGACAAGCGTGATCATCGCAACGGGACCGCTGACCTCGCCGGCGCTCGCTGACACGATCACGCGACTGACCGGACAGGATGCCCTCGCCTTCTTCGATGCCATTGCTCCGATCGTGCACCGGGATACAATCGACATGTCGGCGGCCTGGTTCCAGTCTCGCTACGACAAAGCGGGCCCAGGAGGAACCGGCGTCGACTACATCAATTGTCCGCTCACGCGCGAACAATATGATGCCTTCGTCGATGCGCTCATTGCGGGCGACAAGACATCGTTCCATGAGTGGGAATCATCGACTCCTTATTTCGACGGCTGCCTGCCGATCGAGATCATGGCCGAGCGCGGGCGCGAGACGCTGCGCCATGGTCCAATGAAGCCGGTCGGATTGACCAATCCGCACCCCGGCACATCCAAGCCCCATGCGGTGGTCCAGCTGCGGCAAGACAACAAGCTTGGCTCCCTGTTCAACATGGTCGGCTTCCAGACCAAGCTCAAACACGGCGAGCAGTCCCGCATCTTCCGGACAATTCCGGGATTGGAGCGTGCGGAATTTGCGCGGCTCGGCGGATTGCACCGCAACACCTTTCTCAATTCCCCGCGACTTCTCGATACGCAGTTGCGCCTCGTGGCAGAGCCGCGGCTGCGCTTCGCCGGCCAGATCACGGGATGTGAAGGATATGTGGAATCAGCCGCGGTCGGCCTCATGGCCGGGCGCTTTGCCGCCGCGCATCGGCTTGGCGAAACATTGAATCCGCCACCGCCCACGACCGCCATCGGCGCGCTCCTCAATCACATTACGGGCGGTCACGTCGAAACAATCGACGCCGGCCCGCGATCCTATCAGCCGATGAATGTCAATTTCGGACTGTTCCCACCCTTGTCCGGTGCGACGCTCACGGACCCACAGGGCAAACGCCTGCGCGGCCCCGCAAAGTCGCAAGCAAAAAAGCGGGCCATTAGCGCGCGCGCGCTCGCCGATCTTGCGGCGTGGACTGGCGGGCCGCAGACGCTTGCCGCGGAGTAGCGAGCAAAGAACGCGCTTTCCTTCAATCCTGGCTGTGGAAAAACCTCTTATCCGTCGTTTCCTTGGTGCTGGCGCGCGTGGAACCGACACCGAAATAGATCAGGATCGGGGCCGCAATGAAGACCGACGTATAGGTGCCGACCAGCACGACGTCAAAGATCATGGTCGAGACGAAACTGCGGATCGCATGGCCGCTGAACAGAAGCAGCGCCAACAGGGCAAGCGTGACCGTGACGTGCGTGGTGATCGAACGCGACAGAGTCGAATTCAACGAATTATTGAGGAGATCGGGGATTGTCATGCGCTTATAGCGGCACAAACTTTCGCGGATACGGCCGTAGATGACCAGCGTATCGTTGAGCGAATAGACCAGAATCGTCAACAATGCTGCATTGCTCGACAAATCGAAGTCGATCTGCAACAACGACATGAATCCGATTGTGAGCACGAGGTTGTGCACGTTCGCGATCATGGCGCCAAGCCCAAACTGCCATTCGAATCGAAGCCACGAAACGATCAAGATCGCCAAGATTGCGATCATGAGACCGATCGTGCTTTGCGCCAAAAACTCGGTCGACACGCGCGGGATAATTTCCATGACCCCGAGTCGAAATTCAACTTCGTTGCCCAGCGCCACACGCACATTATCAATCGCGAACTGCTGGGCCGCGTCGCCACCAGGCTGCTTGGGAACACGGATCAACACCGCGTCTTCGGTGCCGAATTGCTGCAGCTGAACGTCGCCGAGGCCAAGGCCGCCGAGTTCCGTGCGCATCCTGGCGAGATCGGCAACACCGGACGTCACCCTCACCTCGATGAACGTTCCGCCGATGAAGTCGCGACCGAAATTCAATTCGACAAATAAAAACTGGCATATCGCGACGATCAAGAAGAACGCGGATGCCGAAAAGCTGACGCGTCGGAACTGCATGAAGTCGAACTTCGTATCGTCTGGAACGATACGAAGTATCGGAATTGCGGAATGAAGACGCACGGGAATGCGTTATGAAATTGCCAGCTGCTGGGGGCGCGCCCACCGCACCCACCACGCCACAAAGAGTCGCGTGAGGGTGAAGGCCGTGAACACCGTCGTGATGATGCCGATTCCGAGCGTCACCGCAAAGCCGCGCACTGCGCCGGTTCCAATGAAGAACAGGACGGCGGCCGCAAGGAACGTCGTGATATTCGAGTCGAGAATGGTCGCAAGTGCGCGCGTGAACCCGGCGTCGATGGCGCTGATCACAGAGCGTCCGGTGCGGACTTCCTCGCGGATGCGCTCATAGATGAGCACGTTGGAATCCACCGCAATTCCGATGGTCAAGACCACGCCGATGATGCCGGGCAGCGTGAGCGTCGCATTGAGCAGCGACAACACACCAAAGATCATGCCGACGTTGACACCGACCGCGATGCTGGCAAAGACCCCAAACAAGCCATAGGTCACGACCATGAAAACGACCACGAGGGCTGCGCCGTAGTAGGAGGCAGTCATGCCCTTGTGAATCGAGTCGAGGCCTAAACCTGCGCCCACCACCCGTTGCTCAATCGGAGTCAAGTTGGCCGGCAACGCACCAGCCCGCAGCAGGATTGCAAGCTTGTTGGCCGATTCCAAGGTGAAGCTGCCGGAAATCTGTCCCGATCCGCCGATGATCGGCTCGCGAATGACCGGTGCGCTGATCACCTCTTTGTCGAGTTTTATCGCAAACAGGCGTCCGGCCCCATCGATCGTCGCCTGCGCGAATTTGCGTGCACCCGACGCGTTGAACTTGAAATTGACGACAGGTTCGCCGGTGCGCTGATCAAAACCGGGTTGCGCATCGGTAAGTTCCGCGCCCGTTACCAGGACACGCTTCTCCAGGATGTAAGGAATATTGCCGGTCGCCGCGGTTCCGTAGACGATTTCGGATTCGGGCGGCCGCGGCCCCGCCAGCAACTGCTCTGTACTCATTGTCGAGTCAACCATGCGGAAGCTCAATGATGCTGGCTTGCCGACGATATCGAGTATCATCTTCGGGTCATCGACACCGGGCACCTGCAGCAGGATGCGATTGTTGCCTTGGCGCTGAATAGAGGGTTCGACCAGACCCGTTTCGTCGAGACGACGTCGAATGATTTCGACCGATTGATCGACCACTTGGCGCGTTCGCTCGAGTATGGCCGGTTCCGTCACGGTGAGACGCACCAGGCCCCCTTCACCTTCCGTGATATCGAGATTGCGCGCGCCTGTCGTATTGAGGCCGCCGCCGAGCGGTTGCGACAATTCCCGAAGTATCGTCAACCCTCGCGAATAGTCTTGATCGCGAATGCGGACCTCGACCGAGTTGCCTCGGATCACTGGTGGACTCACAAGCTGGATGCGCGCATCGCGCAGGACCCGCCGGACGTCGTCTTGCAGGCCTTGTAACTTCTGCCCGCGTACATCTCTGTCGTCGACCTCCAGCAGGAGGTGCGAACCGCCCCGCAGATCGAGACCGAGCACCACTTGATTGCGTGCCCAGGTGGGCCAGTTATCAATGGCACTTTTGGAAATGAAATTCGGAACGGCGAATAGACAAACAAAAAATGCCGTGAGCAGGATGCTCAAAGCCTTAATGGGCGAAATGTAGAGCATGGAACTTACCCCGATCCGTTGGTGATCAGTTCGCATGGTTATTGGCGGTCGCACCCTTGGCTCAGACCCTTGAGACCATTGGGTGCACCTGACTCACGCGAACCCCGTTGGTGATCTCGACTTTACATCGTCGATCACGCTCATCACGTTCCTCAGCACTTCAGGGCAAGTAGGAACGCTATCAGCACGGCGCAAGCTCTTGAACCGTTGCTGCTGCTCTCACATATGCATTTGTTGCCGTCGCAGGATTGAGTCTGTATTGATTAACGGCACGCACAATATTGCTGCGGAGTGACAATTACATGGCCTTTGGACGACCCACACGCGCCGCGCGCCAGAGAATCCATTGCCTGCGCCATTGCGGCACTTCGACGATTGCAAATGGCCTGTCGCGATGTCGATCGATTACTTTTAGAAAAGCCGGCACGAGCGCGGCCGGAAGCCAGGCCGGAGTGGCAGCAGGAGGCGCCTTGTCGATCATAAGTCTTGCGGTCACATAGTGGGATGCGGCGCGTCCGCGCAATTCGGCGAGAGCGGCGAGCAGGCCTGCGCTTGATTTGGCGGCAAGCACATCATGCGGCTCGACGCCGTGACGCGCCAAGAGCTCCCCGGGGAGGAATAGATCGCCGTGTGCGGCATGAAACCCCAAAACACGGAGCACCTGTACGATCCCGATACAAAGCCCGACCGGCTTAGCGAAAGCAAAGTCGTTGTCTTTTGCATCCGGCACAAGAATGCGCGCCGCGAGTTCGACCAGCGTGGCAAAGGTATCGCTCACATAGGTTTCGAAGTCGTCGAGACGAACCAAGGGCTCGCCATTGACATCATGACGGCGCGCCTCGATCAGCGCCTCGAACAGGTGTTGCGGCAATGCGTTACGGCTCCTCGCATCGCAAAGAGCCGAAGCAACCGGATGGCCGGCGGCCTCCTCGGGTCGCCGCCCCTCTATGACATCGCGCCACCATTGCAGGCGTATCTCGCCGGCCAAAGGCTCGCGCACACTTGCGCTTATGTTCGAAATTTCCAGGTTGAAGGCATAGAGCGCATAAAGCGCTTGCCGCCGATCAGCCGACGCGAACAAGCTGGCGAGGAAACGGTCCTTGTCACCGTCGCGCACCAGATCTTCGCAATATTGGTAAGTCGAGAGCATGAGGCTCAAGCCTCATTAGCACCAGGAGTTCGTAGCCCGGGTTGAAGAATAGCGCGTAAGACGCCCGTAAACGCGCTGACGGGCGCTCAACCCGGGCTACAGAATCCTCTAATCCGTCGTTTCCTCGGTGGTCGCGCGGGTCGTACCGACACCGAGATAGATCAGGATCGGGGCCGCAATGAAGACCGACGTATAGGTGCCGACCAGCACGACGCCAAAGATCATGGTCGAGACGAAGCTATGAATCGCGTGGCCGCCGAACAGAAGCAGTGCCAACAGGGCAAGCGTCACCGTGACGTGCGTGATGATTGAACGCGACAGCGTCGAATTCACTGAAATATTGAGGAGATCGGGCATGGTCATGCGCTTATAGCGGCGCAGCATTTCTCGGATACGGTCGTAGATGACCACCGTATCGTTGAGCGAATAGCCCAGGATGGTCAACAATGCTGCGATGCTCGACAAATCGAAGTCGATCTGCATCAGCGACATGTATCCGATCGTGAGCACGAGGTCGTGCACGTTCGCGATCATGGCACCAAGCGCGAACTGCCATTCGAATCGAAACCACAAATAGATCAGGATCGCCAGAATTGCGATCATGAGGCCGATCGTGCTTTGCGCCAAAAGTTCGGTCGACACGCGTGGGCCGACCACATCTTCGCGCTCGATGATCACGTCATTGCCGAGCGCAGCTCTAACTTTGTCCTTGGCGACCTGCTGGGCCGCGTCGCCACCTGGCTGTTGCGGAACCCGGATCAGGACTCTGTCTGCACTGCCGAACTCCTGGAGCTGGATATCGCCGAGGCCAAGGCCGCCCATATCCGTACGCAACTTGGCGAGATCGGCAACACCGGACGTCGCCCTCACCTCGACCAACGTGCCGCCGATGAAGTCGATGCCGAAATTCAATCCGACAAAGAAATACAGGCAGATCGCGACGATCGAGAAGAACGCCGAGGCTGGAAAGCTGATGCGGCGGAACCGCATGAAGTCGAACTTCGTATCGTCTGGAACGATACGAAGCATCGGAATTGCGGAATGAAGGCGCACGGGAATGCCTTATGAAATGACGAGCTGCTGGGGGCGTGCCCACCGCACCCACCACGCCACGATGAGGCGCGTGAGAGTGAAGGCCGTGAACACCGTCGTGATGATGCCGATCCCGAGCGTCACCGCAAAGCCGCGCACCGGGCCGGTTCCGATAAAGAACAGGACGGCTGCCGCAAGAAACGTCGTGATGTTCGAGTCGAGAATGGTCGCAAGAGCGCGCGTGAAGCCGGCGTCGATGGCGCTGATCGCCGAGCGTCCGGTGCGAATTTCCTCGCGGATGCGCTCGTAGATGAGCACGTTGGAGTCCACCGCAATGCCGATGGTCAAGACGACGCCGATGATGCCGGGCAGCGTGAGCGTCGCACTGAGCAGCGACAACACGCCAAAGATCATGCCGACGTTGATGCCGACCGCGATGCTGGCAAAGACCCCGAACAGACCGTAAGTCACGACCATGAAGACGACCACGAGCACGGCACCGTAGTATGAGGCTTTCATGCCTTTCTGGATCGAGTCCAAGCCCAGCCCCGCGCCCACGACGCGTTGCTCGATCGGAGTCAACCTGGCCGGCAAGGCGCCGGCCCGCAGCAAGATTGCGAGATTATTGGCCGACTCCACGGTGAAACTGCCGGATATCTGCCCCGAACCGCCGATGATCGGCTCACGGATAACCGGTGCGGTGATCACCTCTTCGTCGAGCTTGATCGCGAACAAGCGGCCGACGCCGTCAGTCGTCGCCTGCGCGAATTTGCGTGCACCGGAGGTGTTGAACTTGAAGTTGACGACCGGCTCACTGGTGCGCTGATCAAAACCGGGTTGCGCGTCGGTAAGCTCCTCGCCGGTCACCAGGATGCGTTTCTCCAGGAGGTAGGGCACTTTGCCGGTCGCCTCGCTGCCATAAACAATCTCGGATTCGGGCGGCGGCCGCGTCGCGAGTGCCTGTTCGGCGGTCATAGTGGAGTCGACCATGCGGAAAGACAGCGACGCGGTCTTGCCAATGACATCGAGCAGTTTCTTCGGATCGTCGAGGCCGGGCACTTGCACCAGGACGCGGTTGTTGCCCTGGCGTTGAATGGAGGGTTCGACCAGACCCAGCTGGTTGACGCGGCGGCCGATGATTTCCACCGATTGGTCGACCACCTGCCGGGTACGCTCCAGAATGGCCGGCTCCGTCAAGGTGAGCCGGACCATCCCGCCGTCGGCTTGTGCGACATCGAGATTGCGGGCGCCGGTGGTGTTGATCACCCCGCCGATCGGCTGCGACAACTCCCGAAGCTTTGCATATCCCTGGCTGAAGTCCTGGTCGCGAATGCGGACCTCGACGGTATTGCCTCTGATCACCGGGGCACTGACGAGCTGGATGCGGGCCTCGCGCAGGACCCGACGCACGTCATCCTGCACGCTCCGTAGTTTCTGCGCCCGCACGTCGCCGTCGTCGACTTCAAGCAAGATGTGCGAACCGCCCTGCAGGTCGAGGCCCAGCACCACCTGGCTCCGCGCCCAGGAGGGCAACTTCTTGATCGTGCTGTCAGAAAAGAAATTCGGAACCGCAAACAGGCACACGACGAATGCCGTAAGCAGGATACTCAATGCCTTCAAGGGCGACATGTAGAGCATGGAACTTGATCCCGATCCGCTGGTTGCTGTTCAGCTCGCATCGTCCTTGGCAGGCTCGCCCTTGGCACGGACGCCCGTGATCATCGAGCGCACCTGACGAACGCGAACCCCATCGGCGATTTCGACTTCGATCTGCTCGTCGTCGATAACCTTCGTGACTTTCCCCATCAGTCCACCGGAGGTAACCACGCTGTCGCCGCGGCGCAAGTTCTTGACCAGCTCAGTGTGCTCTTTCATGCGCTTTTGTTGCGGGCGCAGGATCAGAAAATACATCATGACGATGATCAGCACGAAGGGGACCAGCATGCCGAAGGTGTCGCCGCCCAAAAGGCTCGACTGCGCAAAAGCGGGCGTCACAAACATCTATTGTCCCCTTTAAGCCTCGGATTTAGCCGGATTTTTCGGCCCGCGCGCGCGCCTTGGCCGAATTCGCGCGGACTATAACGGCCGCCGGCCCAATTGCAAACGCCACAATGCCAGCCCGGGAGCGGCGAATTAACCCAATAGACTTGCGATGCGGCCCGCACCTCATTATGGGACCCGATGGGTAAAGGCAAAACGCGTGAAGGACGCGCTCTGCCTTTGCCCATACTCTCAACCTCACGTATTTGGGCCGATCCCCCATGGCCAAACGTCCTCTAAAATCCCGCACCAAACCGGCCGGCAATCGCCGCCCGAAGGCTTTTGCACCGCAACAACGGGCCGTCGACAACATGCTCGCACGCGTGGCGGGCGCGCTTGAGCGGCTCGCCCCTGCCGCACCCGCGACCGTGGACTTTACCATTGCGGACGCCTTCGTTTGGCATCCGGGCGGACGGCGGCTCATACCGGTACCGCGGGTCAACCGTGTCGACATGGCGCTATTGTGCGGCATCGACCGGGTGCGCGACCTGCTGGTGGAGAACACCCAGCGCTTCGCCAGGGGACTGCCCGCTAACAATGCGCTCCTTTGGGGGGCCCGCGGCATGGGGAAATCATCCCTCGTCAAGGGCGTCCACGCGGCGATCAATGCCGAACAGGCAAGCGCCCAAACGAGGCTCAAAGCCCGTGACAAGTCCGGCGCAGATCTCGGCTCTGGGCCCGGGTTGGGGCTCCTCAAGCTCGTCGAAATCCACCGTGAGGATATCGAAAGCCTGCCCGACGTCATGGCGCTGGTACGCAACGTCCCCTTCCGCTTCCTCGTATTCTGCGACGACCTGTCGTTCGAGGCCGAGGACACCAGTTACAAATCGCTGAAGGCGGTGCTCGAAGGCGGCATCGAGGGCCGGCCCGACAATGTGGTGTTCTATGCGACATCGAACCGCCGCCACCTGATGGCGCGCGACATGGTCGAAAACGAACGCGCAACAGCCATCAATCCCGGCGAAGCCGTCGAGGAAAAAGTGTCGCTCTCGGATCGATTCGGCCTCTGGCTCGGATTTCA
>DATGVJ010000205.1:0-5385 GCA_035300505.1 Xanthobacteraceae bacterium
CCACGAAGGATCGGCCATGTGGCGATTTTCCCCATAAGATCGGAGCGGAGGATGATCCTTCGGTGATATTGGAATTCGATTATTGGGTCCTGATGCCCAAATGATGGTTCGAGGTGATCGCTATGGACATCCCTCGGTGACAGTTCGCGTCGGGCCGCGGCGCGCCGCCGCGAGGGCGCCGGACAAGGCAGCCGCAAAGCTCTTCTTTTCCTCCGCTCCCAGAAAGCCCGCAATCGGCAGTTTCTGGCCACGGGACACCAGGAAAAGTCGCTCGATGCCAAACTCTTCGTGCTCGTCGCGCTCCATCCGCACCCAAAGCGGGTTGAGGGTCCATTGCTGCACCCGGCCGTGATGGCTCACCTTGCGCACAGTGAGTTCGCAAGGTGTGACGGTCACGACCTCATAGGCCCGTCCGGTTTGGTAATTCACGCGAAACGCCCAATAGACCAACAGCACATCAAGGCCGAAGAAGCCGAATACCGGCCACGCCCCGGCAATCAAGAAGACCATGCCGGCAACGAAGCTGATGCCGCCGAGCACGCTCATGAAAACCACGAATCCCGTCGCGCCAAGCGACCGGTGGGGCGTCAGCACGGCTGAAAAGATCGTTGGTTCTGCGGTCAAGTCGTTGTCGTTGCTCATCAACCCCAATATAGGGAATGAATGTCCAGGAAAACAGCCAAGACACCTAGCAAAAAGACACCCAGCAAAAAGTCAGCCAGCAAACCGCCGTCGCGACCAAAGGGGAAGCGCACCGGGCGCAAGGCTGTTCTGCAGCAAACCGTGCCCGCCGGAAAACCGGCGAAAAACCAAGGCAGGAGGCATGTCGCCGGCACTCCGCGCGGTACTCCACCGCCATGGAGCCCCGCCGAGGTCGAGGAGGCTTTTCGCCGCCTTCAGGCGGCGCAACCCGAGCCCAAGGGTGAACTCGTCCATGTCGACCCCTACACGCTCCTGGTTGCGGTCGTGCTGTCGGCGCAAGCGACCGATGCCGGGGTCAACAAAGCAACACCCGCCTTGTTTGCCTTGGCGGACAGGCCGGAAAAGATGGTCGCCCTTGGCGAAGAGAAAGTGCGCGACCTGATCAGAACGATCGGGCTCTACCGCACCAAGGCCCACAACGTCGTCGCGTTGTCGCAGAAGCTGATCGAGCAGCATGGTGGCGAGGTGCCGCCATCGCGCGAGGCGCTCGAAGCGTTGCCGGGCGTCGGCCGCAAGACCGCGAACGTCGTTCTCAATATCGCATTCGGTGAACCAACGCTGGCTGTCGACACGCATATCTTCCGGATCGGCAATCGCACCGGACTTGCGCCCGGCAAGACACCGCGTGCCGTTGAAGAAAAATTGCTTGAGATCGTGCCGGACGCGTATCGACGTCATGCCCACCATTGGCTCATCCTGCACGGACGCTATGTATGCGTCGCGCGCCGGCCATTATGCGAAAAATGCCTGATTGCCGACATCTGCAAATTTCCCGGCAAGACGGTGTGAAATTAATTTCCCGGATGGGTTTGCGGTGGCAGCCCGATTGAGGCACAGTGACGATGCTCGGTGGCAGAAAGAATATGTCAGCCTCCAAGATCATGTAAAAGCTCACAGTAAACAGTAACATGAAACGGTTGAGCCGACGATCGTTCCTCACCGCTTCTGCCGCCTTGGCGGCCGAACCCGCCTTGTCACAGACACCTTCAGGCAAAAAGAAAGCGGCTCCAAAAGACACAAGAAGCGAGCCGCGGCCCCCTCCCCGTCCAATAACGAGCGCCGGCAACGACGTCGTCATCATTGGTGCTGGTGCCGCCGGCATCGCGGCCGCGCGCCGGCTTGCCGCCACCCGCTTGCGTGTCATCGTCGTTGAAGCTGCCGATCAGATCGGCGGACGCTGCATCACCGATACGACGACATTCGGCCTGCCATTTGATCGGGGCGCGCATTGGATTCACATGCCGGAAATCAATCCGGTGGCCAGGCTCGCGACCCAGACCGGCCTCGATATCTATCCGGCGCCGACAGGCCAGCGTGTGCGCGTTGGCCGTCGTTTCGCACGCGACAGCGAAATGGAGCAGTATCTCGCGGGCGTCGTTCGCACTCAAACTGCCATCACGGATACGGCACGCGGCCGTGTCGACGTGGCGTGCGGGACCGTTGTGCCCAAGGACCTCGGCGACTGGCGGTCCGCAATTGAATTCTTCCTCGGGCCATTCGGCTGCAGCAAGGATCTCGCCGACATTTCGGCCCTGGATTTCTCGCGTTCGGCTGAGCGCGATATCGATGCATTCTGCCGGCAAGGGTTTGGTACCCTCTTGGCAAGGCTTGGAGCTAACATTCCGGTTCAATTGTCTTTGCCGGTCACGCGCGTCACCTATTCGGGTCGCCAGAATCTTGAGGTCGAGACATCCAGCGGCCGGATTGAAGCGCGGACGGCCGTCATCACGGTGTCGACCAACGTACTGACTTCCGGCCAGATCAAATTCACGCCAGACCTGCCGGGGCGGTATCTCAGCGCCGCGGATCAATTGAAGCTCGGCAGCTATGATCACATCGCACTTGAAATCCCCAACAATCCGTTCGGCTTGCGCCCCGATGAACTGATGATCGAGAAGGCAGCGGGCCCACGCACGGCAGCGCTTTTGGGCAACACGACCGGTTCCACACTTTGTCTCGTCGAAGTCGGCGGCCGCTTCGGGCGCGAATTGTCCGCCAAAGGCGAACCCGAAATGGTGGCCTTTGCGATTGACTGGCTCACCAATCTTTATGGTTCCGACATCAAGAATGCGATCAGGCGCCGCCATGCCACGCGTTGGAATGCCGAGCCCCATGTGCGTGGCGCGTTTTCAGCAGCTGCTCCTGGCACCCAACCGTCGCGCAAGATCCTGATGGAGCCTGTCGCCAATCGGATCTGGTTTGCCGGGGAAGCCGTGCACGAGACCCTGTGGGGGACCGTCGGCGGGGCCTGGGAATCGGGCGAACGCGCAGCCGACGGCGTTATGCGGGCGCTGGGCGTGCGGCGGGGGTAGGGACGCGACAACGTCCTTCTCTGCATGCCTCTTCGTTGCTACCTTGGCACACTGGCATTCAAGTCCAGAACCTAGGGAGAAATGTTCATGTCAATCCGAATGGGAATAGCCGCCGGCCTCGTAGCGGCGTGCATGCTGCCGGGCGCAACGCAGGCTCAGGTGCAGTCGCAACGCGACATCACTTGGAAACTGGCGCTTGAAATCGCCCAGGGGGCGATCGAGGCGTGCACGGCACGCAACGTCGTTGTTTCGGTTGCCGTGGTCGATCGCGCCGGCCGGGTGCGGCTGTTCATCGCGTCGGATAATCCGACCCCGCATAGTCTCGAACTCGCGCGGCGCAAAGCATATACGGCGCGCACGTTCAGCCGCCCGACATCGGAATGGCGCGATGCCAGCGAGCCCGGCAAGGAAAATTTCGGCCAGCGGCAGCTGGCTGAAGTCATCCCGCTCGGTGGCGGCTATCCGATCCGGGTCGGCAACGACACGATCGGCGGGGTTGGCGTGAGCGGCAACAACCAAGCCGGCGACGAAGGCTGCGCCAAGGCCGGCGTCGACAAGGTCGCGGATCAGCTCAAATAGGGTTGGGCGGTGTCGCTGTCCGGCGAATATTCGTAGCCCGGGCCATGCACTCATGGACAACACGCTCGAACGCGCCGATGGCGAAACCCGGGGCGACCCTCGCCGCTGACGGGCCGTTCCCGGATTGGTGCATAGCGCGTCGTAAAACGCGCTGTGCGCTAAGCAGAATGGAATGGCTTTACCAACGGAACTGCGCTCACGGAACAATGTCCGCACGCGGCGGAAGGAGAAGTGCGAAATCTGAACACGGGGGCCGGTGTTGACCCACTCCGGTCCTCGCATATGGCCGATGATGCAAGAGGCTAACCGGAATCGCGGCTAGCCCATAGCAGGTCGGTGTGGATCATGCCGTCGCGCCCCCATCTATTCTGGCTTGATGCCCGACAGCTTCACCATCGACACCCATTTGGGAATTTCCTTCATCATGAAGGCGGCAAAATCCTCCGGCGTTCCAGGATCTGCGATCGCGCCGAGTAGCTTGAAACGTTCCTGCATCTGCGACGAATTGAGCCCGGCCACGAGTTCGGCATTCAGCCGGGCGATGATGGGCTGTGGCGTGCGGGCAGGAGCGACAAGACCGAGCCATGCACCGGCTATGAAATCCGGAACACCACCCTCGATCATCGTCGGCACGTCGGGGATTTCGGGAAGGCGCGCCGCCGTGAGAACTCCAAGAGCGCGGACCTTGCCCTCGCGAACATGTCCGAGGGTGACAGACGTGGTTTCAAAACCGAGGTCCACCTGCCCGCCCATAAGGTCTGTGATGACCGTCGAGGCGCCGCGATAAGGTACGATGGCGATGTCGGTTCCGGTCTGGTTACGGAACCACGCTGCAATCATGTGTGGCGGCGCTCCGTTTGGAATGCCAAAATTCAACTTGCCGGGATTGGCCTTTGCGTAGGCGATGAGTTCGGGGAGGGTCTTCTGCGCCGCCTGCGGGCGCGTAATCATCACATAGGGCGTATTCGACACGTATCCGATCGGCGCAAATGATGTCCTCGGATCGTAACCGGCATCCGGATAAAGCGTCGGGCCAATAGCCATCGTGGAGGCGGCGTTAATCATCAGCGTGTAACCGTCCGGCGCGGCGGTGGCCACCGCCTTGCCGGCAATGGTGCTGCCAGCGCCTGGGCGATTGTCGACAATCACCTGCTGGCCAAGCGCAGTGGAAAGGTGCTGCGCCACGAGGCGCCCCATGATGTCGGTCGGTCCGCCGGCCGCGAAGGGCACAACGAGTTTAATGGGGCGTGAGGGATAGCGATCCTGCGCCCTCGCAATGTGCGAGATGGCCGGCAGCGCGACGGCGCCGGCGGCCAGATGCAGGAATTTTCGCCGCGGAAATTTCGTTCTCGTCATGTGCCCCCCAGTTTAGCGTGTGAGTGAATCCATCGCGGTGATTGTTGAGACGACGACAATACAATGTCCGCCGATCGCACCAGCCTGCCCTGGGTGGGTCCCGCTGGCAGTGGGTAAAATGTTACAACAGCTTCGCGAGCAGGCGAAAGGGGGCTCGGCGATTATTATTGCGATGCGGTGGTCCGCTGCTGGCCCAAGGCTTCCGACCCAGCGCGCATCAATTCACGGAAGCTATCGGACGAACACCGGAAAAGTTATCCGCGCCTTGAGCATTTCAGCCGGTAACCCGGAGCGGCCATAGGCGACGCCGGGGTTTTGCAATGCAGTCACATCGTCTACAGGCACGAGTCGCGTACGGCAGTTATGGAACGGATCACTGTACCTTGATGTTGGCCTCATTAACGATCCGGCCATACGCTTCCTGTTGCTTGCGAAT
>DATGVJ010000206.1:0-46299 GCA_035300505.1 Xanthobacteraceae bacterium
GTCGTCAACGACTGCAATCACTTTTTTCTGATCCGCCATGAGGAAAATAGGCCTAGCCATGTCTGAACGCGGAATGGTCCACAAGACTCCAAAATATGGAACGGCCTTTTCCGGGAGGCTATTGACCTTTAAGGCAAGGCGTCAGGAACGAATTGTTCAATCTTGGATTGTCAGCATCCCCAGGCGTTCGGCGATCGATACGGCCTCTGCAAGCGAAGCAACCTTCAATTTGTGCATTACGACGTGGCGGTGAGCCTTGATGGTCCTTTCGGAGGCGCCGAGCTCATAGGCGATCTGCTTGTTCAGCCGTCCGCGGACGACGAGAGCAAAGACTTCGCTTTCGCGCGGCGTAAACGCCGATACGAGGGCGCGAAGGGTATCGAGCCGGTCGCGCCGGTCGCGCTGGTCTCTATAGCGCGCAAGCGCCCGCTCGACGGCTTCGAGCAGCGTGTCCTTCGACACCGGCTTCGACAGGAAGTCCTCGGCGCCGGCCTTGATGGCCCTGACGCTGGTCGGGATGTCTCCGTGCCCGGTGAGAAACACGATGGGAAGGATGCTATCCATCCGCTTGAGCCGGTCCTGCAGCTCCAGGCCATCAAGCCCCGTCATGCGCATATCGAGCAAGATGCAGCCAGGCGCGTCACCGGGAGGATTCCTCAGGAGTTGTTCTCCGGATTCATGAAGGACGACCTGATACCCGGACGCCCGCAGCAGCCGGGCGACGGCCGTACGGAAAGGCAGGTCGTCATCGACGACGTGAATGAGAGTTGCGGGGTCGATCATGCCGGACGTACCTCGGACATCGGCAGGGTGAAGCGAAAGACGGCGCCACCACCACTGAGGTTCTCCGCCCAGAACTCGCGCGTCGGCCCCGGAGGCCCGCACTATTTCCAGCCAAGTCCACAGCTGCGGTTACACGTGTCGACAGTTATAGCATCATGCGCACTCCGGCCACTGATTTCATTGGCAAACTTGGCCGGCTATCGAAGTTCGGTAAACTGGTGTATCTATCCCTGTGAGGTTCATTTTCCGGGGAATGATTTTGGCTGCGCGTGGGACGACCGACGAACATCCTTTGCTCCTGGCGACCTTGCCGCCGTCAGGGCGGCAGGGTCGATTGGCGTTTGCCATCCTTGTGGGCTTTGTTATCACGTTTTGTATCACGGTCCCTTTCGCCAATACGCCTCTACCGCGGCTGGATCCCTGGGTGCCCACGTTCACGACCACACTGGTAATCACCGACTTCATTACTTCTGTTCTTCTGTTTTCCCAATTCGCGATCGCGCGCCAGCGGGCGCTTCTGGTACTTGCAGTCGGTTATCTCTTTTCAACCCTGATCATCATTCCGTACGCGCTCACCTTTCCGGGGGTGTTTGCGCCGACAGGTCTCCTGGGTGCCGGTTTGCAGAGTGCCGTATGGTTCTATGTTGTCTGGCACATAACATCGCCATCGAGCGTGATTATTTATGAATTGTTGAAGGATACGAGAAACACGACCACAGAGCCCCGGAAAAACGTGGGATTCGACATCGGCTTGAGTGTGGTGCTCGCAATTGGCACCGTGTGTGCGCTGACGTGGCTTTTCACTGCGCAACACGACATTCTACCCAGCATTTATCTCGACAACAGCCGTCTGTCTCCTTTGGCGAAGGTAGCTGGTGGGTTGATTTCTTTGCTGTGCACTATTGCACTCGCGCTGCTCTGGTTTCGCAGGTCCTCGGTTCTCGATCTGTGGCTCATGGTCACAGTCAGTGCATGGCTGCTCGAAATAACGCTTAACGGCGTGTTCCTGACTGATCGCTTCAGTCTGGCCTGGTACATGGGGCGAATCTTTTCGCTCATCAGCGGCAGCATCGTTCTGACCATGCTGCTTTCGGAAATGGCAACACTTTATGCGCATCTCGCCCGGTCGGCCATGAGGCGGCGTGCAGCACGTCAGGCACGGCAGATCGTCATGGATACAATGGCGGCTTCGATCGCCCATGAACTCAATCAGCCGTTGGGGGCAATCTCATTGAACGCGGAAACGGCCTTGCTGCTGCTTGCAAAGACACCGCCCGATCACGAGGAAGCAAAAGCCGCCCTTGAGGACATCGCCCTGTCCGCTGCACGCGGGACGCAGGTGATTGCAAGTCTTCGCGCGATGTTCAAGAAAAGCGCGCATGTAAGAGCATCGTTCGATGCAAACGATCTCATTCACGAGTCGCTCGCTATGCTCGACATCGATTTGCAGGCACAACACATTTTGGTGTCAACCGAGCTAGGAGCGGGACTTCCGCCGCTTGTCGCCGATCGAAGTCAGTTGCAACAAGTTTTTCTGAATCTGATTATGAATGCGATCGAAGCGATGCGTCCCATCACCGATCGTGCGCGCAGTTTGCGGATAGCATCGGGTCTCAATCCGGAGTCTACTGAAATGCTCATTACCATCGAAGACACCGGATCAGGAATCAACAAGCAAGCCCAGGACCGTATCTTCGAGCCATTTTTCACGACGAAATCTTCGGGGACCGGGATAGGACTTACCATTTGCCGATCGATCATAGACTCCCATGGGGGAAGCCTCCGGGCCTCTGCAAACAATCCCCACGGGACTATTCTTGAGGTTGTTTTGCCAATTGAATCCGGGAGCGGCGGCTGACATATGCGCTGTATGTGAGATGTCAGCGTGACTTGGCGGCTTCCGCACGTAGCGCTGATACGATCGTGTCCAAGTTGTTGTGGAGCAGACACAGTAATTCAGCCAAATCCGGCGTTACGTGGCTAGCAACCATGACGTTTATGTCGCTCCCGTCGGGAAAATGTGCCTTGTATTGCACGCGGGTAAAATGCGTGGTCCCGTCCGGATACGAATGCGGTTCCTTGATGACTTCCCAAGGCTCTTGGTGGCGCTTACGAAGTGCGTCTATTTGATAATGTCATCATCATCCAGGTAATTTACATAATGGAAGGAGTGAAGAACGGTTCCGTTTTCGTACAGACGGGATATCGCAGGTCCGTTGTTTTGCCATTCAACTATGATAGCATCCGTTGTCGTAGTGATATCCCTACAGCATTGATTCTCTTGTCGAAGAACGATCCGCCAGTTGAGGACCGGCGGTGGTCTGCAGCGCCTGCGACTCTATTAGATCTTGCGCCACAAATTCTTGGGTGAATCACTTGGAAACGGAAGCAGAGAGCTCTGCGGCTTCCTCGTGCCGTCCTTGGTCGCGCCAGAGGCAGGCAAGGTTTGAGCTGGCACGCAACTGGAACAGCCTGGCGCCTTGCCGCTCGGCAAGTTTAACGGCGTCGTGATATCTTGCCTCGGCGGCGGCAGCGTCTCCAAGGATTAGCAGCAAATCACCATGCAACCGAAGCGTCTCGGCCTGTAGCCATTTGGTGTGCGTGGCTTCGGCAAACTGCTCGGCTTCGGCGACGAAGGCAAGAGCAACTTGCGGCTGGTCAGCCATCCGATGGGTGTCTGCCAAGAGCGTGAGAACATGTGGCACGTGAAGTATTCCGTTAGCCCGGACTTCAGCCAATCCGGCAGTTATTAATGGGATGCCTTGATACGGCTCACCCAAGGCTGCCAAACACCAGCCGCGAAATGCAAGACTTAAGGCACGCCACATCACAAAAGAGCGCTCATTGGATAGGGTCATGAGCTCGTCTGCCTGAGACAATAATGCTCTTGGCTCTGACCGCCCGCATCGGCGCGCTACCCAGGTCCAGTGAAGCGCAAAACTGAGCGAATGTGCGTTTAATAGACTGCGGGCATGTGCAAGCGCTGAATCAGAGTGCGACTCCCAATTGAGATGTCCGCAACAGACGAGCGTCAACGACAAGTATGACTGGAAAAAGATAAGCGGATCTGTCGTCGCGTAGATCGACGAATACGAACTCTGCTCTGCTGCGTCGTATAGTGAGAGACCCTGCTCAAGGCTGGCACGCGCGACAGCAAAGTCCCCAAGCATCAGATGCGTAAGCCCACTCGCGCGGCAGCTCATCACACGGCCGATAGTATTGTCCTGCGCCTCACTAAAATTTCGGATTTCGGCAGCGAACTTGTGCGCTTTAATCAGATCGGCCACTGAGTGATACGCCCACTGACCATAGAGGATCGGCAACAGTCTGTGCGCACATTTTAACTGCTCACAAAGCTCGCGCGCTCGAGCGTAAATTTGGCTCACCGCTGACGCAGCATAACCCTCCGTAGCAATTACTGCCTGGCCGAGGGCGATTTGCAGATCGAGCTCTTGCTCCTGGCGCTGGATACTGTCAGGCAAAGTGGCTATTAGGTTCAGCCCCTTGCTGAGTAGCGCCGACGCTTCCACCATGCCCGATAGCTTTAGCGCCTGGTGGCCAGCTTTCAACCAATATCGAACAGCCTGCTCGGCCACATCCGCTTCCGTGAAGTGATGCGCCAATAGTTCGGGCTGAATTTCCCTGATTTCGGAAAAATGTGCTTCCAGCGCCTGGGCAATTCTCCGGTGCACGTCTCGCCGATCGGCTCGCAGCAGCGAGCCGTAGGCTGCGCTTTGCACCAGTACGTGCTTGAACAGGAATCTGGCCTCTGGCCCATCGCCGCGCCGGAACAACAGGCCCGAGTCGCAAAGCAGCTCAAGCGCGGATGCAAGGTCGCCCTCGGATATCCTTGTCACAGCGCGCAGCAGTTCATAATCAAACTCGTGGCCGATCACTGCGCCGATCCTGGCCACCTCTCGCGCCGGCCCGAGGCGGTCGAGGCGGGCCAACAACAAAGAATTCAGGCTCGCGGGCACCGCCACGGCTGACTGCATCTCGCGGGTCAGCGCGTCACTACTGCAACCAGAGCCGGCCTCCAGCACCGCTTTGGTTAACTCCTCGACGAATAGCGGAACCCCCTCGCTGTGCGCTAGGATCTGTTCAATGACCTCGCGCGAGAGTGCCTTGTCGCCCGCAACACGTGCGATGAGACTCGCGGATTCAAGCCGATCGAGCCGCCCTAATGTCAGGGTCGTCAGGTGCGCTTCCTCCGCCCAAGGCGGCCGGAACTCGGGGCGGCTCGTGGCCACCACCAGAACCGGGAGGTGCGCGATACCCTCTATCATGAGCGAGAGCAGTTCGAGCGAACTCGGGTCGATCCAGTGCACATCCTCATAAAGAACGAGCACGGGCTGCCGCGCGGCAAGGCCGGAAAGATGAGTAAGCAACGCCGCCAACGTCTTGTCCTTGCGCTGCTGCGGCGACAGGTCGGGAAGCATATAACGACCGCCGGCCCGGATCGCCAGGAGGCTGGCGATCATCCCGATCTGTTCGTCGCTCGCCTCCGACGTGGCGAGCAGCGCCTGCAGCTTGGCTAACTTTTGGGTCGCGGAATCCGCACGCGAGAACCCGGCGGCCTGTTCAAACTGATCGATGATGGGAAGGAATGCGCTGTCGGCGTGATGCGGCGAACAGAAGTACCGCAGGATGATTGCGGCACCTCCCGACAACCGCTGTTCAAGCGCGAACAGCAGGCGCGACTTGCCAATTCCCGGTTCGCCGCCGACCAGCACCATCCGTCCACAGCCGGCCTTTGCCTGTTCCCAACGGCGTGACAGTAATTCGAGTTCTTCGTCACGGCCAATCAGCGGCGTCGGCTCCGGCGCGCGTAGCGCCAGGAAGCGGTTCGCGGTGCCACCTGCACCGCTCACTTGCCAGGCTTCGGTTGGTTGTGCGAACCCCTCAGCCAGTACCGGCCCAAGTGCGTGCTGTTCGAAAAGTCCACGAACCAGCTGCCGCGTGCTGGCTGCAATCAACACTGCATCGGCTGGAGCCCGAGAAAGCAGCGCCGCAGCTAGCTTCGACGGCTCGCCCAATGCGGCCCGCAACGGCGGCGCAGTTGCAGCGAGATCCCCGACTATGACGAGGCCGCTGGCAATCCCGACGTGTGCTCGCAAGGGCGCATCGGCCCCGGTCCGAAGTTTCGACACTGCCAGGTTAAGAGCTAGCGCGGCGCGGATGGCGCGCTCTGCATCAAACTCCCGCGCCTCCGGGTAGCCGAACCAAGCGAGCGCGCCGTCATCAGCGGATTGGGCGACCGCGCCGCCAAATTTTTGAACAACTTCGGAGCAGCATGCATGAAAGGCTGCAACGATATCGCGCCAATCCTCCGGATCCAGCGCGGCAGCTAGTGCGCCTGCGCTCGCGATCGCGCAATGCAGAACGGTCAGGTGGCGCCGCTCCGCTGGGCGCCTCGGCGGCACCTCCGCCGAAGGCTGCGCCTCGGGTTCTGCATCGGCTGCCGGCGCGGGAGGTACGTGCGGCCGGGCGGTAAACTTGTATCCGACACCCTGCACCGTCGTGATCAGCCGCGGCGCTTTCGGGTCCAGCTCGATTTTCCGCCGCAGCCGCCCGACCAGAACGTCAATGCTTCTGTCGAACGCTTCGGCGCGGCGGCCGGACACCGCGTCGAGCAGCTGCTCGCGGCTCAATACGCGGCCCGAGGCGCGAAGGAAGGCCGCGAGCAAGGCGAACTCTGAGCGCCAGAGCGGCACCTCCTTACCGGAGGCATCAATCAGCGTCCGGCTTGCCAAGTCGAGCGTGAAACCCTCGAACCGCCAGCGCTCGGGGGGTGAGTCGCCGTGTACCTTGGCATTGTCGCGCATTTCACGCGACGCCCCGGAGCCCGGACCCAGCACCGGAACCGGCGTTCGGTTTCTCATGGCCTCGCCTCCAATTCTGGCGCGTGCTCGCTCAGCCAGACCAGCCAGTCAGTTTGGCGAGATGGCGAATTTACGCCGAAGTTACCGCTGCGACATCACCAAATTACACACATCTTCGAAAGTCGCTCGGGAAGCTGTCAGGGACCAGAAACAAATCGGAGGACACAATGAACCGACGTAGCATGCTCAGTATCTCTGCCCCAATGGCATACGGCGCTTTGGCCTTGATTACCTTGATCTCTCCTGCGCTCGCGCAGAACGCTCCCTCCCACGACCCTGCTGTCCACCCCGTCTTCCAGAATTTCTCCGACTTGACTTGGGAGAAAACCAACCCCGAAGAGGGCGACAACTCCCCGGAGGTGGCGATTTTGCATGTGAACCCAATCACGAAAGCATCGGAACTTCTGATCCGGACTCCGAAGAACTATCATGTGCCAAAACATTGGCACACGGCAAATGAGACGCTCACCGTCATCCGCGGTACCTTCGTCATGGCGCACGAAGGCAGCGATAAACGGGTGGAGCTGAATGTAGGCTCCTACGCTTACATGCCAGCGAAGATGGTTCATGAGGGCTGGACTCAAGGCGAGGGAGCAATGTACCTCGTGACTGTCGACGGCGCATTTGACATCAATTGGGTCAAATGAGGTAAGCCAGCAGGGGAGCCTGCGCGAAGCCGGGAATGATCGGTCCGTTCGGCCTGGGAGCTTGCAACAACTTCTCGAAGCAAATTTCCAGCACATGGAATTAAATCGCTGGCTTGATTCCTACGTCGATCGTATTCTCAAAGGTGCGAAGCCGACTGACCTTCCGGTGTAGGCATCACCAAATACGAACTGGTCGTCAATCGCCCAGGCGCACGTGCACCTGCATTGGGATAGTCCTGAATATGGAGGAAACCATGAGTGCCTCAACAACATTTGCAATTGCCCGTTCACTTCAAATCGTCGCAATTGGAGGCTGGGTGGCCCTCAGCGTCCCCGTGTCGGCCTTCGCCGATGTGATCACTGATTGGGACGAAAAGGCCGAGGCTGCCATTGCGCCAATGGCCGGTCTTGGCGGCACCACACCATATAAGGCGCAGCGTATCATGGCGATGGTTCATGCCGCGATGTTCGATGCAGTCAATTCAGTCGATCGGCGCTACCACCCGTATTTGCTCCAGCTGCCTGCGAATTCCGCCACCTCAAAGGAAGCTGCCGCTGCGGCAGCAGCAGCTGCGATCCTGTCGACAATCGATGCAAAGACTGCGGATGACACGAAGAGAGCTCTCGCCAGCTATCTTGCCTCGATCCCCGATGGTGCTGCGAAATCGGATGGAATCAAACTCGGCGAGGCCGTTGCGGCGAAGGTGCTAGAGGCGCGGGCAAATGATGGCTCCGAGGCGCCCGACGCCTACCGCCCGAGAACCGCGCCTGGCGTCTATGTACCGACGGCCATCACCATCAACTCGATGTGGCCCGACATGAAGCCGTTCGCCTTGGCGAGCGGGGCTCAGTTCCGGCCAAAGCCACCAGTTGCGCTGGAGAGCGAGGAATGGGCAAGAGACTACAACGAGCTTAAGGACTATGGTGGACAGAACAGTGCCAAGCGCACGGCTCAGCAGACCGAAACGGCCCGGTTCTGGCTCATCGGCGCCCCAGCTGCCTACCATCCTTTCGTGCGCCAGCTCATCACCGCAAAGCACATGAGCGTCGTCGATAGCGCGCGGTTCATGGCATTTGTAGCGCTTGGACTCAATGATTCATTTATTGCTGTGCTGGATGCCAAGTATCATTACAATTTCTGGCGCCCCATCACGGCCATTCGCAACGGTGATGTCGACGGTAATGCGGCGACAGATCGCGAAGCCACCTGGCAGCCCATCGCTCCCACCCCGATGCACCCGGAATACCCCTGCGCACACTGCATCCTAAGCGGCACCGTTGCCGGTATCGTCCAAGCGGCGCTCGGAACTATGGACGTTCCTGAAATCGCAACGACTAGCCCGACGGCACCTGGCGTCACTCACCGCTGGACCAATATGACTGCGTTTACCGAAGAGATCGCAAATGCCCGCATCTGGGCCGGCTTCCATTATCGATCGTCGACCCGCGTCGGGACGGAGATGGGGGTCCAGATTGGAGAATACGTCGTGAAAAATGTGATGCTACCTACCGTCGCGAGCGGGCGATAACGACGGCTTTCGCCGGGCCCGTACACCGGCGCGCCCGGCTACACGGCGACTTCCGGAATTGGCCCAACAGGTCGAATATTGTAGTGCGCAATGAACATCCGCTTTCTGACTCATCGCGTCGGTTTGCCGCCGTGCCGCCCCGGCTGCATCGCAACGGTGCTCAAGAGCACGGCTGTAGTGCAGAAGAAATTTTCGTCATGCGCTGCAGCATCCGTCACCATCCAAAGAGCATGAACGCCGGCGTCACGCCGCCCGGGCCAGTCCTTTCAATGCCAGCCCGCAGACCAGATCGGTCAGCTGCTCGACGAACGATTCGTCGATCTTCAGGTTGAACGGCGGCTGCACGAACTGATCGCGATTGCGCACGAAGATGCTGCATTGCCCCATCAACCAGATCGCGGCGCACGCGGCATCCGTGTCAGATGTATCCGGCGGAAGAAAACGTCGCACCAACTCCGCGGCGCGAGCGAGATACGGCGTGGCATTGGTTGTGATGAACTTGCGCAGCACCTTGCTGGGATGCACGTTCTCCCAGGCGAAAATGCGGACATAGCGGCTCATGTCATCGCGGGCAAGCAGCGGCCGAAGCTGCTGCTGCACAAAGCTGCGCAGCGCCTCCTCGCGCGGCAGGTCCTTCAATTGCTCCGGGTCGAAGCCATTGAACCGGGTATAGCCTTCGAACGCCACCTTGAGCACTTCGAGATAAAGCCCGTCCTTGCTTTTGAAGTGGTAGTTGATTGCCGCCTGATTGGCGCCGGCCTTGGAAACGATTGCTCGTATGCTGGCGCCCTCGTAGCCCCGTTCCGCGAAGAGCGCGACCGCCGCCTTGACGATGTTCTGTCGCGTGTAGTCGGACGGGCGTGTCATTCGGCTCCCCATGATTCAAACATTTGTTCGAATTTAGAATACCCGTTCGTTTTCGTGATTGCAATTCCTATGTTGAAAACACGTTGTTTAACAGATGCTTGTGAAGAAAAGACCGTCATAAAACATTGTCTTAGGGTGCCATAATTTGGCCTGAAACGAACGTTTTAATTTCAAATGATCGTTTTAAACATACGTTCGTGAGGTGCGTCATGACGAAATGCCTGCCCCTGATGCTGCAGACGTTGTCCGCTTTCGTGCTGGAGACACTACCCTGGGCGCTCTCGGCCCTGATCGGCGTGCATGTCGTCTGGAAACACGTGATGTGAGTGAGATGGCGAGCGCGCAGTCAGATTTCCGTTGCTACGATTGCTCCCCGCGCGCTGGTTGGGCGAGGGGCCACGCCGTATGGCAGTCGCTCAGCAGGTTTTTTTCCCCCACCTACCGGCCCGAGCTTCACTACATGCGTGGTCCCGGACCGAAATGGCATGAGAAACACGATCAGGTCGCGCCTCAGTGTAAGTCAGTATTGAAGCGGCAGCGATAGTCCGTCGTTGAGGTCCTCGCGACTAGCGAGTGCTACCAAATTCAGGACGATGATGGGCGCGACCTTCAACATGGGTCCGAGCGGATCAATCCAGAGACGAGGCACAAGTATAAGCGCGCAACGCCGAACTCTTCCAGCCTGCCTCATTGGGCAGGCTCATCTCATGGTTGATGCTTGAGAACATGTCCGTGACCAAGCCCAAGCCCTCCCACCGCCGCGGCCAGTTCGACGAGTGTGTTCTTGGGCTCCTCGATAGTAAACAAAGTTCGGACGGTGCACTTGACAAATTAGAACAAAACATGAACATATGGGAGGGGCAACAGGGGGAAAGAGACAAGTTTGCATCACGATGAGTATGACGACGGGGCGCTGGATGAGGGTGCGGCGCCCCATCAGGAGTTTTTACGGAACGAAGCCAATCGGAAAAATCTCAATGATTTTGGCAAGAGCGATATCAATGGGCGGGAGAACGGCGACGGTTTTTACGGAACGAACCCAATTGATCGATATGTCAGGCAATCGGGGTGGGTGCCTTGGCGCGAAGGGAGAGCCACCTGAAGCCGGGGACTACAAGCCCGGGCGAAATTTTCGTTCGTGCGTCTTTGTCTGACACGCACTTTTCGTTCAATCCACCCCCCGCGAGTTTCTCAATTATTTCTTTATTTCCAATGCCTTGGTTTTGCCGCGAATGACACCAACTAATGGATTGTCCGATCAGGCCATGCGGGAGAGACTGGTTTTCGGTTAAAGCGGACGCCAGCGCCGACGGAGCAACCTCCCCGGAAACTCTCAGGCACCAGGACCGCGTGGCTGGACAATCTGGAGAGAGACGCTCCTTCTGATAGAGGGCGTCCACCGAAGGGGATATCCGCGCCGTCCGGTCATGCCGGGCGTCCGGGTTAAGCTCTCAGGTACCGCGACAGATGGGGATCGTCAGGCATTTGCCTGGCGCGAACCTTATGAACGCGGGAGGCCTTCGTGGGTCACATTGCAATCATCGGCGCCGGGATCACCGGCATTACCACCGCATATGAGCTGATTGATCGTGGTCACACCGTGACGGTGTTGGATCGCCACCGCTATGCCGGAATGGAAACATCCTTCGCCAATGGCGGACAGCTTTCTGCCAGCAACGCGGAAGTATGGAACCATCCCGCAACGCTCATCAAGGGCGTCAAATGGATGTTCAACAGTGCGGCGCCGCTGTTGCTCAATCTCAAGCCAAGCTGGCACAAATATTCCTGGCTTGCCGAATTCGTCGCGCAAATCCCGAACTATCGCGCCAATACGATCAGAACCGTGCGCATGGCGCTGGAGGCGCGACGACGGCTTTTCGCGATCGCCGAGCGTGAGGGAATCGATTTCGATCTCGAGAAGCGCGGCATCCTGCACGTCTATCGTGACCAGAAAAGTTTTGCGCACGCCGCCAAAGTCAATGCCTTGCTGCGCGAGGGCGGGCTTGCGCGTCACGCGGCGACGCCACAAGAGATCAAGGCGATAGAGCCGGCACTCACGGGTGAGTTCTACGGCGGCTTCTATACGCCAGGCGACGCAACCGGCGACATTCACAAGTTCACGCGTGGACTGGCGGGAGCTTGCGAGCGGCGCGGCGCGCGGATCATCTGCGATGCGACAGTCGACCATGTCGAGGCCCTCGCTGACGGGGTGCGCTTGCGTTGGCATACGGGCGAGGACTTGGACCAGGGCCGTGCGACACACGAGACGCGGGCCGATGCCGTGGTGGTGTGCGCCGGCGTTGCGAGTCGCCACTTCGCGGCGATGCTGGGCGACCGCGTGAACGTCTATCCGGTGAAAGGCTATTCCATTACTGTCGGGCTTGACGACGAGGCGAGCCGCGAAGGCGCGCCGTGGGTGAGCCTGCTCGACGAAGATGCCAAGATCGTCACCAGCCGGCTGGGAAGCGGTCGCCTGCGCGTTGCCGGTACTGCGGAATTCAATGGCTTCAACCGCGACATCCGCGCCGACCGCACAGCGCCGCTGGTCGAATGGACACGGCGATTGTTTCCGAATGTCGCGACCGGCCGCGTCGTGCCCTGGGCGGGCTTGCGCCCCATGATGCCCAATATGCTGCCGCGTGTCGGCCAGGGACGACACGCGCGTGTGTTCTACAATACCGGCCACGGTCATCTCGGCTGGACGCTGTGCGCTGCCACCGCCCACATGGTGGCGGAAGCGATCGATGTCGCGCGGGCGCGCGATGTGGTGCCGGGCGGCGGCCAGATCGGGGACGCACTCGTGGGTGTGGGGTAGGGGGCGGCTATAGCGTTAGTTAGAAGTCAAGCTGCGTTCGAGGGCGTCACCCCGCGTTGCGTCACGGGATTGTGGGATTGCGCAACACCGCCCTCGTCATTTCAATTGAAGCAGTTCACTACTGCTCGCCGAATTCTCGACGCCCGACATTTCAATGATCGTGCCAAGCGTGCCGACCACGTGTTCGACGACCTTGTGTGCCCATTCGGCGGGCGGAAGCCGCGACCTGATCGAGCCTTCAATTTCGGCGGGAAGCCGCTGGAAGAATTTCTGTTGTATTTTGAGCGCCTGCGAGTTGAGTTGCTCCTGACGCTGCTGCGCTCCGAGCCCGGTCCCGACGAGCCCCCGCAATATGTCACCAACGACCCTCCACAACTCCTTGGCAAGCCCCGGGCCAAGTTGGGTCGAACCTCGGCGGGGCCTGCCTGCGGTGCACTACCATCTTTGACTCGATCGAGAAGTGTTGCAATGCGCTCGGCGTAGCGTTGTGTGTAGTCCGCGATCAGGGTTCTGGCGGTCGCGGCGAGGTTGGCGTACGACGGGTCGACTGGCGGCACTGGGACCTCCTTCCGATGGCTACCTATCATGGGGAAATCCCCGAGTTCAGCAACAGGGTCTATTCGGCCTTGATCCCGGCCTTTCGTATCACTTCGCCCCAACGATTGATTTCGGTCCGGAGGAATGCTGAAAATTCCTCCGGCGTATTGCCGACGAGTTCCACACCCTGCGGCACAAGCCGGGCCTTGACCTCGTCGGACCTCACGGCGGCGATAATCGTGTTCGTGAGCTTTGCCGCGATGGGCGGCGACAGGCCAGGCTGGGCCACCATTCCATACCAGTTGAACGCGACCACGCGCGGCAGTCCGAGCTCCGCGGTGGTCGCCAAGTCGGGCAAGGGCACGGCGCGGCGCTGTCCACCGATGGCTAATGCACGTAACGTCCCGGATTGCACGCTGCCCAGCAGCACCTGGATGTCGGCGAACAGGGCATCCACGTGTCCGCCGATAAGATCGTTCACGGCCTGTCCTGCGCCCGAATAGTGCACGATCGTGATATCGATGCCGGCCGTTTGGCGGAACAGCTCCAGCGACAAATGCGACATGCTGCCTTTGCCGGCGGTCGCAAAATTGAGTCGGCCAGGACGCTGTTTGGCAAGCGCGATCAACTCGGCAAGCGAGCGCGCCTCGATGCCGCGGCCGAGCGCCAGCACCTCGGGCGTATTCGCGACTTGTGTCAGCAGCCGGATGTCCTTGAGCGGATCGTAGGGCACCTTGTCGTGCAGCCCCTGACTGAGCGCGAGCGCGCCTGCGCTCGTCAGCGCGATCGTATAGCCGTCCGGCTCGGCCTTGGCGGCCATCTGCGTCCCGATCACGCCGCCGGCGCCGTTGCGGTTCTCGATCACGACGGACTGGCCCAGGAGGCCGGCCATCTTCTGAGACACCACGCGCGCAATGGCATCGACGGGACCACCAGGCGGGAACGGCACGACGAGACGGATCGGCTTCGATGGATAATCCTGCGCGACAGCGAGACCACTCCAGGTCAGGACAGCCGCAACGATGAAGGCGATGGATCCGCGCATGCTACATTTTCCGCAGGTGTGTCCGTTCGTAGTTCCGCATTTATGCGGCCTTTACCCGCTTGCGGCAAGGAAGGGCAGCCCGCGGCGAAGCCGCCCGCGGCGAAGCCGCCGTGAAGGCGGAACTACAAACAAAGTCGCCCGATTCACTTATTGTTCGAAGTGTCCTAAAGCCACGCCGCAGCGTCGCCACCCGGTTGCGGCGTCGCGCGCTCCCAGCTCGGGGGCGTTTCCGACAGCTGGATGATGGGCGCAAGATGGCGCAACGCGCCGCTCTTCGGCCGGCTCTCGATGCGCATTGCATCGACTTCCGCATCCGGAAGCCCTGTGCCGGCGACTTCCACCTTGCCTTGCCGATAGATCAGCATGCCGGATTGGCAGAGTGAGGCGCGAACGTGCCAGCTTCCGCCTTCGCGCGCCCGCCGTGCGAGCGCCAGGAGCGTGCCGTAGGCCGCGAGATAGCCGGTGGTGTAGTCGCAGGCGGCGCCCGGGAGCAAAGCAGGGCGATCGGGGCTGCCTTCGTGGAGGATGCCTGTCACCGTCTGGGCCACCTGCTCCCAGCCGGCGCGGTGGCTCAACGGCCCATCGGCGCCGAAGCAGCTGATCGAGACATAGATGAGGCCCGGCCGCAGTGCCGCCAGCTGCTCCGGCCCGAAACCGAGCTTGGCAAGCGCACCGGGTCGATAGCCTTGCGAAAACACATGTGCGTCTTTGACAAGCGCCTTCAGCCGCGCTGCATCCTCCGTGCGGGCAAGATCGAGGAATGTGCTGCGCTTGCCGTGGCTGGTGTCGGTCACGTGCTCCGGCACCTGCGGCAGATGCGCTGTCGTTACCATCAGGACGTCGGCACCCTGCTCGGCGAGGGTGCGGGCGCAGATGGGGCCGGCCAGGATGCGCGTGAGGTCGAGTACGCGCAGGCCGCTCAATGGGCGCGGCCCCTCGGGCAGCGGCTCCGGGGCACTGTCCGCGAGCTTGATGATCTCGACGATCGGTTTTCCGGCAAGCACCCGGCCATGGGCGTGCGCCAGCCATTGCGTATTGGTTCGCACCATGGCGCCGCAGGCCCGCGCCTCGTCGATCGCCGCCTCGAGATCGAGCGCATCCCACCTGGCGACCGCGTTGGCGACCGAATCGGGAGTTGGTTCGCATCCGAGCAGCTTCAAAACGCGAGCCTTCAGGTTGGACAGTCCGAAATGCGGCAGGAACCAGCGGCCGTCCTTCGTTGGCCAGGCTTGCGTGATCCGCCGCATGGCTTCCTGGTTCTCGTCGGGCACATAGGCGAAGGTGCCGTCGGGCAGCTGCCGCTGCAGGTAGGAAGAACTGCGCAGAGCGGCGGCGGTTCGACGTACGTCGACCGACACCTTTTGCCGGCGGCCGGTTTTCATCTCCCAGAGATCGGACAGCGCAACGCCGACGCCGCCGAGGACGGCGGCGCAGGTCTCGCCGATCCGGAATCGTGTTGCAAGGACAGGATCAGTGCCCGTGATCGTGACCTCGCCCGGCTCAGGGCTTCCCCGACCACGGGCCGCTATCACCTCTTCGAATGCTTGCAACAAGCCTTTCACTCCATCAATGCGAGCCCCAGATCAACTTGAACAGCGAATAGAGAATCCCCAGGCCGACCAGGATCAGGATGGTCCATACCAGATAGTCGATCTGTCGTTTGAGGTCGGCGGAAGCCTTCTTGAATCTCTCCGACCGGCTGAAAAACATGTTTTTCAGGAACAGGAGAATCGGAATTGCCGACACGAGGAGCACGAGAAGTTTGAACATGGGGTCGAAATTCCGATGCAACAGCGACCATTTAGAAGGTCTCACAATATCAATTGAGAGCTTAATTGCCAGACGGAAGATCATTACGAACCTCGCTGAGCGTGAAATTAAGGTTGGATTAAACGTAACCCCGAAAATCCTCTCCCGTCGCGAAAACGAAAAACAATCCCGAATGCATTTCGACTATTGCTACGTAGTACTACCTAGAATGGCCGTTTCGGTCGGTAGTTACCTTATTGGCGGAGGACGGGCCAAAATGCTGCTGCGAAGCATTAGATCGCGACTATTGGCGCTGGTGATCGCAACCGTCAGTCCGTTCATTGCTCTCGTTGGAGTCGGTCTCTGGAGCCAATGGCGGGACGATCAATCCGCCGCAATTCAGCGCGCCTATAGCGAGGCCCAGCTGCTTGCTGCCCAGGTCGATGACCATATCAGCAACATCGAAAATCTATTGGCGGGACTCAGTCGGGCCGTTTCGACAAATCCAGTTGATGTATCTGCAAACGATGTGCTGCTCCGGCAAGTCAGGCTCAAATTGCCCGAATTGGTCAATAACATCCTGTTTTTTACCCCTGATGGCACAAATATTGGAAAATCGTTGTCGACAGCCAGTATTCCCAATGCTGGCGACCGGGCATATTTCCAAAAGATACTGGCGGGCGAACGGTTCTCGATCGGCGAGGTTGTGCGCGCACGCCGGAGCGGACAATTCATTGTCACTGTCGGTTATCCGGTAGAAGATCAAGAGGGGCGATTGCAGGGCGTTCTCGCCATGGGCACCAAGCTTGAACGCTTTCAAGACGCGCTGAGGATCGATCGCCTTCCTGCAGGCAGCGTCGTACGGATAGTCAACGAACAGGGTATTGTGGTCGCTCGGAATTTGGATGGCCCCAATTGGATTGGCCGCGACCTTGGCAAATCGGAGAACGTCGTAAGGCATATAGCCGCGAAGGAGGCGAGCGAGTTCGCAGTCTGGTCCGATGATGTGGAGCGCATTACCGGTTCATCGACCGCCCATCGCGTCCCTTGGCTCGTGTCGGTCGGGCTGCCCACGGACACTGCCCTTGCGACGGTTTATTGGCGGCTGGGTTGGGGCGCTCTGTTCGCCATCGTCACGCTCACGACAGCCTTCGCGCTTGCCTGGATGATTTCATTGCGTATCATTCGGCCGCTACGTCAACTACGCAATGATGCGTCGGTGCTCGCGGGCGGTAATCTTGGCCATCGCACGCAGGTCCAAACTGACGATGAAGTTGGAAATCTCGCGGACGCTTTGAACCGGATGGCCGTGTCGCTCGAACGCCGGCAAGACGAGGTCCTGCAATCCAAGAATACACTCGCCGCCGTTATCGATGCTTCCCCGGTGTCGATCGTGTGCTCCGATCTTGATCGCCGCATAATGCTGTGGAACCGTGCGGCCGAGCGACTCTTTGGGTACACCGCCAAAGAGGCTGTCGGCACTACGGTAATGATCGTGCCGCCTGAAGAGCGCACGAATTCGCTCGGGCTCTATCAACGGGCGCGGAACGGCGAGAGCATCCGGGACCTTCAGGTCAAGCGCAGGCGAAAAGACTGCACCATGGTCGATGTCAGAATCGCTGCCGCACCATTGCTCAATCCAGATGGCACAATACGCGGCGTCGCATGGGCGCACGAAGATATCACCGAAGCCAAGCGAGCCGACGAGCAATTGAATCGCCTTGCGCATTACGATCCGCTTACGGGGCTGCCCAATCGACTGTCATTGCAGAAAGAATTGGGAAAGCTGCTCGTCGGTGACGGAAGTGATGATCCGGCTGCTATTGCATTGTTCGATCTGGATGGTTTCAAGGAAGTGAACGATACGCTCGGCCACCCGACCGGCGATAAGTTGCTCATCGAAGTCGGCCGGCGCTTGATCGAAGCAGCAGGGAGCCGCGGGGGGGCGGGTCAAGTGTTCCGACTTGGCGGCGACGAGTTCGTCATCATCATTCCCAATTGCGGTGATCCATGCGTAGTCGGCGACATTGTCGAACAGGCATTGCGGCGGCTTAAGGAGCCGATCATGATCGATGATCAGGCGCTCCACATTGGCGGCAGTGCAGGTGTGGCTATTTCCCCCACCGACGGCTTGAATGTCGATGTCTTAATTGCCAATGCCGATCTCGCGCTCTATCAGGCAAAATCCGATGGAGGCCAGAAGTGTCGGTTTTTTATGCCCGTATTGAGAGCCCAGGCCCAGGCGCGGCGCGGACTCGACGTTGAACTCAGAAGGGCCAACGCTGAGAGCGAATTTGAACTTTATTTTCAACCTCAAATTCGCCTTGCGGACAAGGCCGTGGTCGGCGCCGAAGCCTTGCTTCGATGGCGCCATCCTGAGCGGGGTATCCTCGCGCCAAGAGCTTTTATCAAAGCACTGGCCGAGAGTTCAATCGCGCCTGACATCGGCAGGTGGATCATTGGTACGGCATGTGAACGAGCGTCGGCGTGGCGTGCGATGGGATTGCCGATCGGTCGTATCTGCGTCAATCTGTTCCCAGTCCAACTGTATGGCGAGACATTGTTGAAGGACATCGAAGAGGCACTCCAACAAACCTGTCTACCGCCCGAGGTTCTTGAGGTTGAGATCACGGAGACTGTCGCTCTCAATTGTGAGGAAGCGATCGTGCGACTTCGGAGACTTCACCAGAAGGGTATCAAGATTACTTTCGACGATTTTGGCACAGGCTACGCCTCGTTGCGCAATTTGACGCGTTTCCCGCTCTCAAGGATAAAAATTGATCAGAGTTTCGTCTTTAACCTCGCCGAAAGCGCGGAGAGTGACGCCATCGTGCGTTCGTTGATTGCCATGGCGCACAATCTCGGCCTTGGGGTCATTGCTGAGGGGGTTGAGACGGATACCCAAGAGGCATTTCTGATCAACGAGCGGTGCGAAGAAGCGCAAGGCTATCTCTATGCTCATCCGCTCCCGGCTGCCGAGTTCGAGGCGTATCTAAGGGCTAAGCAGATTCGAGAGTGGAATCCCGTTCGGGAAAGAGTTTCCCACGCCTAATCCTTCTGTGTCAGAAAATACGGTGTTTGTTATTGCGCCCTCTCCCCTTGTGGGAGAGGGCAGCTCCGAACGATCAACAAACACGGTGGGGTGAGGGGTGCAACACCAAGAACCTTGTGTGGGACCCCTCACCCATTCTTCTCGTTGAACCACCGAGCTGCCCTCTCCCACAAGGGGAGAGGGCACAGATACGAGCACCGCATAGCCTCGCCGGGAGGTTCATCGCTGATTGCGGCCTACGATTGGAAAGTCAAAACCCTGGTTTGCGAATGGCCTGTTGGCCAATTCGAAGTGCCACCATTCCTTTGCATAGGGTTGGAAGCCGGCGCGCTCCATCAACGTTTGAAGAAGCTGGCGATTTGCGCGCGCTTGCCTGCCCACGCCAGCGTGCCGGGTGGCGGCACGCTCATCGAAGCAATCGTAGCCGGTGCCAAAATCGATCGTACCGTCGTCCCACCGCGCGCCCTTTTGTCCAATGCATGATCGCAGCGGCGCGGCGGTATCGAATATGGGCGGCGTTGAAATGCTTTTCGGCACGATGCCGATGTCGACCGTGCTGCCGCGCGAGTGGCCGGAGCGCGAGGCGATGTATCCGAGCGCAAAGAATTTCGATTTGTCCGTGTGCGGATAGAATTCCGCTTTCATGCGGGTATCGTCGACGATCTTGCTCCAGGCGACAAAGTCCGCGACCGCACGTTCGGGCCGGTAGCAATCCCAGACCATGAGAGACAATTCTTGTGCAGCGAGTTGTGCCTGGGCCTTCGCGAGCGAGCGCGCGGCGGGTTCGGTGAGAATGCATTCTGCCGCCTGGTAGCCGGCAATCGGTCGCCCGACGAAATTGTGTGAGCCCGCATAACGGATATCCTGCACGATAGTTGCGTCGATATCGGCCAGGTAGACAAAGCCCGGAGCGTGCTCAGTACGTGCGGTTCCGCCGGAAATGAATAGGCTTGCTGCGCACATTAAGGCTGCAACTCTGCAATGGTTCATCTTTGGGGCCCGTCCGATTGCTCGCGGAATGAAATCTACCCGCTTTCCTTTTCGCGCAGTTATAGTCGCATTGTTGAATATCGTCACGAGGGTGCCTTGCCGGCCAAGGACAAGACAATGACCAAGGGATATTGGATCGTATCCGTCGATGTGAGCGACCCCGAGGGATACAAGCTATATGTTGCGGAGAATTCCAAGGCTTTTCGTAAATATGGCGCCAGGTTCCTCGTGCGTGGCGCCAAGCCTGAAGTGGTGGAGGGTACCGCTCGCTCACGCAATGTCGTGATCGAATTCAAGGACTATGCGACGGCGCTCGCATGCTACCGGTCTCCCGAATACGCCAAGGCCATGGATCTTCGCAAAGGCAAGGCGATTGCGGATATTGTGGTCATCGAGGGTTATGACGGGCCGCAGCCAAGTGACCCGTAGGATGGGTAGAGGCAACAAAAACGTGTCTTCGGACGCGTTTTTTGGCGAAACCCATCATCGACCGATGCGATCGGTGTCGATGGGTTTCGCGATAACGCGCAAAGGAATCGCGCGTTATCGCTCTACCCATCCTACACTCGCGCGGCTACTTCGCCGACAGCATCCGATAGGCCGCATCCGCATTGGTCGGCATGCGATCCTGGCTGAACCAGCTGGCATATTCTGGCATGCGCAATTCCTTCTTGATGTCGTCGAGCGACTTGCCCGCCTTCATCATGGCGCCGACACGTTCGGCGAGGAGCGCATAGTATTTCTCGCCTTCGTCGAAGATTTCCGTTCCGCCCGGAACGCCATGGCCCGGAACCACATGCAGGGGATTGAGCGCCTTCATCATCTTGCCGGCCGCCAGGATGTCCGGGATGGTGACGAAGGGCCGGAAGATGTTGACCTGCTTGTTCACGTAAGCTGACGCCGAGAACACGATGCGCTCGGCCGGCATCCACACGGCCGTGTCGGCTTCGCTGTGCACGCGTTTCATATGGGTGAGTTCAAAGGTCTTGCCGCCAAAGCTGACCGTCATCTTGTCGTTGTATTCAACGTGCGGCGTGATGAATTTGTAGCCTTCGACTGCGGCCTTCATCGCCGGCGACGTTGCGGCCATCGTCTGGATTCGATTGGGTGCGGCGGCATTGGCGGCGCGCATGGATTCTCCGGCGCCCTTGGCGGCAATGATGGTTGCCGTCGACGCAAAGACGAAATGGCCGGTCGTATGGTCGCCATGCGGCTCGGTGTCGATGAGCAAGCGGACCGGCAGGGGCGTGAGCTTCTTGATCGCGTCCATGATGGCATGCGAGTCGGTCGGGGCGTGTCCGCTGTCGATCAGGACCACGCCTTCGGGGGTGACCACGATGCCGCAGTTGGAATTGAAGTCCTTGCCGACATAGACATAGACGTTGTCGGCAAGCTTCTTGATCTGTGGTCCGAGGTCCTGCGCGCCGGCTGATCCGCCGAGCGTCAGCGCGCCGACGATTGCCAACGGGGTTGCGAATTTCATGCGCATGTTCGATTTCCTTTCAGTTGAAGTGAAGACCTACTTCTGGCCCGGCCGTTCGTTGATCTCGATATAGGCGCCCCATGGATCGGTGATGAAGGCGATGCCGATGCCTTCGTTGTTGAGCGAGTAAGGCCGATCGAGCTTGATGTTGTTGGCCTCCAGCATCTTGATGAAGGCCTTGAGGTCCTTCACGTCGAAGCCAAGGTGGTCGAGCACGCGGCCCTTGGTCGGGGCCAGCGCCGTGTCGACTTTACGGAAGCGAAGCTGTGCGCCCGGAAGATTGGCGACCGGCGCATTGTTGCTCACGGCCGCTTTGGCGCCGAAAATCTTTCCATACCAGGCCTGGCTGGGTCCGATGGCCTGCTCCGGCAGGAAGAAGTGCACGTGCTCGCTCTGGATCGCCATCGACTGGTTCTTGTTTTCCAGGATTTCGATCTTCAAACCGTCCGCCGTATTGACATAGGCTTGATCAAGCCGGCCGGTGTTGCTGGGCGCGACCAGCACGCCGGCAGCCTTCCACTTGGCGACCTGCTCCTGGACATTTTGGACCGAGAAGCCAATGTGATTGACCACCGAGCCGACAGACCCGGCGCTTGGCGGCGGCGTGCCCGGAGCCGCATCAAGAATGACCATGACGCCGGGAAAATTCACGCGGCGTCGTGCGCCGGCCGTAAAGGCCTTGCCGCCCATGGCGACCAGGATCTTTTCGTTGGCGGCAACGTCTTTAGAATTGAGATGAAAATGACCATTGGTCACGCCCGCTTCGTTGAACGGGAATGGCTGTGCGACGGCTGACCCGACGGCGAACGGCGATGTGAGCAATAAGGCTGCGAATAGGGTGGTTCTCATGGATGCCTCCCCCGGGGCGGGCAGAATTTCTTTGATTGCTGGTCGTCTGCTTCAACCACATTGAATGGATCGGTTCTGTTTGTAGGGGCGCCCCTCATTGGCGCCCGGTTAAGCAAGCGGCTTCGTAGCCCGCAGCCGCCTTCGCCCGAAGGCGGGCTTCGGCGGATGAGCCAGATCGCGTTCTTCACGCGAGATGGCGACATGCGGGACTGGCGGTCCCGGATATCGCGCCCCAAAAGAGGGGCGCTCATCCGGGCTACGATCCTTAACCTCGCACGACGGAGATCAGTTCACCGGCGTTCCCAACGGTCCACGCTCGATGATCTCGATGCGCGTGCCCCACGGGTCGGTGATATAGGTGATCTTGTTGGTGCCGCCCATGCGCGGCGGCTCGTCGAGCTTGATGCCTTCCGCCTCGATCTTCTTCACGAAGGCAGCGTGATCCTTCACATCGACGCCGATATGGTCGAGGACGCGGCCGCGGGTTCTTTCCTGTGCCTTGTCGGCTTTGGCGAAGCGGAATTGGCCGCCCGGGATGTCCACCACAGGGGCATTGTTGCGCAAGCTGGCCTTGCCGCCGAAGGTCTTGGCGTACCAGGCCTGGGCCTTCGGAATCTCGGCTTCGGTGACGGAGAGGTGCACGTGCTCGTTCTTGATCGGTACCGTCTGCGTCTTGTCTTCCAGGATTTCGATGCGCAAGCCATCCGGCGTTTCGACGAAGGCCTGGTCCAGCCGGTTGTTGCCGCCCGGCAGCACGGCCACACCCGCGGCCTTCCACTGAGCGACGCGTTGTTGCACGTTGTCGACGATGAAGCCGACGTGGTTCACCACCGAGCCTTGCGTGCCGCCATCACCTTTTTCCTGGCCCAGCGTCAGGTTGATATAGGTGCCGGGAAACATCATGAACGGGTTGCCGCCGATGATGAACATCTTGGCACCCATGCCGAGAAACAGTTTCTTATTGGCTTCCACGTCCTTGGAGATCAGATGCCAGTGGCCCATCGTGACGCCGACATCGTTGTACGGGGCTGGTTGAGCGACCGCACTCCCGGCGGCGAGCGTCGACGCAAACAGTAGCGCTGTAAATGCAGAAATCTTCATTGTTTCCTCCCAGTTGAATTGTGCCGTTGGCCGGCGATTGCACCCTCAGGCTATCAACTTGTGCGAACCGGCGAAAGCGCGGTGAGGCGGTATTTTTTGGGCGCGCGCCGGACGCAAAGGGGACGTGGGCGCGCCCCCTTTGCGCGATAAACCGACGCGGATTATTTTCGCGCTTTCGCGTCGGCGAGTTCCTTTTCGAGCTGGTTGACTCGATTCTGCAGCGTCGACAAGCGCGTATTGAACAGCCCCACATTGAAGAACGTTACGTTGTTTGCGGGTGCATCAAGCGTATTGCCGTAACCCAGCCACGACGAATCGTAGACCTTGACCTTTGTGAAGCCCAGTTCCTGGAGCACGCCTGCGGTCTCCGACGCCCGTACACCGCTCTGACAGTAAACAACCGTTTCCTTGCTTGGATCGAACCTCGAATACAAGCGTTTCAGGTCCGCGACCGACTTGAGGGACATGCCGGCATTGCCGGTAACCTCTTTGCGCGCGAGCTTGGCCGGGGTTTCGGGATCAACCCAGTTTTGCTCGTACGGAATGTTGATCGCGCCCGGGATATGACCTCCCCGAATGGCGCGGATATCTTCGCCCCTGAACTCCTGCGGCGTACGCGCATCGATGATTTGCACATTCGGGTCGTTGACCCGCGCCACCATTTCTTTGGTCGTAACGGCCGCTGTCGGATTGACTTCCAGCTTGAGGGCGACGGGCGAAACCTTTGGGGCTTCACGGCTGATCGCCCGGCCGGCTGCGGCCCAGCCCTCGATGCCTTCGTGGTAGACGCGAACGTTGCTGCCGCTGAAATACTGCATCGTGTAAAGTCCGAAATAGGGATTCCAGGTGCCGCGGCTGCCGTAGACGATGGTCTCGCGCTTCGGGTCAAGACCTGCCGCGCCGAGTATTTTCTCGATGCGATCTATCGCAATAAAATCCTCGGTATTTGCGTCGCGCAACACCCGCGCGGCGTCGTCGATATTGATGGCGCCCGCAATGTGGCCCGCCGCAAAGGCATCGGCAGGGCGCACATCCCAAATGACGGCATTGCGCGCGATAGCCTCAGTGACATAGTGGTCGTCGACGATGGTGGGGGACGCGGCCTGGGCGGCTTGGAACCACAGGAATGAAAGTGGAATGAGCATCAAGCGTTTCATGACGATCTCTCTGTTTCTTTGCCGAGGTGCAAGTTGTTGAATTGCGCCAATCATTGTACCCTTTGGCTGGTAACCTGCAAAGAGGGAGCATGTTCTCGATGCGAAGCGCATCCTTGAAGCAAAATATATTGCTGCGAACGCCGATTGTGGCTTGTGCGACCCTTTTCGCGCTGTGCGCCACGATTGCGAGCGCCCAGGCCTTCGACGAAGCGAAATATCCCGATTGGAAGGGCCAGTGGCGGCGGTTTGAAAGCGGCGGCGTCAAATATGACGCGAGCAAACCGCGGCTTGCCCAAGAGGCGCCGCTCAAGCCCGAATATCAGGCGATTTTCGAGGCCAACCTGAAGGATCAGGCGTTGGGTGGGCAGGGCATCGACCCGACCTATACGTGCCTGTCGCCCGGTATGCCGCGCATCATGAATATGTATGATCCGATGGAAATCGTGATCACGCCCGGCACCACGCATATCCTGACCCAGCACATTCACGACGGACGGCGCATCTACACTGATGGACGCAATTGGCGCACGGACCTCGACCCAACCTTCGCCGGCTATTCGATCGGCAAATGGGTCGATACCGACGGCGACGGGCGCTATGACGTACTCGAAGTCGAGACCCGCAATCTCAAAGGACCGCGCACCTACGACGGCACGGGCCTCCCCTTTCACAAGGACAGTGCGACCGTGATCAAGGAGCGCATCTATCGCGACAAGTCCGATCCAAAAATACTCTACGATGACATTACGACGATCGACAACGCGCTCACTCGGCCCTGGACTGTGACCAAGAAATACCGCCTCGTCGACAATCCGCAGCCGGTCTGGATCGAAGCCATTTGCGCGGAAGGCAACAATCATGTCGAGATCGCGGGCGAAGGCTATATGATCAGTGCGGACGGGCTGCTGATGCCGACCAAGAAGGGCCAGAAGATGCCCGATCTACGGTATTTCAAATAATCACGGAGGGCGCCATGTGGGCACGAACCTATTTCACCGCCATCGCGGTTGCCGCAACGGCGCTCGTCAACGGCGCCGTCGCATTTGACGACGCGCAATATCCAAACCTCGCGGGTCAATGGAGTCGCCTGCCGACGCCCGGTGTCGGCGGCCAGCCGAGCTTCGATCCCAGCAAGCCTTGGGGCCGGGGCCAGCAGGCGCCGCTCACGCCCGAATATCAGGCGAAGTTCGAGGCGAGCCTCGCCGATCAGGCGGCAGGCGGCCATGGCGGCCAGCAAGGCTGGAGCTGCCGCACGTCCGGCATGCCGCTCATGATGACGCTGTTCGAGCCCATGGAGGTCATCGTGCTGCCGGCGACGACCTACATCCGCATCGATATGTACAACACACAGCGCCGGATTTTTACCGATGACCGCAAATGGCCGGCCGAAATCGAGCCCGCCTATATCGGCTATTCGATCGGCCAATGGCGTGATCAAGACGGCGACGGAAAGTATGATGTGCTCGAAGTGGAAACGCGGGGTTTCAAAGGGCCGCGCACGCTGGATGCCAGCGGGCTGCAGCTCCACGACGACAATCAATCCGTCATCAAGGAGCGGTTCTATCTCGACAAGTCCAATCCGAATGTTCTGCACAACGAGATGACGGTCATCGACAATGCGCTGACCCGCCCCTGGACCGTCATCAAGAACTATCGCCGCAATTCCGACCCGCAGCCCGTGTGGGTCGAATGGGTTTGCGCCGAGGGGCAGTCGCACGTTCGGATTGGTACGGAGAACTATTACTTGAGCGCGGAGGGACACCTGATGCCGGCGCGCAAGGGCCAGAAGGCTCCGGATCTGAGGTATTTTAAGTAGCTCACTCTGCCTTGATCCCCGCCGCCTTGATCACCTTGCCCCATTTCTCAACTTCCTCCGCGATGAATCGCGCAAAGTCGCCTGGTGTACCGGGAAGCGCCTTGCCGCCGAGTCCCACAAAGCGCGCCTTCACGCTTGGCTCGGCCAAAGCAGCGTTGATCTCCCTGTTGAGCATCTCCACGATCTCCGTGGGCGTTCCTTTGGGGGCGCCGATGCCGGTCCATGACGTGACTTCGTAGCCCGGAATGAAATCGGCCATCGGCGGAATGTCCGGCAATGCTTCCAGGCGCGTCGTCGAGGTGACGGCCAAAGGCCGAAGTTTGTCCGTCTGGATATATTGGATGGACGACGGCAAGGTTGCGAATGTGATTTGCGTTTGCCCGCCGAGCATATCGATGAGGGCCGGTGCGGCGCCACGATATTGCACCTGGACGATATTGAGCCCGGCCATTGTGTTGAACAGCTCGCCGCACATGTGCGGGATGCTGCCGATGCCGGCCGACCCCATGGTGATCGCGCCCGGATTGGCTTTGGCGTAAGCAATGACCTCGGGCACAGTCCTGGCGGGCACCGAGGGATGTACCAGCAATACGCTGGCACCGCGAAAAATACTGGCGACGGGCACGATGTCGCGGATAAAATTGAATCTGAGATTGTCGAACAGCGTCGCATTGAAGGCGTGCGATATGTCGGCAAGCAACAGCGTATATCCGTCGGGATCCGCCTTTACGACAGATTCGGTGCCGATGTTGCCGCCACCGCCGGAGCGGTTTTCGACAACGAATTGTTGACCGAGACGATCCGACAGCCACTGCGCCGCCATTCGGGCGAAGAGATCGCTAAATCCCCCCGGCGCATAGACTGCGACCACGTGCACCCGCCGTGACGGATAGGTTTGCGCGCTGGCCAAGCGCGACGCGATTGGCAGCGCAGCAGCGCCCGCGGCGAGATGCAGGAAACCGCGGCGTGGAAGTTTCAACTTTGTCATGTGTCCCCGTTCTCATCCCTCGACGCGCATCAGATTTCAAACTGCCGGGCAACCTCGATTGGGTCCGATTTCCGATCAAGACGAAGATACCTCGCCGTCGACTCGATCTTCATGTGTCCCAACAGTTGCCGAACCGTCTCGATGTCGCCGGTTTCATTCAGGATGTGGAGAGCCTTTGTCCGTCGCAATGATTCCTTCCCGAATTTCTTGGCATCGAGCCCTGCCTCGACCACCCAAAATTTCAGTAGTCGGTTCAACTGCCGGACCGTCATCGGACGGGATGGCGTGGCGCCACGTCCCGGAAAAATAAATTCGTGGCGCTTTTTGTGAGAAGCTACAATCCACTTTCCGATCGCTGCTGCGGTCGTCTTGGACAAGGCGCAGCGGATGGGTGGCCTTCTCCTGGTACGGGCAACCTTGATAATCGGACGAATCGCACCGTTAGGAAGCCGCACGTCATTGACGGTCAGGTTGAGCAGCTCCGGCCCCTGCAGCATCGTGTCGATCGCCATGGAGAAGAGGGTCAGATCTCTGAGCCCCGGAACCCCACGGTCCAAAAGTACGCGTCGAATTCGCTTCACTTGAGCGGGCGTGAACGCGTCCTTTTGCCCGATCTCAAGACCCTTGTTCCAAGCCCGCCGATTGCCGGCGTGTCTTTTCGCCATAGCGTTTCACTCCTAAGGCTGGATTTTTCCCGTGGCGGCCTTCCTGCCAAGCTCTGCCCTGCATCGACACGGAAGGGGGCAAGGCCCACAGATACAAGGGCCTCCAGATACAAGGCCTCCACGTGCAACCTGCCGGCGGGGCGCGACGGCAGGCAATCTTACGCAATTCCTCGCCGGGCCGATACGTGCTGTGCTATAAAAACATTCAAAAATCCACCGTGCTGGGTGTCATGTTGCGCACGATCGAACAGGCTTTGGAACGTGAGGAGAGATCATGCTGGAGCGAGCTACACGTGTGGCTGCGGTTGCGTTTGGCGCCGCGCTGGTGATGACCATCGGCGACCTCGTGGTCGGCGACCTCGTGGTCGGCAGCATAGCGGTTGCGGCCGACCTGAAATATCCAAGTTGGAAGGGTCAGTGGACTCCGGTCACGGCCCCCGCTTCCGGCCACAGCGCTGCATTTGATCCAGCCAAGCCGGAGGGCCGTGCCCAGCATGCGCCATTGACGCCCGAATATCAGAAAGCCCTTGACGACAGCGTCGCCGATATTGCGAACGGCGGGTTTGGGCACGACCCGACCGCGTTGTGTTATGCCGCCGGCATGCCGCGCATGATGACCTACGAGGCGCAGGAATATGTGATCACGCCGGAGGTGACCTACATCATGCTCGGTGGGGACGATCATCTTCGCCGCGTCAACACAGATGGCCGCGATTGGCCGAAAAACATCAATCCGACCTATCAGGGCTATTCGATCGGCCGCTGGATCGACGAGGATGGCGACGGCACCTACGACGTGCTGGAGGTCGAGACGCGCGGACCATTCAAGGGGCCGCGCGCCTACGATACCAGTGGGCTTCCCCTCCATCTCGATGATGATTCAACATTCAAGGAGCGGTTCTTCATCGACAAGGCCGACCCAAATCTTCTCCATGACGTGATCACGGTGTTCGACAAGGCTTTGACGCGACCCTGGACCGCGGACAAGACCTTTCGGCGCAATGCGGACCCGCAGCCGGAATGGCCGGAGTACTATTGCCACGTCACCAGCAACCGGATTGTCATTGGTGGGGAAGCCTATCGCATGGACGCCGACGGCGTTTTGATGCCGACCCGCAAGGACCAGCCGCCGCCGGATCTGAAATTCTTCACACCGATGCAGAGGTAATTTCAAGGAGAGCGACCATGTCCTATCGAACTTTGTTTCTGGCGGTGGCGGTCGCTGTTGTCTTGATCGGCACCGCTCGCGCCGCTGACGAGCCGAAACATCCCAACTGGAAAGGCCAATGGAACGCCGTTGTCACGCCGGGGCTCGTCGGCCAGCAGTTCAAGTTCGACCCGACCAAGGACCGCGGGCTTGGGCAGCAGGCGCCGCTGACTGAGGAGTACAAGAAGGTCCATGCCGACAGCATGGCCGACCAGGCCCAGGGAGGCCTCGGCAATTACCCGACCGCACGCTGTCTGCCGGGCGGCATGCCGCGCATGATGGCGAGTGAAGCGCAGGAATATATCGTTACGCCTGAGACCACCTATATCCTGCTATCGAGTGCTAACGACGCTCTTCGGCGCATCTTTACCGATGGGCGCGACTGGCCCAAGGATATCGAGCCGACATACCAGGGCTATTCGATCGGCCGTTGGAGCGACACCGATGGCGACGGCACCTATGACCTGCTCGAAGTCGAAACGCGCGGCTTCAAGGGACCGCGTGCCTATGATGCAACCGGCCTGCCGCTTGCCTTCGACAATCAATCGGTCTTCAAGGAGCGCTTCCATCTCGACAAGGCCGATCCGAACATTCTGCATGTCGAAATCACCGTGATCGACCATGCACTGACGCGGCCCTGGACTGTGGACAAGACCTTTCGGCACAATCGGAATGCGCGCCCCAACTGGCGCGAGAACGTATGCAACGAGGGCAACGCCAATATCGTCATCGGCAACGAAAACTATCTGCTGCGTGCCGACGGAGTTCTGATGCCCGCCAAGAAGGGGCAGAAGCCGCCGGATTTGCGCTATTTCGAACAAGGGCCGAAGTGATAAACGCGGAGGACAACATGCGAAACCGATGTTCGAGAAAATGGGTCGCGGCTGCCTTTTGTGCCGTCACGATGACAACGATGGCCAACGGCGCCGCCACGGCGGCTGACGAAGACAAATATCCCACCAACTGGAAGGGCCAATGGATCCGCGTCGTGCACCGTGATGTCGAAGTGCAGGGTGCCTTCGACCAGACCAAGCCCTGGGGGCTTGGCCAGCAAGCGCCGCTGACACCGGAATATCAAAAGGTCCACAGCGACAGCATGGCGGACCAGAAGAACGGCGGCTTGGGCAATTACCCGACCGCCCGCTGCCTGCCGAGCGGCATGCCGCGCATGATGACATTCTCCAATCAGGAATATGTCATCACGCCGGAAACCACCTATCTCCTACTCACCAGTTCGGACCACCTGCGCCGGATTTTCACCGACGGACGCGATTGGCCGAAGAACCCAAAGCCGACCTACGGCGGCTATTCCATCGGCAAATGGATCGACGAGGATGGCGACGGCCGCTACGACCTGCTTGAGGTCGAGACGCGGTATTTCAAAGGCCCCCGTGCCTTCGACGCGAGCGGGTTGCCGCTTGCCTTCGACAATCAGTCGATCTTCAAGGAGCGGATCTATATCGACAAGGCGAACCCGAACATCCTCCATGATGTCACCACTGTAATCGACAACGCGCTGACCAGGCCATGGACCTCCGACCGGCAATATCGGCGCTTGTCGCAAAAGCCGGAGCAGTGGCCGGAAAACTACTGTCAGGAAGGCAATGCCAACGTCGTCATCGGCAAGGAGAACTATTTCCTGCGCGTCGACGGGCTGTTGATGCCGGCAAAGAAGAACCAGACGCCGCCGGATTTGAAATATTTCACGCAGGGACAGAAGTGACCGTGCTCAAGCGCAAGGAGGGACCATGAAACTTCCCCGTAGACAATTTCTGCATCTGGTCGCGGGCGCTGCTGCAATGCCGGCTGTGTCGCGGATTGCGAGGGCGCAAACCGTCGCAGACGTCCCACGGGTAGTCCGCGTCGGCTATCCGCCGTTCGGCCCGCCCGTGACTTTCTTACCAGCCGCTACGCCCGAAAATTATGCGACATTGGATCCGAACTCGGCACAGGGCGCGGTTATCGACCTGTATAAGGCAATTGCGAATGACGTGGGCTTCCAAGTGCAGTTCCTGGCGTTCGTGTCTGGACAATTGCCCGGAGCACTTGCCGCGAAAAAAATCGATACCTTGGTTTGGGTTTCCTCGCCCGCCAACAAGGCGCTGATGGAGATTTCCGAATCAATATTTGCTGACAGCGAGGTATTGATCGCTAACAAAAACGATGCGAGGCCGTACAAGACATATGCTGATCTGAAGGGGCAGATCGTGGGTTCGCGGACCGGATCAATTTATGAAGACGACATGAAAAAGAATGGGTTGAAGGTGAGAAGCTATGTCACGGCGCCGGAAATCTACAAAGCCGTGAATGCGGGCGAAGTCAAAGTAGCAATCAATACCCGCTACATATCCACCGCGTATGCCCTTCTTGATGATCAATATCCGAATGTGCAGATTGTTAAGTCCTACCAGGCGAAATTTTCAGACGTTCTTGGCGTCGCCACTAGCAAAGATCGCATAGCTTTGTTTGAAAGAATGACTACCTCATTGGCCAAACTCAAGAGGAACGGAGTCGTGAAGGCAATCTTCGCCAGCTACGGTGTTGCTGACGCATTGACGAAATAGGACTCGTTCGGCTTTCTTCGCTCCGCGACGAGGTCGCGGAGCGCACTACCAAGCCAGTGAATTCGGGAAGAAATCATGTGCCATCGGAACGTGACCAAGATTATTGCCATTGCGCGCCTGTGCGGCATGATCGCGATGCTACTGACGCCCGTCATCGGTGACGTGCGTGCGGCCGACGAGGGCAAGTACCCCACCAACTGGAAGGGCCAGTGGGGCCGCGTCATTTACCGCAACGTCGAGGTCCAGGGCGCCTTCGATCAGAGCAAGCCGTGGGGCCTCGGACAGGAGGCGCCCCTGACGCCAGAATATCAAAAAGTCCACCGTGACAGCATGGCGGACCAGAAGAACGGCGGGTTGGGCAATTATCCAACCGCGCGCTGCCTGCCGAGCGGCATGCCGCGCATGATGACGTTCGGGACCCAGGAATATGTCATCACCCCGGAAACGACTTACATCTTGCTCAGCACGCCGGACCACCTGCGCCGGATTTTCACCGACGGGCGTGACTGGCCGAAAAACCCGACGCCAACCTACGCCGGCTATTCGATCGGCAAATGGATCGACGAAGATGGCGATGGCCGCTACGACTTGCTTGATGTCGAGACGCGCCACTTCAAAGGACCCCGCGCCTTCGACGCCAGCGGGCTGCCGCTTGCTTTCGACAATCAGTCGGTGTTCCGGGAGCGGATTTTCATCGACAAGGCCAACCCGGACATCATTCATATCCTCACCACCGTCACCGATAATGCCTTGACGCGTCCGTGGACGTCCGACCGGCAATACCGGCGGCTTGCGGCAAATCCGGTCGAGTGGCCGGAGACCTGGTGCCAGGAAGGCAACGCCAATGTAGTGATCGGCAAGGAGAACTATTTCCTGCGCGCCGACGGATTGCTGATGCCGGCCAAGAAAAATCAGAAACTTCCGGATTTGAAGTATTTTACGCAAGGGCAGAAGTAGTTCGTAGCCCGGATTAAAGAATAGCGCGTCTTCAGACGCGCCGTTCGAAAACCCGGGGCGGTATGGCGGCAAGGCGGCCGCTTCAATCAAACTGAACGAGTTGCAAGGCCTTCTTTTCTTCCGTAGGGGCGGGTCTTCGGCGGCGTGCGCCGCTGTGCCCGCCCGTCAGGCCACAAACGCCGCGGGGTGCGGATTTCAGCCGTCCCGCAGGTGCGGATAGAAGGTTTCGTGCGCAACGGTCGGGCCGCCCCTGCGGCACGCCGGGCGGGCACAGCGGCGCAAGCTGCCGAAGACCCGCCCTACGATAGAAAGAATGCTTTCATTTGAGATGAACCCACTAGCCCAGGTTTCCGTCGCAGCGCGCCAGACGCGCGAAGCACTCCAACCCGGCTGGCTACGGGATTATCCTCACCCGCGCCCGCCCTTCGTTGTCAGCGTATATTCCCCGCATTCCATGGTGATGTCTCGCGGCGGCTCGCCGTCGGGCGCATAGCGATAGACCTTTTTCCACGTCGTCCAAATCTCGTCGCGCGGGCCCGCGCGGCCGGTGCGATTGGATGTCTTGCGCGAGGATTTCTCGGTCAGTGTCAGCTTGGCCTTATCGCTGTCTTGTTTCGTGAAGGTTATCGTCTTTTCAAAGCCGCCGTTGCTGTCGTCCGCGTTGAAACGAACGGCATCGATCTTTTCGTCGACCGGTTCTTCGCGTTGAACGAGCGCTTTCAGAGTCTGTTTCGGGCCATTGCCGGAAATGACAGCCAGCGTATTGCGGTTGAAGACCACTTCGGTCGTGCCGAGTTTGCACCGGCAGCCCCAGGCCCAGACTGCGGCATCGGCACTCGAAGCCATGCCGGCGAGCGTCAAGGCGACGGTCGAGGCGAGCGTCAATCCGGCGAAATGTGCGGTCATGTTAACCCCTGCTGCTCCATGCGGAACTTGATGGCCTCGATAGGATCAGGCGGATTCATTGGGTAGTGCTTCGTCTCATACGCATCAATGAGAGTAGCGAGCACGTCCAGCCGGTCGCCGTCATGAGTGCCCAATTTCGCACCCCAGAGACGTTCGACTTCCCTCAGCCCGACCTCACAGTCACGTTCCGTCAGTATCGCCCTGACAACATCGATCATGCTGCACCTTTTTTACGTCAGTTTTGTCGTAATCAGTGAAACATTCCAAGTGGTCTGACCCCAATTACTCGTGTATCCAACGCTATACACGACGCAACGGTCGAAATCTTGGCGGTCGTCAGTAAATCAGAGGCAGCAGCATGGCTCGCTCGGTTCGCGGATCAGGAATGAAGGAAGTTCCGCTGTCGGAACTCAAAGACGATTTGTCACGGTTCCTGCGCGAGGCGGAGACGCAAGAAATTGTGATCACGCGCCATGGCAAGCCGGCGGGCGTTTTGATTGGCTTCGGGTCGGAAGATGACTGGTTCGAGTACCGTCTGGAATACGATCCTCGTTTTCAGCGCCGGATCGAACAGGCGCGAAAGAATCTGCGCTCAGGTCATGGGATCAGGCTGGAAGATATGGACTAAAGGAAACCGAACTAAAAACCTGGACCGACAAAAATAACGTGTGCATAAGGCCTTTCCGCTGCCCTTAAGTCTCGCCTAAAAGGGAGCGCAAAGGCTCCATTGGACATGCCCGCCAAACCGCACAGACCCGTCAAGACTCCGCGCGTCACTCCCGCACTTGTCGCCGCTCATGGTCTCAAGCCGGACGAGTATGAACGCATCAAGAAGCTGATCGGCCGCACGCCGACCTTCACCGAACTCGGCATCTTCTCGGCGATGTGGAACGAGCATTGCTCGTACAAGTCGTCGCGCATTCATCTGCGGGGCCTGCCCACCAAGGCGCCTTGGGTCATCCAGGGGCCGGGCGAGAACGCAGGCGTCATCGATATCGGCGACGGGCTGGCCTGCGTATTCAAGATGGAGAGCCACAACCACCCGAGCTATATCGAGCCATATCAGGGTGCGACGACCGGCGTCGGCGGCATTCTGCGCGACGTCTTCACCATGGGGGCGCGGCCGATTGCCTGCCTCAATGCGCTCTCCTTCGGGGCGCCGTCGCATCCCCGAACGCGCGCGCTGGTTGCCGGGGTCGTGGCCGGGATTGGCGGCTACGGCAATTCATTCGGCGTACCGACGGTCGGCGGATCGGTGCGGTTCCATCCGCGCTATGACGGCAACTGCCTGGTCAATGCCATGGCGGTGGGACTCGCCGAAACGGACAAGATCTTCTACGCGGCGGCTTCCGGCGTCGGCATGCCCATTGTCTATCTCGGATCGAAAACCGGACGCGACGGCATCCATGGCGCCACCATGGCGTCGGCGGAGTTCGGCGAAGATTCGGAGGAAAAACGCCCGACCGTCCAGGTCGGCGATCCGTTCGCGGAAAAGCTTTTGCTCGAAGCCTGCCTTGAGATCATGGCAAAGGACTGCGTCATCGCAATCCAGGACATGGGCGCGGCCGGTCTCACGTGTTCGGCGGTCGAAATGGGCGCCAAAGGTGATCTCGGCGTCACGCTCGATCTTGATCGCGTGCCGTGCCGCGAAACCAACATGACGGCCTATGAAATGATGCTCTCGGAAAGCCAGGAGCGCATGCTCATGGTGCTCAAGCCGGAGAAGGAGAAAGAGGCGGAAGCGATCTTTCTTAAATGGGGGTTGGATTTTGCCGTGGTCGGCAAGACCACGCCGACCAAGCGTTTCATCGTGCGCCATGGCGGACGCAAAATGGTCGACCTGCCGATCAAGGAACTCGGCGACGAGGCGCCGCTTTATGACCGGCCCCATGTCGCTTCCCCGAAGGCCCCGCTGGTCAAGGCCACGGACGTTTCGCCGCCCATGCAAACCCTCGATGCCCTGATAAAGCTTCTTGGCTGTCCCGACCTCTGCTCCAAGCGCTGGGTGTGGGAGCAATATGACCACATCATCCTTGGCAATACGGTTCAGCGGCCCGGAGGCGATGCCGCGGTGGTGCGTGTCAATGAGGGGCCGAAGGCGCTGGCGCTGACCACGGACGTCACCCCACGCTATTGCGAGGCCGATCCTTTCGAGGGCGGCAAACAGGCCGTCGCCGAGGCCTGGCGCAACCTCACGGCGGTCGGCGCGCTGCCGCTCGCCATCACCGATAATCTCAATTTCGGCAATCCCGAGCGCCCGGAGATCATGGGACAGTTCGTCGGCTGCATTCGCGGCATCGCGGAGGCGTGCAAGGCGCTCGATTTCCCGGTCGTCTCCGGCAATGTGTCGCTCTACAACGAGACCAACGGACGCGCGATCCTGCCCACGCCGTCGATCGGCGGCGTTGGTGTTCTCGATGACTTCACGAAGTCCGCGACGCTCGCGTTCAAAGCGGCAGGGCAGGTAATTCTCCTCGTCGGCGATACCGCCGGGTGGCTCGGCCAATCGGTGTACCTGCGCGAGATTTGCGGGCGGGAGGAAGGGGCGCCGCCACCCGTTGACCTTGCGAGCGAACGCCGCAATGGCGATCTGGTGCGCACGCTCATCCGCGATGGCGCCCTGACGGCCGTGCACGATATATCGGACGGCGGGCTCCTCGTGGCGGTCGCCGAAATGGCGATGGCGTCCGGGATTGGTGCGGAACTCGATGGCGCTCCGATCGCGCCGCAAATCCCGGACCATGCGTTCTGGTTCGGCGAGGACCAGGGGCGTTATGTGGTGACGGTGCCCAATGCCCTGGTCGACGCGGTCGTGGCGAAGTTGAGCGCCGCCGGGGTGCCGGTGCGCCGGATCGGCGTGATCAAAGGCAATGCATTGACGCTGCGAGGCGAGCGCCCCATCTTGGTGGCGAAGCTCAAGGAACAGTTTGAGGACTGGCTGCCGGCGTACATGGCCGGATAGGAGAACGCGATGGCAATGGTTGCAGGCGACATCGAACGGCTGATCAAGCAGCGCATCCCGGATGCGCAGGTGACGATCCGCGATCTCGCGGGTGACGGCGACCACTATGCGGCGACCGTGATTTCGGAGATGTTTCGGGGCAAATCGCGCGTGGCGCAGCACCAGATCGTCTATGAGGCGCTCAAGGCCGAAATGGGCGGCAAGCTTCACGCGTTGGCGCTGCAGACCAGCGCGCCCGAGAAGGTGGGCTGAGGTGATTTCTGCCGTAATCCATGCTAACTTTATACGATGACAGAGCAAGACCCCGATACATCCGACCCGCGCCAAGTCGCGAACTTTACCGTGGCTTATCTGCGGCGGCTGGACCAAAAGGTAAATAAGATGATGGAGATACTACTCCGTCATGAGACGCGCCTTGGTCGTGTTGAACGCGACATCGGGGAGGTCAAACGCGACATTGGGGAGGTCAAGAGCGATATCGTGCTGCTCGAAAATCGAGTTTTGACGCAAGCCAATGAGATTCTCAGCGCTATCGAACGGCTCGACGAGCATCAACAGCGTCTGGAAAAGGTGCCGATTCAGCCCTGAACGCATCGGGATCCTGTGTTCTGGTTACCCCTTGCGAAATGGTCCAAAAAGTCCGATTTTAGGTAAGGATTCTCGGCCCAGGTGTGGCTACAGGAAGGTTTTCAGATGAGCATCAACCAATTCATCGACAATGAGGTCAAAGGCAACGACGTCGTGCTGTTCATGAAAGGCACGCCGCAGCAGCCGATGTGCGGGTTCTCAGGGCAAATCGTGCAGATCCTGGATCATCTGGGCGTGACCTATAAGGGCCTCAACGTCCTTGATTCCGACGAATTGCGAAACGGTATCAAGTCCTACTCGAACTGGCCCACCATTCCCCAGCTTTACGTCAAGGGCGAATTTGTCGGCGGCTGCGACATCGTGCGGGAAATGTTCCAGGCCGGCGAACTCCAGGGCCTGCTCACCGAAAAGGGTCTGGCCGCCAAAGCGACCGCCTGATCGGTCGGCCGCGCATCGCTGGTGCTCTCGTTGGCACGGGCAGATGCCTTGCTCGTCTGCATTCAGGTGTCCCGCGATCCGAATCCGGTGCGGGGTCGATTTGTTGCGCGATATCCTGTTGCACGACTTAGTTGCTCCGAGGTCGGAGATTGACCTGACGGCGTGCCGCTCCTTTACCAACGAAAAGGAAGCCGAGCAGCCCAACCAGAAATACAGCGCTCGCGATAGCGCCGTATTTGAACATAACATTGGAAATCCCCACATCTCGTTCAGTGGGTTGAGTGCCGGGGATATAGAAATATTCAGGTTTTGATTTGACGTACGTCACCTGCACGGGGCTACCAACTATGTAGCGATCGTGGATGGTGTTCGCGACATTCACGGACTCGGCACGCGAAGCTCCGTCCGCGGTCGTATAGGTCAAGTCAAGCCAGTGGACCATGGTCTTGCCAGGGCCGACAGTATTAATGTATTTTTTTGTGATAACGCCGCTTGCGACCGCGCCGTCCGATGCGAAGCCCGCCATTTTTTCACGGGTCTGTCCGGTGGCCATGTAGCCGGCAAACGTCACTGCCAGCGAAAAAAACAGCAAAACCGCCAGGGTCAAGACGATTTGCTGGGTTATTGATAGCTGGACGGTCTTTTGCATCGGGGCTACTCACAACCCGGTACCGCAGCCGCAGGAACAAGCTTGCGATATGGCTTATCGATTGGCGGCAACATTGCCTTCCAAGGATTGGCAATTCCTTCGAACGTGTCGCCTTCGACAGACTTTCGCGTAGCGTGGTTGACATTCACCGAACAAAATTGGTGAAGAATTGATTGGAGCCCAATAGAAATTCTTCGAAAAGAAGTAATCGGCGCAATTCAACCCCGGGGACCTTGCGCCGCTGGAAACCTGCTAATGACCGTGATTCTATGCGGATTCCCTCACGTGCCGGGGCGCACGGCAACGCTATTTTGATTTTGAATCCGTTGACAATAGCGCGATGGCTTCCTTCACCGTCGTCATGAATTGTGCGGGGAAGATGATGGTCGAATTCTTTTCGACCGAGATTTCCGCCATCGTCTGGAGGGTGCGGAGCTGGAGCGCCACGGGGTGCGCCGTGATGATGTCGGCCGCCTCGCCGAGTTTCACCGCGGCTTGATACTCCCCTTCGGCGGCGACGATCTTCGCACGACGCTCGCGCTCGGCTTCGGCTTCCTTTGCCATTGCGCGCTGCATGTTATCGGGCAACATAATGTCCTTGATCTCCACCGCCGTCACCTGTGTTCCCCACGGCTCGGTGTGCCCGTCAATAACGTTCTTGATCTGCTCGTTGATGCTTGCGGTGTCGGAGAGGAGCTGATCGAGGCTGAAGCGTCCGACGACATTGCGCACAGTCGTCTGGCTGATCTGATTGATCGCATTATAGACGTTCTCAATCACGATGACCGCTTTTTCCGGATCGGAAATATGATAGTAGGCCACCGCCGCAATATCGATTGAGACATTGTCCTTTGTGATAATTTTTTGCGATGGGATTTGCATCGTGACGGTGCGCAACGATACGCGCACCATCTGCTGGATGGGAACGAAGATGACCGTGAGCCCAGGCTGGCGCACCCCGGCGAATTTTCCGAGCAGGAATACGACTCCGCGCTCGTACTGTCGCAGCACGCGCAGCGATCCCAAGACATAGAGGAGCGCAATGCCGAGAATGATGATCGTCCAACTCATGGTGCTTCCATTTCGTTGTCGAAATTGCGCACGATGCGTACGAAACGCACAGCGAGCTATCCTATCCGCGGTATGTTGACGCAAGAGATGTCGCAGCCCGCATTATAGGGATAGCGTAGGTGCCTGGTCGAGTCGTATCTGGCCACAGCCGCAAGACTAGTCAAAAGATCGCAAGATTCCAAGGCTTTACGTCAAGGGGGTTTGTCGGCTGGCTGCTGCGGTGTCATGCGGGAAATGTTCCAGGCTGGGGGACTTCAAAGCCTGCTCGCGCATTAGGGTTAGCCACCAAAGGCGACAGCCTCATTGGGCTGCTGTTGCGTTTTCGGGTTGACGGCGGCGGTCGCCCGGTCGCCTAATAGGCGGTAGGGGGTGACCTGCTTGTTTGGAGAGAACGTGATGCCGCACAATCCCTTGCGACGCTTATCACAGCTTGTATTTGCGCGCGCGCTTCACGCGAGGGCCTGTATCGGGGTCATCATTGCATTCTCCGGCGCAATTGCTGTCACGGTGCTACGCGCGCCGCCCGCCAGTGCCCAAAATGTGCCGCCCGCCAGTTCCCAAAACGCGCCATTCCGGCTCGAAGAGGCGACCATCGCGGACGTTCATCGTGCCATCCGGGCCCGGCAGGTCACGGCAACGAGTTTAGTTGAAGAATACTTCGAGCGTATCGCAGCCTTTAACGGCCCCTGCGTCAACGGTGCGGTCGATCCCGCGTCCGGTTTCCAACTCGGCGACGTCGAGCCCAGGGAACGCGCCGGTCAGATCAACGCCCTTATGACGCTCAATGTGCGCGGCAAGCGGTCGAAGACCGACAGCGCCGACAATGATCCCAACATGCCGGATGCGCTCGAGGTCGCGCGCGCACTCGATGCCGACTTCGAGCAGACCGGACGGCTCAAGGGGCCGTTGCATGGTATTCCATTTGCCATCAAGGATCAGTTCGACACGTTCGACATGCGCACGACCAGCGGCGCGGCTGCCAACTACGCCAATGATCGTCCGCCGCGCGACGCTGAAGTCGTGGCGCGCCTGCGCAAGGCGGGTGCCATCATTCTCGCCAAGGCCAATATGGGCGAATACGCTTCCGGCGACCGCAGTACTTTCGGTGGAACGACCTGCAATCCCTATGACACCAGCCGCAGCGCCGGGCGCTCGAGCGGCGGATCCGGGGCGGCGGTCGCTGCCAACCTTGTCATGTGCGCGCTCGGTGAGGAGACCGGGCCCTCCGCGCGCAATCCGGCGGCAAACAACAGCCTGGTCGGGATCGTCGCCACGCATAGCGTGGTCAGCCGCGCCGGCCTGGTGCCGGCGTCGCTGTCGCGCGACCGGCCCGGCATCCTTTGTCGTTCCGTCATGGATGCCGCGACCGTCCTCAGTGTGGTCGCGGGCTATGATCCACGCGACAGCGCGACGGCGGCGAGCATCGGGCAGGTGCCGGGCCGTACTTACCAGTCGTTTGCGACGAGGAACTATCTTCACGGCGCGCGCATCGGTGTGGTGCGCGAATTCATGAAATCGTTCTCCAAGGCGGACGAAGACAGCATCCGCATTGGCAACCAGGCGATCGCCGATCTCGCCAAATTGAGCGCCACGATCGTGGACCCGGGGCCGGATGGTTCGCTGTTTGGGAAAGCGATAGCGGAACTGTTGCCGGGCCTCGACGCGCCCATGCTGGCTTCGGTGTACCAGGAACTCTTTGCCGGTGGCACCGTAATCGCTGCCACGAGCGTCAACCTCACGGGTCAAACGGCGGCGCTGCCGTCGGAACTGAGCTTGCGCATGTTGTCGGAGTACCAGCCGCCCAATCCCGGCGAAGGTCTGTATGTGCTCGATCTTTATCTGCGCGATCGCGGAGACAAGAACATCAGGAACGTGCGCGACCTGATCGGCCAGTCGACGTTCTACAACCACGCCCCCATTGACGGCGTTACCCTTCCGCCCAAAGCAAGGCTTGAAGGAATGTTCACGTGGACGGAACGTTTCACCAGGAAGAGCGACGGCAGCGCTTTCGTTCGTAAGACGCCGATCACAGGCTTCGACGCCAATGGTTGGACGGTGACGCGGACGACCCTGCAGACGCTCGTCAACAAGGTGATGGTGGATAACAGGCTCGACGCGCTGGTCTATCCGACCAAGAACATCCCGGCGCCGTTGTTGGCCAATCCCGTGGAGCCCGCCAACATCAAGGTCGCCAAAGATACGGTAACGGCGACAATCGATGGCGAGGAATATGTTCGCACCGTCGAGCGAGTTACCGATGCCACCGCTCCCTTGACCTGGCGCCTGAGCCCCAACGGCGGTTTCCCTACCATTGTGGTGCCGGCAGGTTTCACCAGAGAGGTCTATGATCGGGATGTGGTCAAAACTCCGGATGGCGGAAAGAAGGCCGGGGACCTCGTCGGGCCCAAGCCTGTCGAACTACCCGTCTCGATCGACTTCCTGGGGCGTCCGTTCAGCGAGCCGGTGCTGGTCAAGATCGCCAATGCGTACGAGCGCGCGACCCGTCATCGCAGGCCACCGCGAGATTTCACGCGATAGGGTCGGAGATCAGGCAGGCCTGAAGGAGCAGCGCTGATGCGTTACGCAATCGTGAACGAAAAAGCTGAAGGCAACTATTCGGCCTACGTGCCCGACCTCCCGGGATGTGTTGCCACCGGTCCGACGGTAGCAGCGGTGGAACAGGAAATCCGCGATGCCATCCGCTTTCATGTCGATGGATTGAGCGCCGACGGGTTGCAGGTTCCGGCTCCGACGAGCATTGCAGAATATGTCGACGCGTGAGCGAGGCGGGGTCTCGATGATAAGGCGAAAAGTTTGGAGATCTGCCTTCAGGCGGCCCTAAGTCGTGCGATCAAGTTCGCTTGTTGCGTGTGCCCCCAGGGATGTCCCCAATTCGTGAATCATCAACGGTTTACCGGTGTCGGGCCGCCGGCCGGCGGCGATGCGACTCGTTCTCGCTGCGGATATTTCAACTAGCTTCAGTGATCCATTGTCGCAGGTCCTGGCAGTACTCTGAATCCCGAACCATATTTTCCTCAGATGTTGTGCGAGGTAACGCCGGTCTCGAAGGCGAGCGCCCCAAAGAGGAGCAGTACGAATGAGTTGGGTTAGAAGTTCCACTATTATATATGGGTTGTTGCTTGCGGCTGCGCCTGGAGTGTTGACTGTGTCGGCGGTTCGCGCGGACGTTGGTCAACCATCGAGTTCGGTAACATCCAGCAGCCAACAACTGACAGCATTCAGTAGCGAGGAACTCAAAGCTTTCGCGGGGGCGAGTGTCAGGATGCCTGAGGCCATTGCGACGGCGCAGAAGTATTCTCGCGGTTGGGTAGTCGAAGCGAAATTCGACGTGACCACGGAGACACCGGTCTACAAGATGCGCACCTACGCCGACGCGGCGATATGGGAAGGCGAGATTGATGCTGTTTCCGGTCAGGTCAATGGGGCCGGCAAGAGAATTCCGGTCAATGAACTGGACGAGGACGCCCGGTCCGAACTCTCAGGTGTCGTACGGGTACCCACTGCATCACTGTTGCAGGCGGTGACGCTCGTGGAGAACCGGGTTTCCGGCAAGGTAATTAGTGCCGAAGTCGAAGAGATAGACGGCGAGAACGCATATGAGCTGATTTTGTTCAAGGATGGTTCGCTGCATCGGGTGATCTATCGCAGCCGATATCATTGATCCAAGCTGGCTCGGAACACTTTGCTCTTTGGATAGTCTGGCGCGCGGCTCTCATTGATCCGTTGCGGAAATGCAAAGGGCCGCTCCAGGAGCGGCCCTTTGGACATCAGACAAATTTGAAGTCACCGCGAATAATATTCCACAATCAGATGCGGTTCCATCTGTACCGGGTAGGGTACCTCGTTGAGATGCGGGATGCGCGCGAACTTGGCGGTCATTTTGGAATGATCGACCTCGAGGTAATCCGGCACGTCGCGTTCGCCGAGTTGCGTGGCCTCGATCACGAGCGCGAGCTGCTTTGACTTCTCCTTGACCTCGATCGTGTCGCCAACCTTGACGGTATAGCTCGCGATATTGACGCGGTGGCCGTTCACCTTGATGTGGCCGTGGTTGACGAACTGGCGTGCCGCAAAGACGGTCGGGACGAACTTGGCGCGATAGATCACGGCGTCGAGCCGGCGTTCCAGCAGGCCGATCAGGTTCTCGCCCGAGTCACCCTTGAGCCTAATCGCTTCATGGTAGATGCCGCGAAACTGCTTTTCGGAAACGTTGCCATAATAGCCGCGCAGCTTCTGCTTGGCGCGCAACTGCACGCCATAGTCCGACAGCTTGCCCTTGCGGCGCTGGCCGTGCTGGCCCGGGCCATATTCGCGGTGGTTGATGGGGCTCTTCGGGCGGCCCCACACATTCTGGCCCATTCGGCGGTCGATCTTGTACTTTGCGGCATGGCGCTTGGTCATCGCGTCCTCATGTTTTGCGAGTTGTTTCGAGGAAACGCGCCCTCCTTTGTCCCGGAAAATTCCGGAACCGACAGGTTCGGGGCCAAAGCGCTGGCCGGAACCACGGGTCGCGAAACGCTTCCGCGGGCCATAGAGGCCCGCGAAGCGCCGTCTATCTAGGGGTTTGGGGCCTTGGTGTCAAACGTTGGTCACCCGGCCTCCTGGTAAACTTCGACCTCGATCGTACCGGCCATGAACATCCGCCAGGACTGCAGGTAGGTCTGGACGCGCGGATCGCTGGCGATCTGCTGGCGGTTGAGTTCGATCTCTTCCGGGGTGTCGTATTCGATCTCGTGGACGAAGCGGCTGGGGTCGTCGACGTTTTGCAGGAGACGGCTGTTCTTTCCGCCCCACATTTCGAGAAAGGGGCGCCCGGCCTGGATCATCGCCGTGATCGGCGCCGCATCCTTCGAGGGGAGGGTGAACTTGAACTGCAGGATTCGCCGCACGTTTGCCATTCTGGGGTCCTGGGTTTTGCAAAGTTCGCCGATCTTATAGCAGGATTCCGAATTGCTTAAGGCTCGCTGCTAGGGCGGGCGAGGGTGCCTTGCCGGACGTAAACGCGATACGGGCAGGCTCGGCGCCCTCGTGGGTCGACGGGGCCCCAACGAGTTCCACCAGCCGGCGCGCAATGGCAGGCGCCGGGTCGATGAAATTGACCGGCCAGGGCGCCAATTTTTCGAAACGCGACGCCAGGAGCGGAAAGTGCGTACACGCGAGCACGATCGTGTCCGTGCGCTGTCCGCCTGTTTCGACAAAGCAGGGGGCGATCTCTTTGGCGATCGGAGCGTCCTCGGTCGGCGTGCCGTGGAGTTCCGCCTCCGCAAAGCCGGCAAGCCGGGCCGAGCCGACGAGCGTCACCTCGCTGCCGTTGGCGAAGTCGCGAATGAGTGCGCGCGTATATTCCCGGTTGACGGTTGCCTCGGTACCTAGCACCGAAACGCGCTTGGTGAAGGAAGCCGCGCAGGCCGGCTTGATCGCCGGTACGGTGCCGATGAAGGGAACCGCGTAACGCCCACGCAGATGCGGCAGTACCAATGTCGAGGCGGTGTTGCAGGCGATGATGATGATCGCGGGCGCATGTGCCTCGATCAATTCGCCCATCAGCGGCACGACGCGCGCAACCAGTTCGGCTTCGCCATGTCCCCCATAGGGAAAGAAGGCGTCATCCGCGACAAAGACGAAACGCGCATCGGGCCGCGCTTTGGCGGCCTCGCGAAAGACCGTGAGGCCGCCAAGGCCCGAGTCGAAGACGAGAATGGTCGGTGCGGGCGTCACAGTGCCGCTACCCCTTCTCCCCAAACACCCGTTCAAATATCGTGTCGACATGCTTGAAGTGATGGGCGAGGTCGAAATTGGCCTCGATTTCCGCTTCGCTCAAGTGTTCGCGCACGGTCTTGTCGGCTTTGAGGAACGAGAGGAAATCGCCTTCGCCGCGCCAGACCTTCATGGCGTTCTGCTGCACCAGCCGATAGGCTTCTTCGCGCGCGACGCCCGCTTTCGTCAGCGCAATGAGCACGCGCTGCGAATGGACGAGGCCGCCGAGGCGGTCGAGGTTGCGTGCCATATTCTTCGGGTAGATGAGCAGCCGGTCCACGATGCCGGCAAGCCGCGCGAGTGCGAAATCAAGCGTCGCGGTCGCGTCCGGGCCGATCATGCGCTCCACGGACGAATGCGATATATCGCGCTCGTGCCACAGCGCGACGTTCTCCAATGCCGGCGTCACAAAGGCGCGCACCATGCGGGCGAGCCCTGTGACATTCTCCGACAGAACCGGATTGCGTTTGTGCGGCATGGCCGAAGAACCCTTCTGCCCTTCGGAAAAATATTCTTCCGCTTCCAGCACTTCGGTGCGCTGCAGGTGGCGGACCTCCGTTGCCAGCCGTTCGGCCGAGGAGGCGACGACGCCGAGCACCGCGAAATACATGGCATGGCGGTCGCGCGGAATGATCTGGGTCGAGACCGGTTCAACGCCAAGTCCCATCGCCTTGGCGACGTGGGCTTCGACGCGTGGATCGATTTGCGCGAAGGTGCCGACCGCACCCGAAATCGCGCAGGTCGCAACCTCCTGCCGTGCGGCCTTGAGCCGTTGTCGCGCGCGATCGAATTCCGCATAGGCGTAGGCGAGCTTGAGGCCGAAGGTCGTGGGCTCGGCGTGGATGCCATGCGAGCGACCGATCATGGGCGTCAGCTTGTGCTCGAAGGCACGGCGCTTGAGGGCTGCGAGAAGCTTGTCGACATCCGCAATCAGGATATCGGCCGCGCGCGTGAGCTGCACGTTGAGGCAGGTGTCGAGCACGTCGGACGACGTCATGCCGGCATGCACGAAGCGGGCCTCCGGCCCGACGATTTCGGAAAGGTGCGTGAGGAAGGCGACGACGTCGTGTTTGACCTCGCGCTCGATCTCGTCGATGCGCTCGATGTCGAACGTGGCGTTCCGGCCCTTTTCCCAGATCGTTTTCGCCGCTTCCTGCGGGATGATCCCGAGCTCGGCCATGGCATCGGCCGCATGGGCCTCGATCTCGAACCAGATGCGGAACC
>DATGVJ010000207.1:0-2747 GCA_035300505.1 Xanthobacteraceae bacterium
ATCGCCGAACTGCTCAAGCCCTACGGCTACGCGACGGCGCAGATCGGCAAAAATCATCTTGGCGATCGCAACGAGTATCTGCCCACGGTGCATGGCTTCGACGAGTTCTATGGCATCCTTTACCATCTCAACGCGATGGAAGAGCCCTACGATCCTCAGTATCCGAAATCTCCGCAATTCCTCGCCAATTTCGGCCCGCGCAACGTCATCGAGACCAAGGCCACGACCGTCGACGATCCAATGACCGATCCGCGCTGGGGCAAGGTTGGCAAACAGACGATTGTCGATGGCGGCCCGCTGCCGCCGCATCCGAACATGGATCCCAAAGCCAAGTTCAATATGGAAGACGTCGACGACGAGCTGGTCCGGCGATCCGTCGATTTCATCGATCGTTCGGCAAAGGCCAACAAGCCGTTCTTCCTGTGGCACAACACCACCCGTACCCATGTCTGGACCCATCTCGGGCCCAAGTGGAAAGACAAGAGCGGTTATGGGCTCTATGCCGATGCCATCATGGAGCTGGACGCCGCAGTCGGCTCCATCATGAAGAAGCTGGATGACGCCGGAATTGCCGACAACACTATCGTCGTCTTCACCAGCGACAATGGCGCCGAGACCTTTTCATGGCCGGACGGTGGTAACTCCCCGTTCCGCGGCGAAAAGGGCACGACCTACGAGGGCGGATTCCGCGTTCCGATGGTGGCGAAATGGCCCGGCACGATCAAGCCCGGCGGCATCGTCAACGACATCATCGCGGGCGAAGACTTTCTCCCGACGTTTTTGGCCGCCGCCGGTGAACCCGACGTGAAGGGGAAACTCCTGAACGGCATGAAGGTGGGTGACAAGACGTTCAAGACCCACCTCGATGGTTACAATTTCCTGCCGTATCTGAAAGGCGAGGTCACCGAAGGTCCGCGCAAGGAATTCTTTTACTTCACGGACAATGGCGATCTCACGGCCGTGCGATACGCCGACTGGAAATTGAGCTTCAAGACCATCAAGGGCAACTTGTTCACCGGCACCGAGGAATCCACCAACGTTCCTCTGGTGACCAACCTGCGGCAGGATCCGTGGGAACGCTATCAGAGCGAAGGAATGTTGTATGGCCGTTGGTGGGGCGAAAAGCTTTGGACGATGGTGCCTGCCGTAACCCTCGTTGGCGGTTTCCTTCAAACGTTCAAAGAATATCCCCCGAGCCAGGTGGGTGGATCGCTGAGCATCGAGAAGGCGCTCGAGATGGTGCAGAGAGGCGCCAGTGGCGCCGGGAAATGAGCGGCGCGTGCTTGCGTTCCGGAAACAGGGCGTCTGGCACCGTTGCACGTATCGTAGTGGGCTTCTAGTTGCAACGGAGGAATGATCATGATTCGTATCGTCGGTTTGTCGCGCGCTCGGTTAGTGCTGGCCGCGCTGGCAACGCTCACCGGAGTCTCCATGAACGCTAGGTCAGCCAATGCAGTGATCTACTGCACGACTGTCGGTGTGCCGATGGGGTGCGTCGCGCGTCCCGTTGCGCCGGTAGCTCGCGCCGTCGTGACCCCCGGTGTTGGTGCGCCGGGCGTCGGCGTGCGCCCCGGTACGCCGGCCAACCGTGGTGGCCCGGTTAATCGCGTTGGTCGGCGCTGATGCACCTACTTCGACAAAAACTAGCGCTGCCGGACATCACGACCGTGAAGTGAGCAACCTGTATGTGAATAACCCAACCGATCGGCACCAGCCGGTTCGTTGCTACTGCTAGACGAACCGCTTTCTGAGGAGTTGCAGAGTGAGCACGGTTCAGGCCGATACCGATACCGTCCACGCCAAGGCGCGCGAGCATTCCCGGCACGTCGGAATGATGCTGATTCCGGGCGGTACCTTCCGCATGGGATCGGACAAACATTATCCGGAAGAAACTCCGGTCCATCGCGTCACAGTCGATTCATTCCTCATCGACCGAACGCCGATCACCAACCGCCAGTTCAAGGAGTTCGTGAAGGCGACCGGCCACGTCACCTTTGCAGAGATTGCTCCCGATCCAAAGGATTATCCTGGTGCGCTGCTGCATATGCTCTATGCCGGCTCGCTCGTGTTCGTTCCTCCGTCACGCCAGGTCGATCTGCACAACTGGGGAGAGTGGTGGACTTTCCTGAAGGGCGCCGACTGGCGGCACCCCTATGGACCAAGGAGCAACATCAACAATCTCGACCATCATCCGGTGGTGCACGTGTCGTTCGCGGATGCGATCGCTTACGCGCGCTGGGTTGGCAAAGATTTGCCGACCGAAGCAGAATGGGAGTTCGCTGCGCGCGGCGGGCTGGACGGCGCGGAGTATGCCTGGGGCGAGGAATTCACGCCCGGCGGCAAGCACCAGGCCAACACATGGCAGGGCGCATTTCCCCGACAAAATCTGAACGACGACGGCTTCGAGCGCACGTCGCCGGTTACCGCGTTTCCACCGAACGGCTACGGCGTTCACGACATGATTGGCAACGTCTGGGAATGGACCAGCGACTGGTACACGCAGAAGCACGAAGCCGATGCACCGAAGGCCTGCTGCATTCCGGAAAACCCGCGCGGCGGCGCCGAGGCCGCAAGCTACGATCCCTGCCAGCCGAATATCAAAATCCCCCGCAAGGTGATCAAGGGCGGCTCACACCTTTGCGCACCGAACTACTGCCGGCGTTACCGTCCGGCCGCGCGGCACGCCGAGGCGGTCGACACATCTACCAGCCATGTCGGGTTTCGGTGTGTCGTCCGGAACAGGGAAT
>DATGVJ010000208.1:0-19996 GCA_035300505.1 Xanthobacteraceae bacterium
CCGCCGTTGGACGACGAAGGGCGGTTCTCGTGCGGGCGCGCCACTGTCAAATCCACCAGGATCCGGCGCGGCGCGAACTGGCGCTGCTGCTTGCGAAAGCTCTCGGTCTTGAACGATTGGGCGCAGGCACCGGGCCCACAACTGTGCAAACATGAGCGCGGACTGGCTGCGTAATTGATTTTGATTTCAAAGCAAGAACCGGAGTGTGGCTCGCGGAGGTCAACGTTAAATCTTCGCTCAGATCATCGACCGATGTCGGTGATCCTCACGAGACAAATCACGAGGAGCCATTCCATGAGCAAGGAAGAAGATAACAAGGCCGTTGTTGGTCGCTGGTTTACCGAATTCTGGGGCAAGAGCGTCAATCTCGCGGTTGTCGACGAGATCGCCGCGCCGGACATGCTGCTCAAATATTCGCTGCATGAACCCCGCCGCGGCCGCGACGACATCAAGGCGTTCATGACCGATTTCCGTGCCGCATTCCCCGATCTCAATTTCTGGGGCACGGCGGATCTGATAGCCGAGGGCGACTACGTCGTCGGTCAGTGGAGGGTGGTGGCACCCATAAGGGTCCAGCCTTCAATGACTTTCTGATCGGCGATCTCCCGGCTGCGACCGGCCGCAAGATGCACTTCACCGGCACCACCGTGCTGAAGGTGCTCGACGGCAAGATCGTGGAGGAGATCGGCCTCGACGACGGCGTGACCGCGCTGACCCAACTTGGGCTGCTCAAGGCCGCCTGATCGAAGCAACGCGCCACTTGCACCCGGGTGCAAGTGGCGCAGCTCATCCGTGAACGCGTCCCATAGTGGCGGGCCGCCCTTTTTCCAGCAGCCAGTAGACGTAGCGTTCAACCCCTTGCAAAATGCAAGTTGTCCAAATTTGGGGGTCTTACGATGTCGCTCGTGCTCTACGGTCATCCCTTTTCCTCGTACACGCAGAAAGTGCTCATTGCGCTGTACGAAAACGTTACGCCCTTCGAGTTCCGTTGCCTCGGGCCGGATACGCCGCAGCATTCGGCCGAGTGGTTGCGGCGCTGGCCGTTGCGTAAGTTCCCGCTGCTGGTGGACGGGGAGCGCAACATTGTCGAAACCAGCATCATCATCGAATACCTGCAACTCGTGCATCCCGGGCCGGTGCGCCTGCTGCCCGCTGACCCGATGGCTGCGCTGGACGTGCGTTTTCTCGACCGCTTCTTCGACCTGCACGTGATGGATGCGATGCAGATTGCGGTCGACAGTGCGCTGGGGCGGGTTCCGGTGAAGAGCGAGGAGGGATTGGCGATCGCCAAGGAAAGGCTGGAGCGCGCCTACGCCTGGCTCGAAGGGCAACTTGCCGGCAGAACTTGGGCCGCTGGCGGCGACTTCACGCTGGCGGACTGTGCGGCCTCGCCCTCGTTGTTCTACGCCGACTGGACGCACCAAATGTCCGAGACCTATCCCGCGTTGCGCGCGTACCGCGCGCGGTTGCTTGCCCGCCCGGCCTTCGCCCGGGCGGTGGATGAGGCGCGGTACTTCCGGCCGTACTTCCCCCTGGGGGCGCCGGATCGGGATTGAAGCCCCGCGCCGCAAACTCCTGACAGGGGATCATCGCCCCGCTGGGTCACCGCCGTGACCCGTCAGATTTTTCCTGCGCGGCAAGGGCGGCAATCCAGTTGGGCGACGATGTCAGCCGGCAGGACCAGGCTCGCGGCCTTGAGATTGTCATGGAGATGTTCGACGGACGAAGTGCCGGCGATGCTGAAGCATCCGGGTCATTACAAGGTTCTATTTGAGGGCCGCGTCGTCCTGAGGCTCAACGATCCCCGGATCGCCGATTTCGGGCGCCCCCTTCTGGTGCGCTCCATCGAATTGATCCGGGAAATCAAGCCGGCGTCTGCCAAGGCGCGTGTATCACCCGATCCGCAACGTCCGGCGCTTCTCTTGTGGTCGGGCTTGCACGGTGTCATCTCGCTTCGCATCAACAAGCCCACATTGGACTGGCCGCCTGTCACGGAGTTTGCCGAACAGATCACACGCGCGATCATCCAGCCCAAATAGCGGTGGCCCGCTCAGTTCGCGGAACGGGTTAGGTACCCGCTTCAATCAAATTGGAGGGATGCAAGACCGCTGATTTCGTAGGGGCGGGTTTCAAACCCGCCCCTACAAAGAACCCTTCATTTTGAATGACGCAGCACACTAATGCAGATGCTTCAGCTTGTCGGGGTTCCGCACCACATAGATGGCTGCAATCTTTCCGTCCTCGATGTCGAGCGCGGTCGTCTGGAGTTCACCATCGGCCTCCAGCGTGATGAAACCCGGCAATCCATTGACGAATCCAGCACGGACAAGTTTCGAGCCGTTCTTCTTGAACAGAGTTGCCAGATATTCGTGCACTTTCATCACGGCATCGAATCCGACGATGGGCTTAACGGCCGCCGGACGCTTGCCGCCACCGTCGGCATGGACGCTGACATCGGCCGCCAACATCGCACCAAGCGCTTTCATATCTCCGTTGCGAGAGGCGGCGAAGAAAGCCTCGGCAAGCTCGAGGCCGCGGCGTTTGTCCACCTCGAAGCGAGGCCTCGCCTCACGCACATGGGTGCGCGCGCGGGTCGCGAGTTGGCGACAGGCGCCCACGTCGCGCTGGATTGTCGCCGCGACTTCCTCGAATCCGAGCCCGAACACATCGTGCAGCAAGAATGCCGCCCGCTCGAGCGGAGAAAGGCGTTCCAGTGCAAGCATCAACGGCAAGGTCACGTCTTCCTCGCGCTCCTCTTCGAAGACCGGGTCGGGAAGCCAGGGGCCGACATAGGTCTCGCGCTGGCGTCGGGCTGACTTGAGCTGATCGAGGCAGAGCCGCGTGACGGTACGGCGCAGGAACGCCTCGGGCTCGCGCACCTCATCGCGGTCGGCCTTCATCCAGCGGATGAAGGCCTCCTGTATGACGTCCTCGGCGTCAGCCACCGCCCCCAGCATGCGATAGGCGACGCGCATGAGTTTTGGACGCAGCGGGTCGAAACTGACCGCTGCATCCTCGTGTCCGACGCCGGCCATCAGGCGACCGCCCTGGCGCTGGCGGACTTCACGGCCGCCGGATCCGCAAATCCGCCGAAGCCAACCGCAATGCGGTTCCACCCATTGATGACATTGATTATCAATGTGAGCTTAACCTGCTCCTCCTCGTTGAATTGTGCCTTCAGGGCTTCATAGGCACTTTCTTGCTGATGTCCTTCGGAGAGCCGCGTCAGCGCCTCGGTCCAGCCGAGGGCGGCGCGTTCGCGGTCCGTGTAGCAAGGGGCCTCTCGCCAGGCCGACAGCAGGTAGATGCGCTGTTCGGTCTCTCCCTTTTCGCGCGCTTGCACAGTATGCAAATTGATGCAGTTGGCGCAGCCGTTGATCTGGGAGGCGCGGATCTCCACGAGTCCGGCGAGGGTCGGTTCAAGGCTCGAAGCGATGGCGATCGATGTGCGGAGCCAGGTCTTCATGAGTTCAGGGGCTGCGGCTAAGGGATCAAGTTTGGCAGTCATGGTTTGTCTCCTTCTGTCGGTTCCGACACCATGACGATCCAGAATCCGCTGGTGTGACATCCAACCCGAAATTCTTACGCGAAGGAGATATCTGCCGGATCGGATTCAGTCCGCGTAAGACGGCTACGGTCCTTTATCTAACCTGTGATCTGGATCGTCTTCAACCAATTCTCGACAAGCTCGGGAGGCACGAGCGAGGTGGCGGCTGCCTCTATATCAAGCGGCTGGCGGATGTTGAGCCGGAGGTGCTGAAGAAACTGGTCGTCACAGCGTGGGCGCAGCGCTAGCGCTGGCGCCACACGTGCGGCTTTCGATTTAGGGAAGGCAGGCGGTATGGCAGTGGTACTCATTTGGGTTGGGGAGGAGAAGCATGGCGTTCGCGATCAAAGCCGAGGTTTGCGATCCGCGGGCGAGGACATTCGCGTTCACCGCGCAAAAGACGATGTATGGCGGCAAGCATATTGCTGAGGGCGACACGGTTTTCGTGTTCGCGAGCGAGAACGAGGGTGGGCAGGGTCTCATCGCGCGCGGCGTTGTCACTTCCGCGCAAGCGATCGCGAAGAAGCGCGGCATCGCCCGGCACACGCCGCGTGTGAGCATCTCCATTAGGCGCACTGCGCTTAGTCTATTATGTCGATGATCCGGTTATCTTTGGGGTCGACAAGGAAAACTTTCGCGTTTTGAACGAAGAACAAGTGGGTCTTGATCTGTGAAAGTTTTGCGCCAACTTCCGCCGGCATCGGATGTAAAGCGATTGATTGGGGGACAGTATCGCCAACAACAACATGGACGTTGGCCGGGGCAGTCTCAACCTTGCTGTCTTTGATAAATTCCTTGATGATGTGATGCTGCTCAAGGGTTAGATTGCTTGTTCTGCTGGGTGGTGCTTGGCGCTCTATTGGCGCTTGCCCCAACATATGTGCGGGAGAGAACGCCAACAAATGCGCAGGAGAGAAAAAGAAAAATGCGGCGCCGGAGGTAATAAGTAACTTTCGCATGGCTCACCTCCTTCGGGGTGTAGAAGCGTAACACCTGTAGTCCCTGGCACGAAGGTTAACGGTGAGGAAAGGACATAGTTCCCGTTCCTGCAACGAAAGAATTGCTCAACATAAGTGAAGCGACAAAGCCCGGCATAAGTGGAAGCAACAAAGCCCGGCAGCGCCGGTGACAAGGATCAATCTTGCGCTCCCGAATTTCCGCTTGACTTATATATCCGCGCGGTTATTGATTTGATCAATAGCCAACGGGTTATCGATTGTCATGCCGGACCCCCACGCCATTCTTTTCAGATCATTGGCCGATCCGACGCGACGGGCCATCTTCGAGCGGCTGTGTCGCGAAGGAGAGCAGACGGTCGGCGCCCTGACGGCTCGGGCCGGGGTCTCGCAACCGGCCGTGTCAAAGCACCTCGGCGTTCTGAAGCAGGCCGGGCTGGTGCGCGATCGCCACGAAGGTCGCCAGACGCACTACAGCGCGCAGCTCGGCGCCTTGGCCCCACTGGTCGACTGGACAAGCCAAATGGCCGGCTTCTGGCAGAGCCGGTTCGACCACCTCGAAGATCTGCTCAAAAGGATGGACCAATGACCAATACTGCGACCGAAACGCTCTCCGTCGTCGTCGAACGGGAGGTCGCTTTTCCGCCGGAAAAGATTTGGCGCGCGCTCACCCAACCACACCTGATCGAGGAGTGGCTCATGAAGAACGACTTCAAGCCTGTCGTCGACCACCGTTTCAATTTTCGTGCAGACTGGGGCGCTGTCGATTGTCAGGTGCTGGCAGTCGAGCCGAACAAGACGCTGTCTTACACATGGGCGGCCTATGGCCTTGAGAGTGTCGTCACTTGGACTCTCACCCCTACGAGCACGGGAACCCACCTGCGTATGGAGCAGTCGGGCTTTCGGCCGGATCAGCAGCAGGCCTTCCAGGGTGCCAAGTTCGGGTGGCAAAAGTTCTTTGGAAACCTGGAGCAGATCTTGGCGCGGATAGATTGAGCCGGCACAATTCAAAGCTAGGGCCCGATCCGCTTCGGGCTCGTCTTCAGAGGAGGTCCCATTGAACAGGAACAAATGGATTCGGCAGAGCCACCGCTGGTTGGCCATCGCCTTCACGTTAGCCGTCATCGCCAATTTCGTCGTCCGTGGACTGGGGGAACCTGTCGTCTGGCTTGACTACTTGCCGCTGCCCCCGCTCTTCTTGCTCATGTTCACCGGTCTGTACATGTTCGTGCTGCACTATGCCACCGAGTGGCGTAGCGCGCGACGCACCGGCGGATAGGACACATTAAGACGGCCGCGCAAAGCGCTTACCGCTTACCGAAAGTCGCCCCGCGACCCCGACCGAAGGATTTTCCCGCCAGCCTGCTGTTGGTCGCCGTAGGGCGCTGATCTCCCAATGTGGAACGCGAAAGCTCCATTTGGCTCGAAAGCCGTTCCGGCACACGGTCTGCGAAAGACCCCGCCATGCACCGTTGAAATCGTCCGGGCCCGAACGGCGAAGAAATCCGCGAAGCCAGAAGAACCAAACATAGAAGGCAAGAAAAGCGAGCGCTACTGCGAGTATGATGTTGCCTGTGGAAGCCCCGAGCAGGACCAGCGTGCTGATTTCCCGTGGGTTCTTAGGATTGTAGTAGATATTGATCTGATCACCGGGGTTCATGACGGTCACGCCTATGTCGCGGCCGCGCCCTTGCCAGGTATACGTCTCTCCATCAATGACGTATTTGACCGTTCCACGGGGGTCCGGAAAGGTGTTTTGTGTGCCGCGAAACTCGGCCACCGCTTGGCCAAAGTCTTGCGATTGCATCACAGTAACGACTGTCTGTGGCCAGGTGGACTTTTGGACAACGTTGGTCGAGTAAACGTCAATGCCGGCGGCGATGACGACGACGCAGTAAATCACAATGGGAATTAGACCATATCGAAAGAGCGTGAACATGGCGTCACCTGACAGGTTCCAGCATCCTGTCTTACCCAAGCCATGTTTAAGAGTGGTTGCGAGTCATTCTAAACCGAGTCCTTATCGCTGGAAGTAAAGTGGCGCCGGAGCCTGGTCCAACCATGAAGAAAGCGACAACAATCATGAAAACAACCATGAAGAAGATGAAGAGCGGTTCGAAGGAGGAAAAAGGCGGTGACTCTCCCTCTGCGCTGATAGATGCGAGAATCAAGGAACTGAGTGATTGGCGGGGCGAGACCCTCGCTCGGGTCCGAATTCTCATCAAGCAGGCCGACCCCGAAGTGGTCGAGGAATGGAAGTGGAGGGGGGTTCCGGTGTGGGAGCACGACGGAATCATCTGCACCGGCGAGACGTACAAGAATGCCGTGAAGTTGACCTTCGCCAAGGGCGCCGCGTTGGAGGACCCCTCAGGCCTCTTCAACTCCAGCCTCGAAGGCAACACCAGGCGCGCCATCGATTTCCATGAGGGCGACAAGATTGATGAAAAGGCGTTGAAGGCGCTCATTCACGCTGCGGTGGCACTGAACACGTCGGTGCGAGCTGCCGCTCCTCCCGTCCGCTCTCAGAAGAAGCCAAAGAGCGCTTGAGGAACGTCGTGAAACCGGCCTCGTCCATCGGCGCCTTGGCGCGAGAGATGTGACCGATTCCGGTCGATCCGCTTCGGAATGAACACGCGAAGATGAAACGTCTTTCGTCTCGAACGCACACCATTTATGGTGGTTGCTTCAGGCGTGGCTGCTTCATTGTTCCGGTAGCATCACTTCTGCGCTTATTTAGGCCGGACATTGGGATCGCCGCCTGGACTGCCAGGGGGTGGAATAACTGGCGTCCTGCCTCCAGCGGGGGGAACCACGTCGATCTCCGGATCGACGCGCGCTGGAGGACAAATGACGCCTTCACTGCGTTCAAGCTTCTCGCTTAAGTTCGGAGTTGATTCGTCCGGCTGGCGCGCATTTCCATCCTCGGGACGCAATCGCTCCTGATCTAAACAAGCTGGCGGATCTATTTTTAGTGGTGCGGAAGGGTTTCGTGGTGTGTTTTGTCCTGCAGCGGGTTGCGCCACCAGTATCGTGACAGTCAATGCAAATCCGACAGCGAGGCTTCGGCCGGTGAGGCTAAGGCTGGTTTCTTGATGTGTCATGTTGCACCTCTTTGTGAACAAGAGCCCGGACCTGTGGCGTAGGGCGACACCGAGAACTTCTGCTTTAATGCGCGGGTTTGTGTTTTCGCGGCCCGTCAATTTTTTCTTTTGCACGCTTTACCTCGCCCAAACGATGATCCAAGCCTTCGGGCATGGGCATGCCTTCGTTGCTGGCAATCAGCAATTGGCGCGCGTCTTGCTCCCATGTGTTGAGCGCGCTCTTTTTCTCTTCCTTTGTAAGCGTCTCATCTTTTGCAACTTCAGTGGGAGATTGGTAGTGATTTTCAGGCTGCTCAATTTTCTTGGCCTTCACGGTGGAATTCTGTGGCATGGCGGCTCTCCCATCCTAGCGATAATTCTGGCGGACAGAAGTTTAACGGGCAAGAATGGACATAGTTCCCGCGCCTCAAACGAATGAATGGCTCATATAAGGGAAGTAAAAATGAATGGCTCAATATAAGGGAAGTAAATAAGCCCCGGCTTGGTTGACCTGGGGTCTTCACTTGTGGAGTAGAATTTTTATTTCATTGTCGTGGAGATTTTTCGACATCGGCCATTTGTGTCGACTGAGCGTGTCGACTGAGGGAGCAGGTAGGATGATCGAGGACGCGATCGAAGTCGTCGTGGGCACTGTCGCGTGGGCCGCTTCGACGAGTTGCCTCGACTCGCGTCAACTCACTACCGAATGTCTGTCGCAAAGTTAACGCTGACGCAAGCTTCCAGTTCCAGATATAAAGCGCTCCGTCACCTCAGGGATTGAGGCCGCGTTGTCTTGAAATCGTCGTCAAGCCGAACGTCGACGCGAAAGTCCAAATTGCCTTCCTGGTTTCAACGCCATAGGCAATGATTGCCTCCTCGGACGTTAGGATGGGAAATATGCCGACTTACATCGCACTGTTGCGTGCCGTGAACGTGGGGGGGACGGGCAAGCTGCCTATGGCTGAACTGAAAGCGATGTGCGCCGCCGAGGGGTTTACGAAGGTAAAGACTTTTATCGCGAGCGGAAATGTTGTGTTCGTTGCCGAGCAGTCCGTGCCGAAGGTAAAGGCGTCTCTCGAGAGGCGCCTTCAGGCATACGCCGGAAGGCCGGTTGGCGTCATTATCCGCACGCCGGACGAGATGGCAGGTGTTCTCGAATCCAATCCGTTTTCCAAAACCGCCCCAAAATGGACCGTCGCCATCTTCCTGGACGATCCCCCGGCAGCCGACACGTTGGATCATATCCGAGGCCGGAAGGACGAGGACGTGCGTCTGGGCAGGCGAGAGATCTATGTCTCCTATGGCGCAGGCATGGGGCGCTCGAAACTCAAAATTCCAGCTGCCGCGAACGGGACTGCTCGAAACATCAATACCATCGCAAAACTCGTCGAACTCGCCGCTGCAGTCTAGCTTAACGCCCCGCACCCGATGATCGTAGGAGAATTGATCGGCGGCGTTCTCGACTGCCAACGTCACGTCGATTGTTTGCCTCGTAGCTCGGCCAATGCCGCTTTACCCGCCCGTGTCGCTTCTGACATGGTTGCGAAAAAATCGGACTGCTGCACCGGCTTGCTCTTTCCTGCTCCATAAATCTCCCATCGCCAAGGACTGGGCGTTCGGCCCCGATTCTTGATGGCGAGGGTAAGATCAAGAGGATCAAACGACGACGGATTTTTCATACAATCACAATCAATGGCCTAGCCTGCAAACAACATTTCCCGAAAAGGCGAGGCGCAACATCTGTTCGCACTCTTGCGCGCGTTGCCGTGCCACTTCGGAGCCCCAGTCCAGCAGAATGTCGCGCAAGTCCCTGATGGCGGCGTCTACCGCTGTCTCAAGATCGATATCACAATCGGCGCTCTCTGTGCTGCGATATTCGTTCAACTGGTAAATCTCGGCAGTCACGCGTTACTCTCCCCGAATCGGCCCGCTGGCAGATTGGACGTCCGCAGTTAATAAGCCGTAATCAAATCCGGCAGGGTAGCAGTTGAGTCGATATTCGCGTCGAAGCACATGCCGGCGACAACGTTCGCCTTGAGTAGCAAAGCCAAATCAAGGGCTTCTGACCGCAGGTTCCGGCCGGCGTCACTTCCGCGGCTGTTGGAAATACCGCAGGTCAGGTGGCGGTTGATTCTCATGCGTTGGCATCAGCTTGCCGTCGGGGCTCACCGAATATTCGTCCTGGCCAATGTAGACGCGGTCGGGCGGCACTTGGCAAAGGTATTCTGACCATGTGGGCTTGCGCTCACGGACATAGGTCTTGTCGACTGTCCAAGGATGCGTGAAAGCGTTGTCGATGATGGTGATCTGGTCGTGAAGGACATCTTTGTTGTCATTGTCGAGAAAGATTCGCTCCTTGATGATGGTCTGATTGTCTTTGTGCAGTGGCAGGCCGCTGGATTCGAGCGCGCGTGGGCCGTTAAATTGGCGGGTCTCGACCTCGAGCACTTCGTAACGGCCGTCGCCGTCCTCATCGACCCACTTGCCGATGGAATAACCATCGAAAGTTCCCTCTTCGTCGACCGGCCAATCGCGTCCATCCGTGTAGATGCGGCGTGCAAAGGCGTTCTGAAAAATGAGGACCGTGTAGGCCCGTTGAAACAGCACTTCCATCGGCCCGGTCAGGCTCATCATCCGCGGCATGCCGTCGAGCATGCAGCGGCCCGCGTAGTTGTTGCCGCGTCCGCCGGCAGCCTGGTCCTTTACGCTCTTTTCGAAGATCGCTTGATACTCAGGGATGAGCGGTGCCTGCTGCCCAAGACCAGCCGGCCGTGCCGGATCCCAAGGATCGCCTTTCACGCCGTCTGGAATTCGCCACTGACTTTCGAAGTCTGGATACTTCATGTCGACCGCAATGGCCGGCGCGGCAAATACTGTCAGCATCGCCGCAGCCACTGCGCCGATGCATTTACGGTAGCGCATGGAGACGCTCATTTGTTCGATTGCTCGAAGTAGCGCAGGTCGGGCGGCTGCTGGCCTGCTTTGACCGGCATCAGCTTTTCGTCGGCGCTGAGAAAATACTGCTCCGAGCCGATAGCCAGATGGAGGTTGGCGCCGTGACAAGTTTTCTCTCGCCACTTCGGCTCGCGGACGCGTTTATATATCCTGTCCACCGTCCAGGGACGGGTCAGCGCGTGATCAATCGTGGTAACGATATCGTGCAAGGTGTTGGGGTCGCTCTTGTCGAGAAAAATTCGTTCCTTGACGATTGTCTGATTGTCCTGGTGCAATGGAAGTCCGGTGGATTCAAAAACGCGCGGGCCTTTGAAATTCCGTGTTTCCACCTCAAGCACGTCATAGCGGCCGTCGCCGTCCTCATCGAGCCATTTGCCGATGGAATAGCCGGTGAACGTCGGCGCCTCGTCGGCAGGGAAATCGCGCCCGTCGGTATAAATTCGACGCACCGGATAGCGCTGCGTCACGAGATATGTCGCATGCGGTCTGATCATGATCTCCCCCGGTTCGGAGAAGTTCATCACCTTCGGCATGCCGGGATGGATACAGGTCAGGCCGAGGCTGTTGCCTTGTCCGCCGTCGGCTTGTTCCTTCACGCTCTTTTCGAAAATGGCCTGGTATTCCGGCGTGAGGGGTGCCTCTTGCCCAAGGCCCATGGGTTTCGTCGTGTCCCAGGGATTGCCGAAGCCGTTTGATAAAGGGTTTCTCCATTGGGTTTCGATATCGGGATACTGCATCTCGCCGGCCTTTGCGGCCGCGGCGTTGAGCGACACCAGCGCGGCCACCGCCATTGCGCCGATTGTTGTGGGGTAATGCATGTCAGGCTCTCTCGAGAGATGGGCAGCGAATCTAGCAGGCGGATCGGGTGAAAGGAAGTATGGGGTGCACGCCCGCTCACCTGTCGACACTTGACAGCGTCAACACGGCATTCGTATTCCCTGCCACTTCCGACGCGCCGATCATGCCCCGGTCGAATTTGACTGACGCGCCATGCAGCCGCAACGACGACGACGCGTAGCGCCTAGCCTGAAACTCTTCGACCGGGTCGGGGGAAACAAAATGAGGGGCCATCAATGGGGTTAGAAAATCCGGTATTGGTCGTCGAAGACGACGTCTGGGCGCGCTTGATCGGAGTGGTCCTCGACCCGACGACGAGTCCGGAAAGATGGGCTGCATTTGCGGATTTCATGTCGCCGGATTTGCCGGATTTTCGGAAATGGTCCGATCAAATCCAGAAGAGGGCAGGGCCGCTCCACCCCAGCGATGTCAGGCTGGTTTCTTCGAAACCGGAGTTGCATCGCAATCTCGGATCGGCACAAGCCATTGTCACCGAGTCCATGAAGATCGGTACCGAAGAACTCGCTTTGGCGCCACGTCTCAAAGTCGTTCACAAATATGGTTTGCTTCTTCGCAACATCGATGTAGCCGCGTGCGAGGCCCGCGGCGTCAAGGTGCTCGGTGTGCGCCGCCGTGCCAACATCGCTTGCGCCGAGCATGCCTTCGCATTGATGCTCACGCTCGCCAGGCGAATGGAACAACTCACTGGGCTGATCAGCATAGACCAACTTGCCGCCATCGATCGTCCCTACAAGCCCTTTGATACCCGCCACTCGCCAGGAGCCAACTGGGGGCGCTTCTCGGGGATGCGGACTCTATTCGGCAGTACGATCGGCATCATCGGCTTCGGCGAGATTGGCCGGGAAATTGCATCACGCGCCGCCGCATTTGGAATGACGGTCTTGTACTTTCAACGAACCATGTTGCCTGCGGCGGAAGAGGACAAACTGAATGTTTCGCACCGGTCGTTGGAAGCGCTGCTCGCCGAAAGCGATGTGGTCATCCCCCAGCTCCCGCTGGATGTATCGACATTGCACCTCATCAACCGTGAACGACTGGCGCTCATGAAGCCCGGCGCATGGATAATCAACGTGTCGCGGGCGGAAGTAATCGATCGTGAAGCGCTCCTGGAGGCGCTGCGATCCGGCCATCTGGGCGGCTTCGCGCTCGATTCACTATATGAAGAACCTGGCCGATCTGATGACGAGTTGCTGTCATTTGACAACGTCATCTTGACACCGCACATGGCAGGGTCGCCGCGAACGAATGGGCTCAAGGACATCGAAGACCTGATCGTAGGATTGGCGCATGCCCTCGCGGCAAATGCGGAAGGTGCGTAGGGCGCAATCGCTTTATTGCGCCAAGGTGCCACAATGGTCTTACGGGCATTGGGCGACGAGCGGCGCAATAAAGCGATTGCGCCCTGCGCGCTGGCCCAAATCCTCGCGGCATGAGGTATTCGCGTGTCAGCGGCGCCAAATGAGTGCTGCGCTAACTGCATAATTCCAGACCGCGCTGATCAGGGCGCCGGAAAATCCCGCCAGCCACCAGGTCGAATCGTCCGTCAACATCCATTGCGCGACGCTGATATTGCTGATGAAGCCGAAGCTGCAAATTACCGCATAGAGTATGAGTCCTTTGAGTGCCGCGCTGCCGCGCAACGTCTGGTCCCGATATGTCAAGATGTTGTTGAACCAGAAATTGCTGGCAATGGCGGCGAATGCGGCAATTGCCTGAGCGGTGTCAAAGCGAAACGTCAGAGCAAATAAGCCGGCCAGCGCGATGAGATGGACGCCGATCCCGCTTACACCGACAATGCAAAACAGCAGAAAGCGCTGCGGCAGTGTATTGAACGACAGGCGCGACAGGATGAGCCCTGCGAAGTCGAGCGCGACGCGCGCGCTAAGTTTGCTCTCACCGTGTTGCCGCGCTCGAAAGACGTATGGGACTTCGGCGATGCGCATTCCAGCATGGCGCGTCGAAACAATATCGAGCAAGGTGTTGAAGCCTTCCGTCGAGAGTTCCCGGGCGAGTGCGTCGATCAGTTCCCGCTTTGCTGCGAAGAACCCGGAGGTCGGGTCCGAAATCTCGACGCCGAGAACCAGTTGCGCTAGCCGCCCGGCACTGCGACTAATGGTGGCGCGTGCGCCCGCCAAGCCCTCTGTCGAGCCGCCCTCGACATAGCGGGATCCGATAACGAGGTCTGCCGAATCGTCTCGCAGGATTTTTATCATTCGCGGCAACACACTGTCGTCATGTTGGAGATCGGCGTCCATGACCGCGATAAATCTTCCCTGCGCCGCCAGCAAACCCTCGATACAGGCGCTGCCGCGGCCGCGGCGATGCACCCGGCGAATGCACCGGACCCGGATATCGGCGGCGCCGATAGCACGTGCTTCGGCCGTGGTGCCGTCTGGTGAATCATCGTCAACGAAGATGATTTCCCAAGGCGTATCGGCGAGAGTTCGCGCGATGGCGTCAATCATGGGACGGACATTGGCCCGTTCGTTATAGGTGGGCAGAACGATCGTGATCTCGGGACCGGCAAGTGGTGTGGCGGATACAAGCGTATTCAAAGCCCTCTCGTTCATTGAATCCGTCATCAAACTTCAACGCCTCTGCCAAGTCGTGACCGCAGTGCCAAGCGTCAGCACCGGCTCGGTAGCGATACGCTCGAAGCCAGGATCATTCACGGTCGCGTCGATGAAGCCGTACAATCGCTTGTGTGTCAATCCAAGTCTCTCATCGATCTTCAGCGGGTTTTGGCACCCAAATAATCGAACCCTGCACTGTGATCGGCAAATTCGGTTGATAATATTGCTCAACAACACGCAGTAGCGGGTGATCTGTGGAGCCAATCACGATCGCCGCAAATTGACGCTGTTCAATTTCTTGTAAAGTAGGCGCAAGATCACGCGGCGGCCTGAAAAATCTCATAGGTTGAAGGCTCAAGTCTATACGGTCATAATGCCCTGCCCAGTAGCAATACGCCATGGGGAAACAGACGGCCTTGCCCTTGACCTCGGCGAGCATCACAATGATGGTCTCTGCTTGGCGGTTTGATGATCGGAGTTTTGCAAGATTTTCTTGGCTCGGAACACGCTCCGAAACTTGTGGTATTACGGAAACTACCACGCGGACAACCTCACAGACAAAAAACACTGTAGCGACGTTCAAGGAAGGACCTGCAAGCCTGGATTCCATGCTCTTGAGAATGATACCGATTCCGAGGCAGGCTGCGAGTGCCAAGTCATAGCCGATGTTGAATGCAGTTCCGGCTGCCGGAGCCGCAATCATGAATTCGACCAACGACCCACAAAGCAAACACAATATCAGCCGTCCGCCGTCCGTGGATGCCAAGCTCCTATAGAACAGGCCGCAGAATGTTAAAGGGACAGCAATCGTGAGTATCAGTTTCAGGCTTGATAAAAATACTTGCAAGGAATAGGTTCGTCCCAGCAGTAGATTGGGCCACAAAACGTCTGAACCGAACCACAGCACCATTGCTATCGTTATCATCGCAATGGCAGTAATAGACGAGGCGGCCCAGATGAAAAACAGTCGGCGTGAAATCCATAGAAGATAGAGCGCAAGACCGATAGGAAATCCGAACAGATTTGGCTTCACCAGGCCCCCGATGATCAGAAAACACGTTGAAATCGCAATAGATTGGTAATCGCGAGGTCGGCGCGCCAAAAACAATAGTCCGATCAATTGAACTGCGTGACCGGTCAATTGAGGATCGGCAACGCCCAAATTGCCTCCATACCAGACCGCGAACGTGGCAAATAGCAGAATAGCTGTGACTACGGCCGATGTAGCACTGCGAGTGAGATTGAAAATAATCTGATAACACAAAATGATAATGGCACCAAACATCAACCAGGAAAGCCATCGGCCGGCAATAATCGAATCTCCGAGCAAATAGTCGAAAATGACATACGGCAGATAGGATAGGGGCGGATAATTTCCGACAATGAACTCCTGCGCCCCAGGATAGAGCCCGTAGCCTAGCCGCCAATTGGCGGCCAGGACGGCCAACCATCCTTCATTGCCTCTGATTGTTCGCAAAGGCGTTTCGTAAATCGGGAGGATCACGCAAAACCCGCCGATCAGGGAAAGGATCAAAAGACTGAACGAATTTAGCGGACGGCTGCGCATATAAGATTGTAGCGATGTCACCATAACCGATCCTGTTTCTGGGATCTTCGGATCAACAGTATTTGGCAAATCAGGGATCGATCAGCACCAGGCTAACGGCGCCGGGACGCTAGAGCATTTCCCGATAACGATGACACCGTCATGCGCGGGCCGTCCCGCGCATCAACGTCTTACCCGCGGAAAGCAAGGCGTGGATGGCCGGCACGGAGGTCGGCCATGACGCCATTGCGAGTCAACGCTATCGGGAAATGCTCTAACGAAGCTTGGTTGAACGCACGAAATGCCGTTGTGTCAAGTGTTTTCAGCCTGCGTTTTGAGCTTGTTCGAGTCGTTGGTGCACCTTTCGTCGAGATTGCAGATGGCGCGCTGCAATGAAGGGGCGACGGTGCGCTTGCGGGAAGTGCTGCGGCGAGCCCCGGGCGCTTGAGACGGTTATGGGTGCGAGTAAAGAGCAGAGCGACGCGCAGTGCGCCGGCGATCGCCGCGACGGTATGAGAGACGGGAGGGGACTGATCCATCACTCCCGTACGCATGACGGCCGGCGTCGGCCAAGCCCAATTGTCCCTGATGCTTGGTGACGCGACCCCCTACGCCACGAGACCTCGTGTCGTGTGGTCAAACAGTTCGTCGACTTCGAGCCGGCGCGGAATGATGTGCTGCTCGACTGCCCAGTCGATAGCGAGTTGAATGGCCTTGCGGTTGGCCTCCAGGCCGAATGGCGGAATAGTCTCAAGTGCTTCCGGCGGCGCGGCCTTCCTGCTTTCAACGAGCATGCGGAACACCTCTCGAACAACATCGGGATGTTCGCGCGAGATTTGCTCATGCACTGCGAACATGTGATTGATCGGGATCACGCCCGTCCGCTTTAACCAGTCTTTCGCTGCCTTGTGCGGCTCCGGTACGAGCGTGCGCACACGCGGGTCCTTGGGCATGTCCGCGCCCAGGATAGCTCCTGCGATGTCGCCGTCGAACATCATCTGCGCAAGCTTCTTGGCGCCTTTTGGCGCGCGCACCGTATGCGCGGGATCGGTGTACTCTGCCAGATGCGCATCCTCGAACGTGACCCAGGTGACGCGATCGAGATTGACACCGTATTCATGCTTGAGGACGCCACGGACCCAAAGTCCGGTTGTCTGTGCATAGGAGCGCACCCCGACCTTTCGCCCTTCGATGTCTCTGGGTTTCAGTTCGCCATGCTCGGCGTTGTATCCGATGCAATGGTGCTGGAACCGGCCGGAAATCGGCGCCGGAAGCAGGACATAAGGTTTGCCGTACGCCTTCGCCTGCAGGAAAGTGATGATCGCAAGTTCACCGGCATCATACTTATTGTCGCGAACCATCCCCTTGAATCCGTCGTGGGCGGACGGCGGCCCGCAGAAATCGAACGAGACGATGGGAGAACTCGTCGAGCCCTGCTTGATGGCCTTGGTGACCGGATAGTCGGCCAAGTTGGTGCGCAGCTTTATGGCGCCGCTTAACGGGTATTGCATACGGTTGCTCCTTTGGCGGAATCGGCCGGTAACGGCGTGTTACGTTCCCACATGGTGCATCCCTGTGCACCAGCCGGCGTGATTGCGCGCTGTCCGGCAAGTTACCGGCCTTCGGGCCGGCATAGGCCATTCAATTTCCGTCGCGCGCAATTGATTTCTGGAAATCCCCTGCGGGCTTGATTGGGCCTGCTATTCCGGGAGGTGCCCCAAGTGTAAGGTGCCCAAGTCTAAGGTGACCCAAGGCTCCTTGGTCTCCTTGCTTATTTCTTATGGCCTGCGATTATTTCTGGATTTGGACGAGGGCGCAATCCAAGCTACAGTTGCGGTGCGCAGGTTCGCCTGTCGCAAAAAAAATGTCTTGGCTAAATTTCTTGGCCAATTTTGGGAGGTCTCCAATGAACAAGCTCATCGTTCCGGTTGCTATCCTGGCGTCAGGCATGGTTGCAACTGTTGCATGGTCGGAATCGGCGCGGGCCCCCTCGCAGTTCCGGCCGACCGTGTATTTCGAGCTGCCGCTCGAGAAGGATCCGTCGCGGATCGTGCGGATGCAAAATGTCACACTTCCGCCCGGCGCCAGCAATCAGTTCCATCGCCATCCTGGCGAACAGTGGTGGACGATCCAGGAGGGCGAGATCACCTACACGGTCCGCGGCCAGGCGCCGCGCGTGCTCAAGGTCGGCGACTGGGTCTACGTTCCGCGCGGCACCATCCACCGCAACCAGAATTTGACGAACGCGCCGGCGCGTGCGGTCGAGATGAACATCACCGACAAGGGTGTGCCGCAGACTGAAGCGGTCCCGGAATAATCTGCACCGGTCCGGCGGCTGGCGGGACGGCAACAAGTTTGCTCATGGCGGGAGGAATTCTCCCTGAGGGAGACAGTCACTGGCGCTAAGTCAAGCGCGATTCCTCTCGGACGTCGTCACCCTGAGGTGTTCAGTACACCCGATCCGTGATCGGGTGCACTGAACCTCGAAGGGCGACGGCGCGGGCTGTGCCTGGTCATCCTTCGAGGCTCTTTTTCAAGTAAGTCAGCTAAAGTAGACTAACTTGATAGAGCGCCTCAGGATGACGCTCCGAGTGAGAGGCCATCGTTTAGCCTAATGCCAAAGGGGGAAGACGGTGCTCGTCACGAAAGTGATTGAGGGCTGCGCCCTTGTGCGATAAAGTTCAAACCAAATTCAAGAAGACGTGTCGGACCCTCAGGGTCCTGGGAGGCGCATGGCCCAAATAACGGCCCATATACCGGCCCGAGTAATGGCCCAAACAATGGCCCACGTGTGTGAGCTGCCTAATTTGAGGCACCTTCGTGTATTCCAGGCCGCGGCACGGCTCGGGAGCGTCAGTGGCGCGTCGCGCGAGGCGTGTCTTTCACAGCCGGCGGTCACGCAGGCAATCGCCAACCTTGAGGCGCTGCTCGACGTGGTGCTGTTCGAGCGCCACCATTCCGGCTGCTACCTCACGGAATATGGTCGAACTTATCTTGCTCGCACCAATCGCCTGTTCGCCGAAATGGAGCAAGGCATTGTCGCACCGCTTGTCGACACGCCCTTTGCGGACGACAAATCGCTCAAATCGATATTCGCCAAGATAACCACGACGCATGTACGTGCGCTCGTGGCCATCGCGGAGCACCGTTTGGTCGAAACTGCCGCGATCAATCTTGGCGTCTCGGCCTCTTCCCTCATGCGCGCTGTTCGCGATCTTGAAGGCGTGCTGAAGCGCGCGCTCTGCCACCCTGGTCCGCAAGGTCTGGTCCCAACCAAGCCAGCTATCGAGCTTGCGCGCCGTTTTGCCTTGGCTTGCCGCGAGCTTACCTATGCGACCGAAGAAATTGCAACGCTCAAAGGCGCAAGCACTTCCCGCGTCATTATTGGAACGTTGTCACTGTTCCCCGTCGACCTGATCGCGCGCAGCGTCGATGAACTCCTGCGCATCTATCCGGGCACGCGCGTGCTTGTGATGGAAGGAGCCTATCTCGCTCTGCTCGACGACTTGCGTGCCGGCAAGATCGATTTCCTCGTCAGTGTCTTGCGTCGGCCAGATTGGGCGGAGGACGTTCATGAAGAGCCGCTATTCCGCGACCCTTATGCAATCGTGGCCCGGCGTGGACATCCTTTGTCGCGTTGCCAAAACATCACCCTGCAGGATTTGGCGCGCTTCGAGTGGGTGCTGCCTCAACTCGGCACGCCGCGTCGAATGGCATTCGAGCACATGTTTGCCGATTTCGATCCGAAACCTAACGCAAGCATCGAGACACGCTCCATTGAATTTCAGCGTGCGATACTCTCGACAAGCGACCGTATCAGCATCGTCACCCAACAGGAGACACTGCTCGAAATGCGTATAGGGGTTCTCGCGGCTCTCCCGTTTGCCCCGCCGGTAAGCCGCGATGCGGACGGTATCGCCACACGTGCGAACTGGAAACCCACGACGGTGCAGCTTGCGTTCCTCGATCTCCTGCGCCGCAATGCGCGGGAGAAGCTGCCGACCCGAAAGAGTATTCCCGAGTTCTCCGGGCCGGACGGTCTCGCCCCGCGCGGCACCGACCCGCAGACTGGCAAACACTTCGACGACACCAAGGCGATGGTCGACGCCATGACGTTCCTGAGTGAGGCCGACCGTCGCAAGCTGTTCGCCGACAACGCCCGCAAGGTGTACAAGTTGAAGATATAGTGAGCTGCGTCCTTAATTTTATGGGTTCCTCGATTTCAGTTCGTAGGGTGGGCAAAGGCGCCTGGCACAATGGTCGATCATGCAACGACCCTTCGTGGCGCCGTGCCCACGCGACCGCGGCCAACGTTAGCGTCGGGGCGCGTGGGCACGGCGCACGATAGCTTGTTACATACACTGGCATTGTGCCAGGCGCCTTTGCCCACCCTACGCCGCTCATAACACTGCCGGAATGACGCGCAAGGAAATTTATGGGCGGTGCCGTACTTTCGATAGGCATCAGGTCCGAAAACACTG
>DATGVJ010000209.1:0-4305 GCA_035300505.1 Xanthobacteraceae bacterium
ATGCGGGCCTGGAGAAGACGCTTCGCGACCGTGGCATGATTGTCAACACGGTCGACGTCGACAGCTTCCGCAAACGGCTGATCGGCGTCAATTTCTATCGCGACTGGCGCCAGTCCATCGGCGAAAAAGCCTGGGCACTGATGGAGGAGAAGGTCGGCAAAGTCGGTTGACGGGAGGCGCGTTTGCTGCACGTCTGCAATTTACTTGGCCTCCCATCAAGGGCTGCATGAAACCGGTAAATTTGGTCCGCGACCTACGAGCATGAAGCGAGCCGCCGGAGCTGCGAACGTGCCGAAACCAGGTGCCTGGAGCGGTGCGGCATGCGTTTTCCCGGCAGATAGCAGCCTCTTAGCATCGCCCAACTGCTTCGTACTTCGGACCGACGTGTCGACGTGACGCGTCGAAGTTCCTGCGTCAGCGGCAGATAGGATACGCAGGCCTTGGACGCCGGCGCCCGTTTTTGCTATGTTGAATGCTTGGTATCTTCGGAGGACAACATGTTTCACCGCAGATCGATTGGCGCCCTGGTATCCATGGGCGCTGTGCTGATGACGCTTGCAGGCGCGCAAGCCTTCGACGAAACACGATATCCCGACTGGTCGGGCCAATGGAAGAAGCCCCCGGGGATCGGCAACCAATGGGACCAGACCAAGCGCGCCGGGCGAGCGCAACAGGCGCCGCTCAATGCCGAATACCAGGCGATCTTCGAGGCAAGCCTCGCCGACCAGGCCGCCGGCGGCCAGGGCGAGGACATCCGCATCACCTGCGTGTCGACCGGCCTGCCGCGCATGATGACGGCGGTGCGGCCGTTCGAATTCGTGGTTACACCCAACGTCACCTATATCAATTCCGAGAATAACCAGCCGCGCCGCATCTACACCGACGGGCGCGCGTTCCCCAAGGACGAGGAGCCGACCTGGCCCGGCTATTCGATCGGCAAATGGCTTGACACCGACAACGACGGCCATTTCGACACGCTCGAAGTCGAAACCCGCAACTTCAAGGGTCCGCGCGTCTTTGAAGCCACCGGCATTCCGCTTCACAAGGACAACCAGACCGTCGTCAAGGAGCGCATCACGCTCGACAAAGCGAGCCCGGACATTCTGCGCTATGAGATCACGACCATCGACAATGCGCTCACCAGACCCTGGGTGGTGATGAAGACCTTCCACCGCGAGCGCGACGTCCTCTGGTACGAACTCGAGTGCGGCGAAAACAACAATCACGTCGTGGTCGGCAAGGACTTCTATTTCCTGAGCGCCGACGGCTACCTGATGCCGACCCGCCGGGACCAGTCGCCGCCCGACACGCGCTATTTCAAGACATCGAAGTAACACGCAATGGAAACGATCAAGCTCCACTAGATCTCGCGAATGCGGAGGAGGACATGTTCGTTCGAGGATCGATTGCAATATTCGCACTGATGGCGACGCTGTCGCTCACGACCGGCGCCGCTTGCGCGTTCGATGCAACCCGGTATCCCGACTGGTCGGGCCAATGGCGGCGACCGGCCGGGGTCGGCACGCAATGGGACCAGACCAAGCGTTCCGGACTCGCGCAACAGGCCCCGTTGACGCCGCAGTATCAGGCGCGGCTGGAGGCGAGCGTCGCCGACCAGGCGCGCGGCGGACAGGGTGACGACGCCCGGGTGAGCTGCATCACCGCCGGCATGCCGCGCATCATGACCGGGACGCGGCCGTTCGAACTGGTCGTGCTGCCGGCGATCACATACGTCTATGGCGAAGGCAACATGCCGCGCCGCATCTACACCGACGGCCGCGATTTCCCGAAGAACGACGAGCCGTCCTACATGGGGTACTCGATCGGCAATTGGATCGACGAGAACCAAGACGGCAAGTACGACGTGCTCGAAGTCGAGACCCGCAATTTCAAGGGCCCGCGCACCTATGAGAATTCCGGAATTCTCCTGCACCAGGACAACCAGAGCATCATCAAGGAGCGGTTTTATCTCGACAAGGCGAACCCGGACCTTCTGCACATCGAGATCACGTCCACCGATCATGCGCTCACGCGGCCCTGGACAGTCGTCAAGACCTTCCGCCGCGAACAAAATGTGCAATGGGCGGAATACGACTGCGCCGAGAGCAACAATCACGTGGCCATCGGCAAGGAATATTATTTCCTTTCCGCCGACGGCTACCTGATGCCGACCCGCAAGGACCAGCCTCCGCCCGACCCTCGCTATTTCAAGACGGGGAAGTAGATCGCGAGCGAGGCAGAAGCAAGTATCGTCACTGGTTTCCGTCAATCGTCGCTATCGGTGTCACGGAGCAGCTGCTCGAAATCCTGCCCGCCGTAAAACACGCCATGGATCACAACGATCTCGGTCGAGTCGTTAACCGAGAAGGCAATCGTGGCGCGCCTGGTATAACCCTTGGTGCGGAGATTTGGACGAATTTCGTCGTGCTTTGTGCCGCGGTCTGGAAATGTTGAGAGTGACTTACAATCGGCCCACAATGCCGCCGATGTAGTTGTCGGCTGTTGCCGGGCCTTTATCATCGGCGATTCGAACATAGAGAGCGTTGAGCTGGCGTTCCACGCGCGGTGTAAAGATGACGGTGTAGCGCTTCATCAGCTTCCAGATTTTGTTTGGCGGGCGCGGTAGGAGGCGCGTAGACGTGCCATGATGTCGTCGGCCGGAATGCCAATACTCGGATCGGCCGCATATTCATCGTAACTCTTGGCGACTTCGTCGCGTAGCCATTTATCGACCGCGGCGTCACGCGCCTGGAGGGCGCGGAGACCGTCGCGGATCACTTCGCTTTCAGTCGCATATTCACCGGATGCAACCTTGGCTTTGACCATCGCTGCCATGTCATGAGGCAAGGTGATGGTGACCGGGTGCGTGTTTCTCACGGCTGAAATCCCTCAATAATCCCCAGATCAATGCGTATGATTAAATCATACACATTTTTTGAGGTGTGTAAACTCCCTTTGGTTGCTTTTGAGGGGCAGGTAAACCGCAGAACTCCAAACCCTCCCGATCGGAGTTTCCCAATACGTTTAACCTCATAAATTCTCCACGAAGTGGGGAATATGTGCCATGTGTGGCCCACGAGATCCTTGTAACTGCCACGGACAAGGTCAATCGGGACGTTGAGTTGTGCAATATTTCGCGTCGTCAAATCAAAGGCAGTCGGCTCGACCTCGAAGCCGATCCCTTTCGCTCCGGGCAAGTGCTGCAAAATGGCGTAAAGGCCGTTGCACTCGGATCGCCGAACCAGTCCCTCCCATATTTCTCGACCTCCCATAAGCCCCGTCAAAGGGAATGCGAGGACGCGACCTCGCACACGATCGGATCGAACTTCGCCAGCCCGGCGGCGGCCTTCATGTGTTCGGCGGCCTGAGGATTCTTCTGCATGGCTTCGAAGTCGGTCTTCGACCGCGACTGCGCGTAGTTGATTACGCGCGTCCCGTCCACGCTCTTGTGAATATTCGCGGAGATAAAACCGGGCTGCCGCTTCATGGCCTTTTCGGTCGCCTCGTCGAGAAGCTCGACGAGTTGCTGTTGTCTATCAACGTCCACGGTGAAAACATTGACGAGCGTCATTACGCCCGCGTTGGGATCGATGGTGGCAGTCATGCAAGCCCCTCCTCTAACCACAAAACATTTCCCTATGGAACGTTGGGGATGCGTAATAGTTCCCGCCATCACCGGCGGCGTTCGCCACCACGTTCATGCAGTTCGCAAACGACGCGCGCCCGCCCGGTCGTGCGCCCAGCGCCTTCGAAAACTCAGTCAAGGGAACTGTGCCGGCCCATACGCGTTGTTTTTCGACTGCGCGCAGGTGCCAGGATGATCAATGACCTTTGGTACAAAACCGCCGTGATATACTGCCTTTCCGTCGGTTCCTACATGGATTCCAACGGCGACGGCATTGGCGATTTCAAGGGCCTGATGCGCCGTCTGGATTATCTGCATGGGCTGGGGATCACTGCGATCTGGTTGATGCCGTTTCAGGTCTCGCCCCATCGCGACGCCGGATACGACGTGTCCGACTACTACGGCGTTGATCCCCGCTACGGCACGATCGGCGACTTTGTCGAGTTCACGCACGCCGCGAAGCACCGTGGCCTGCGGGTGCTGATCGACCTCGTCGTCAATCACACCTCGAACCATCACGCCTGGTTCAAGGAAGCCTGCAAGGATCCAAAATCGAAGTACCGCGACTGGTACGTCTGGTCAAAGAAGAAACCGCCGGGCGCTCATACGGGAATGGTCTTCCCGGGCGTACAGAAATCCACCTGGACCTACGATCAAAACGCCAAAGCCTACTACTTCCA
>DATGVJ010000210.1:0-2675 GCA_035300505.1 Xanthobacteraceae bacterium
TGACTTGAGGCGGCGTACTTCAAAGCCGGGATTTGAATTTGGTTCATCCATGATCAGAACCTTCACGACAAGAACCCCGCTGGGATAGCCTATTCGGCTCGCTTCCATACTTGATGGACTTGGACACCAGACCTCGCACCAGGGCTGCCGTACCTCAGTTCGTCCGTCGTGAGAGAGGTGATAGTTCGTTTTTGATCGGTTCCGATCTGGTTTGGGAATGTACTGGCGTCAAGATGAAGGATGACAGCCCTCTCCGTCTCGTTGACCGTGTACGTGCCGTAGTAAGCAATCGATTCTACAATCAGCCCGCCGACTTCCTCGGAATTCGTCTTGCGGCTTGGGTCTTTGGATGCGATTTTTGAATTGTCGGCACTCGCGATCATGAGAAAAAAACGACCGTTTGCGTCGAAGACGTTGATACCCTTGGGATTGGAGCCAAACTGTCTCAACTTGCTGCCATCCGACAGCACCTGATCCGACGAGACGAGTGTCCAGGTGCCGACGAGTTGCTCTTTGAGCGACTTTTGTCGAGCAAGGGAATCGCTTGCCGATACGCCAACTGCCAAGCACAGTAGTGCTGTGGTCGTCATTGCGAGTGTGGCACGTCGATTCATAGTGTTTTCCTTTCGGCTGTTTGCAAGGCTCTTAGGTACGCGCGCAACCGAGGTCGCGTACGTGCCGATATGCCGGTGCCTTCGGCACCCGCAATACAAGCCAATCTTCAAATTAGAATTGTGCCCGCCGATGGCATCAGGGCTGCTAAATGGAGGAAGCGGAGACTTCGGTACGTCGCCGTTTTTGGGCAGCTCTTCAGACAAGTCACTATTGCCCACTATTTGTGGATCTGGGGTGCCGGAACCAAAGCACAATGGCGCGTCGACAAATTAATCCGCGGTTGGGGATATCGTGCTCGATTGAATTCATCAGGTCCGGCCGGCTGCGCGCGGCCGTGGCCGCGGCGACGCGCTCGCCGGCGCCGCCGGACGTACCATCCATCAGCGAATTCGTACCCGGCTATGAGGCGAGGCGCCGTTCACGGCGTCGGCGCGCCCCGCGACACGCGGCGATCGCCGAACCCGCCATCAAGGCGGTTTGCCGACATGGGCGCGACGGCGCTTGCGGGTTCGCCCTCCGATTTCGCAAAGTAATCGCTGACGAGACCGAGGAGTGGGCGAAGGTGGTCAAGTTCTCAGGAGCTAAGCCGGGCTGACCGCCATGCCCGCTTCGGGTCAGACTCGGCCGCGCCGACCACCTCCCTGGCGCGCGTATGCGCGGCCGGTGCTCCCCAGTAAGCGGACCCATACGGGACGGCTGGATCGTGGCAGCCTTGGGCCAGGACCCGACTCATGCACCGCAAAACGGGCGCTGTTATTTGATCACGCGACTACGCTTCTTTGCGCCTACACCACTGGCTCCGGCTTGATGAACAGCACCCACACGAAGCCCATGACCAACACGAATTCAACAACAACGATAGGCCAGGCGTTCAGCGCCAGCGCGCGGTACAGACTGATAGCGGTGGTTTGCGCTAGGGCGACCAAGGCGCCGATCATCAGGGCGCGGCGCGCCAGCGTATTGGGCGCAGTACGCGCCAACCACAAGGCCACAACCAGCCCTAGCATAAAGCCGCATAGCGGCGGCCCATGGCCTGCGCGCCGGATGACATCTCGATTGCGACGACGGCAGACGCCGCGATGCCGATAAGTCTAGTCGAACGCATCCACTCGCCCCCTCCGCGCCAGCTTCGCCATCCGGGCTGACGGGTGTATGCTCGGCCCGCATGTCACTCTTTGGGAGATCAGAAATGAGCACAATGCGGATTATGGCGGCCGCTGCCTTTGCGGCGGTATTTGCGGTTTCCACCGCGTGGGCGCAACAGCAGACCCAGCGCGTTGCCGGCACTATTGATAAGGTCGAGGGTAAGACGCTGTACATCAAATCGGCCAGCGGCCCGGTCACCCTCACGCTCGCCGACAATGCACTGATCGTCGCCCGGGTGAAGGCGACGGCCGCCGACATCAAGGCGGGCGACTATGTCGCCAGCGGCGGCGTTCCGCAGCCTGACGGCACTCAGAAGGCAGTGGAACTGCGCATCTTCCCCGAGAGAATGCGCGGCAATGGCGACGGACATCGGCCGGGGTGGCCGGGCGCCCCCAACGGCACCATGACCAATGGCGCGGTAGGCCAGACCGTCACCAGTGTGGACGGCCCAGTCCTCACCGTGAAATATAAGGACGGCGAGAAGAAGCTCGTCGTCGGACCGAGCGTGCCGGTTCAGCGTTTGGAGATCTCCGACAGCAGCGAGCTTAAATCCGGTGCCGCCGTCGCGGCCGCCGCCGCCACCAAGCAGCCGGACGGCACCTTCACCGCCGCCCGCATCGATGTCGGCCGCGGCGACGCCGTGCCCTAAGCGGTCGCTCAGCCCTTTACGCGGAATTGCGGCCCGGAGACCGACCTTGGCTGACGCGGCGATTGAGTGAAGGGCGCCAAAGGGCGGCTTCGGGTCAATTCGCATCATTCCGACAATGCGCCGGGCACGTCGGCTCAACCCCAACGCCGGACCCGCCGGTCGGCCAAGGCGGCGAGTCGCTGTCTGGGCCTTGTTTGCTTCTCAACAGATCGCTCCCAAAGGCGAAGCCGCGGCCCGTTGGAAGGCGAGATGGCCGGTGATTACG
>DATGVJ010000211.1:0-2934 GCA_035300505.1 Xanthobacteraceae bacterium
CGCTGCTACTGCTGAGTTGTATTCGTCCTTTCCCAAGGAACCGCTTTCCGTGTCCACTGACAGCCATACCAGAACCGGCGTATTCCATCTCGAAAGCCGCCTGAACAGTAGCGACTTGGTCATTCACTTGCGAAGCGCCCGACCCTGCCGTTGCGTGTAGCAGAACAGACGCTGGTTTTTTGCCGGTTTCGCCCCATGCGGCGGGAGAGCGACTTTGTGCGGCCCACATCCGTCTTACATTGCGCTTCGCTCTATCACATGTCAGCACTCCGCTACACGTCATCTATGTTCTGGAACGCGAGGACTGAGCCGAAACCTATTTGTCCAGCCAAACGTCCTCCATGCGCCATCCGTTAAAGAGGCTGTTGACCATGATCGTCAGCCCCTTTAGCTGCGGTTGCCAGCAGGTTGCGAAACGATTGTGAAAAAGGATGGGTCGGGCACCGTCCTCCTGTAAGCTCTTATCAATTTCTCTGACGAGGTGCCGTCGCTTTTCTTGATCTCGCTCCATTGACTGCTGATCGATCAGCCTGTCGAGTTCGGGGTTGCAATAGCCGGTATAGTTGCGGTCTGAGCCGCAGACATAATTCTCATAGAACTGCGCGTCGGGATCGTCCACCCCAGCGCCGGTCAGATTCAGCCCGACCTTGTAGTCTTTGCGGTAAACCCTAGGAAACCAGTTGGCAGTTTCGATTACGTCGAGTTCGCCGTCGATGTAAATCTCTTTGAGCTGGTCGATCAGAATGACCGCGGGATCCCGAAATGGCGGGGTATTCCGAACGGATACCTTGACCGCCAGCCGTTTGTTGGGGCCATAGCCAGCCTTTTCCATGATCTCGTGAGCCGCGGCTCGGTTCTTGCGAATATCAGGATTGTAGCCGGGCAATTCGCTTAACATCTCGCCCGGTATGCCCCACACACCTTGTGGCGGTGGCTGCATCGCACCGCCAGCGTCTCCCTGCCCTTCGGCCAGGATATCGATAAAGCTCTTGCGGTCGAGCGCCAGAGCCATCGCTCGGCGTACCTCCCGACTATCAAATGGAGGCGCATCCCTGTTCACGATCAAGTTGGTGCTCTGGTTCGCCGGCGCTACCTCACACACCGCGTTTGGCGCTTGCTCTCTTATGTTCTTCATCAGAGGAACGGTAATCCCAAACGGAAACGTCAGATCGAATTGGCCCGCGACAAAGGCAAGAATGGCCGTCGAGCGGTTCGCAATTATTGTCCATTCAATGCCATCCAGGTAGGGACGACCCGGCTTCCAGTACTGTGGATTGCGCACCAGCTTGATCGCTTCGTTTGGCTTGTAGGAAACGAACTTGAAGGGCCCGGTACCGATGGGACGCTGCCGCATTGTTTGTGGCGATATGTGGCAGGGGTAAACGGGCGAGTACCCCGATGCAAGGAGTGCGATAAAAGCGGGTTGCGGCCGTTTCAAATGGAATGTGACTGTGTCCCCTTTGGTGCTGACCGATTCCAGATTGCGGTACCAGGCCTTGCGCGGGTTGGCACGCAGCTTTTCCGTACCGTTGCCCAAGATCAGGTCCCAGGTACACTTAACATCGGCGGCAGTGAAAGGCTTCCCGTCATGCCAACTGACACCGCGCCGAACCTGAAACGTGAGCTCGGTCAAGTCGGCATTCCACGACCACTTTGTCGCCAGGTCAGGGACAATCGAGTCGATTCGGTTCTGCGGCACGTCCTGTTTAAAGAAGACCAGGTTATTAAAGACCCCCATCATCGGGTTCTGGGCCGAGTTAAGCGCCTCCTCGTGGATCGACATGCTCGCCGGGCTGTCGTACTGAAATACCCGGAGCACGCCCCCCTTCGTTTGCGCGTTTACTGGACTCGCGACTGCTAGCGCGACCAGCGCAACAGCCGCGTACAGCAGCGGAAATCGTCTCATAGCCTTTATAGTCCCTCCATTGCATCTTGTGTTCAGCGGCCTGGGTTGACCCAGCTCTCGGTCTACCCACGCGAAACAGCGCCGGCTTTACTTGTCTAACCAGACGTCGGTGAGATCCTGGCCAAGAAAGTGGCTGGGCGTGATATTCCAGCCCTTGAGCTTGGAGGAGGTCGCGACGATGCGGTCCCACCACAGCAGCGGCACCGTGTAGGCCTCCGTCAGTGCATGTCGCTCAAAGTCATGCACCATCTTGGCGCGTTGCCTGGGATCAGTGGTCATGGCCTGGGCCACATAGAGCGCGTCGAGAAAACGGTCGGTGGACCCGGCGAAATTGACCGGCGAAAGATCGTTCGAGACATATTTGGTCAGTTGAAAGGTAGGGTCGTCATAGAAATCGCCAGAGAAGTCGAGGGCAATGTCGAAGTCGCGAGCGTCGACGACCTTCTGCCAGTCCCAGATGTTGCGGCGGTCCTGCGTCACATTGATCCCGATTTCCTTCCAGCTCTGCGCCAACAGATCGGCGCCGGCGTAATGCGGGATCGGAATGTCGCGCACAAGGAGCGTGACCGCGATCTCCTTGACGCCGGCCTCAGCGAGGAGGTGCTTCGCCTCGACGCGCGCTGCGGCGACGTCGCGCGAGAAGCCAGGCAGGCTCACGAGTTCGGCTTCCGACAGGGCCAGGTTCGCGCCGGGCCGCATCAGTCCGCCGACATATTTGAGAAAGGTTGAGCCCTGGAGCCGCTCGGCCGCGCCCCACCGGTCGAGCGCCAACGACAACGCGCGCCGCACGCGCGCATCGTCGAACGGCTTCTTGTTCGTGTTGAACACGACGAGCAGGTTGGACAGCCACGGGCTCTCGCTTGTCGCGATGCGGTCGCCCAATTTCTCGACGAGCTCGTCCCGCTGGGTCGGCGTGACACCGCGGAATTCAGCCATGATGCGGCCGCCCTCGTAGGCCTTCATGATCGCTGGCCCCGGCATGAAATCGACCTGGTACCCGTCGAGATAAGGCTTGCCGGGCTGGAAAT
>DATGVJ010000212.1:0-3545 GCA_035300505.1 Xanthobacteraceae bacterium
CGGAATTTCGTGATGTTGTGGCGGCGAATAAAACGCTGGGTCTCCAGCGCCTGATATTCCGGCTTGTTCTTGATGCCGCGAAGCGACTCGGCCGGCGACAGGTTGTTGGTCGCCTTGAAGATGCCGCCGAGCAGGACCGGAACATACTCGAACTTCACGCCGGTGCGGCGTTCGATTGCTGGCAACGCCAGCTCCGCTAGATAGGCGTTCGGGCTGCCGAAATCGAACTGAAATTCAACCTTCAGGGGACTCATCACCGGCCTCTCCTTGGGAGCACGCGTTATCGGGTCGACGGCCAACAGCCGAGCCTTGGCTACAAATTGTTCATACAGTTCTAAAAATGAACTGTCAATTGGTGTCCGTTTTGGGGTAGTTTTTATAGCAATACGAATGGCTGCTTGGGTGATTGTTTCACCTTGAGTACCTATTTAGAATGGCAGACGACCGAGGTTCCGTTCGATTCGAACCCGGCATCGACCGCCCGGACCGAGTGGAGATTAAGAATGAAGTGGGATGCCCTCGAGGAAGAGCCATGTTCGCTGGCCCGAACCATTGGTGTGATTGGCGATCGCTGGTCCCTTCTGATCCTGCGCGAATGCTTCCTGCGCACGCGGCGATTCGAGGGATTTCAGTCAGCGCTTGGAATTACGCGCCATCTGCTTGCGGAGAGATTAAAGAAGCTGGTCCGGCAAGGGGTCTTGCGCCGCATTCCCTACCGGGAGGCGCCCAAACGGCACGAGTACATCCTGACCCAGAAGGGCCTCGATCTTTATCCGGTGATGATGGCGCTTGTGCATTGGGGCGATACGCACATGGTCGACGAACGCGGGCGGCCTCTGCTGCATGAGCATCGGAAGTGCGGCAAGCTGTTCAATCCCGTGATGGTTTGCTCCGAATGCGGCGAGCCGCTTTCGGCCAAGGAAGTGCATACCCATCCCGGCCCCGGCGCGCGCCCAGCTTCGCCAAGACTTCCGGTCGACAAGCCGGCGAAAGCAAAGCGATCCAGGCAAGCGGCCTGACGGCTTCCGAGGTACACGTTTTGTTGCCTCACCGCAAAACGGTGCCTACTGCAACGCTTGATCAATAACCACCGCTGCCGTACGAGGCCTCCTCGGACGAAATGCCTTCCAGCGCTCCGTCGTCGCCAGCCGACCGTGGAGGTGACGAATAGTGACCTTTGAAGCGATGGCGCAACTCCATCTTCTGAATCTTTCCGGTTGCGCCGTAGCTGAGAGCTTCGATGAAAACGATATCGTCGGGCATCCACCATTTGGCGATCCTGTCTTCAAGATGCGCCGAGATCGATTGCTTCGTCACGCCGGCGGCAGCCACAACGACAAGCAACGGCCGTTCCTCCCATGTCGGATGCGGAATACCGATCACCGCCGCTTCGACCACGCCCGGGCATCCCATCGCCAGGTTTTCGATATCGATCGAACTGATCCATTCACCGCCTGACTTGATGACGTCCTTTGCGCGGTCGGTGAGCCGGATGTCATTGTCGCTTCCCATGGTAGCGAGGTCACCGGTGTTGAACCAGCCGTCTTCCAATAACGGCTTCTCCTCACCGTAGTAGCCGCTGATGATCCAGGGGCCCCGCACCATGAAACGGCCGCTAGACTTGCCGTCGCGTGGCATCTCGTTGCCTTGCCCATCGGCGATCTTTACATCGACGCCGTAGATCGGCTGACCCTGTCCGGTCTTGCGCTGGAGTCGATCCTGCGGCGACAAGCTCGTGGTGTGTCGAGACGGCTGGGGCGACGTACCGCACGGACTCGTTTCGGTCATGCCCCAGACGTGTTTGACGGACACGCCGAGACGTTCAAAGCCCTCAATCAGACTTGGCGCCGGCGCAGACCCGGCGATGACGATTCGCTGCAGTGTCCCGGCGCCCTGCCCCTGCGCTTGGAAATGATGCAACAGTTTTGAGTATAGTGTCGGCACACCGGCCGCGACGGTCACGCCCTCGGTCTCAACAAGTTCGGCGATGCTTACGGCATCCAACTTCGGTCCGGGCAGCACCAGCTTCGCACCGACCATTGGGGCCGCATGCGTGAAACCCCATGCGCCATTGGCATGAAACATCGGAGTCATCGGCAAAATTGTGTCCACTGCGGTAAAGCCCAGGGAATACGCACCGCTGATGGAGAGGCAGTGCAGCATGTCGGACCGGTGCGAGTACAGCACTCCTTTCGGATTGCCGGTCGTACCCGACGTATAGAACAGCGACGAGGCCAAGAGCTCGTCAAACACCGGCCACCGGAAATTCTCGTCGCCGCAATCGAGGAAGTCCTCGTAGCATTGAATATTCGGGATGCTCGTTTCCGGCATCGCCGTTCTGTCGACCATCAGCACAAAGAGCCGAACGGTGGTGAGTTCCGGTGCAAGTTTCTCAACGATAGGCAGAAAGGAACTCTCGAAGAACAGCACTTTATCTTCGGCATGATTTGCGATGTAAGAGATCTGCTCCTGAATCAGCCGCGGATTGATTGCATGCCAAATCGCTCCAAGGCCGGTGACGCCATGCTCAATCTCGAAGTGCCGATAGTTGTTCCATGCGAGTGTGGCAACTCGGTCACTTTGCCCGACACCTCGGCGCTGCAGGGCATCAGCCAGCTTACGCGCACGCCGCGCCGCGTGCTTATAGGTATATCGATGAATAGGACCCTCGACGGTCCGAGACACAATCTCCGTGTTGCTGTGAAACCGATCAGCGTGTTGCAAAAGCGACGACAGCAACAGCGGCTGGTTTTGCATCAAGCCTCTCACGACTCTCTCTCCCTCAAGGTTTAAGACTGTGCTCGGAGACGCCGTCCCATGGATGCGCGGCACTCCTGTTGAACGTTAGCTGCTTTGGTTGGAAGGCCTCGCGTCATTCGGACTTGATGTCGAGTACTTCGCCGAACTGCTCCCAGTTGGTGCCGCTCCAGCGCTGCAGTTGCAGTTGCGTCCAGATCATGTTGTTGGTCGCGCTGGTGTTGATCGAGATGCCGGGCATGGCAGTCGGCAGCACGAGATCCTTCAGGCTTTTTGCCTGCTTGACGATATTTTCACGGGACAGATCATTGCCGCATTGCTTCATGATCTGCTCGAGGATCATGCCTTGCTGATAGCCGGTCAGATAGTTGGTGTCCCCGATATCCGATCCCGCCAGATACTTCGCAAAGAAGGCGCGATAGGCCTTCATTCCCGCATCGTCATTCCATTTCGAATCGGTCGGGTCCTTGATGAATGTCCCCACGATCACGCCCATGGCATTGTCAAAGCCGGCTGGCTTGAGAGCTGCCGACACCGAACTCGACGGAAAATTGACAATAAGCGTCGGCTTCCAACCGATCTCGGCTACCTTGCGGATAGCCTGAGCCGAAAATTTCGGCGTGCCGGCAACCAAAAGCGCTTCCGCACCAGAGCTTTTCAGACTCACAACCTGCGAGTCGATGGTCGGGTCGCTGATTTCGTAGGCTGCCGTTACCACCCTCTTGTCGAAATCGCTCTTGAGGAATGCCTTGAAAGCGTTGACGTAATCCTTGCCGAGATCATCGTTC
>DATGVJ010000213.1:0-17023 GCA_035300505.1 Xanthobacteraceae bacterium
TCGAAAGCATCGACGTCCCGATTCGACCCAAACTGCCGGATCAATCGTTGGAAACATGGTGTCGCCGGCCGGGCTCGAATGAACCCGCGTGAGGACAATGCGATCGGCCCGCACCAGGGTTTGGGCATATATTTCCGCTCCCCCTATCACGGCAACCTCATCGACGCCGCGGCGCAGGGCATCGCCACGCGCGGCCGTAAATGCAGCATCGAGGTTCGGCACCACTAGAACGCCCGGCAGGGCGAATGAACGGTCACGGGTCACCACAATGTTGGTCCGGCCTTTGAGCGGTTTTCCAATTGAATGATAAGTCTTCCGTCCCATGACAACCGGCTTGCCGATCGTAGCAGCGCGGAAATGAGCAAGGTCGGATTTGAGTCGCCATGGCAGACCTCCGCCCTCCCCGATCACACCGTTGTCGGCCACGGCAGCGACCAGAACAATGGAGATGTGGGGCGTCTGGCGCGATAGTGCAATTGCCGACCCGCTCACGCTAGTGCTCCGATTCCGAAGTTCGCACCATATCGCGACAACCTCGTTTGCGAACTTCGGAATCAAAGGAGCACACCAGCGCGTTTACGCGCGTCTGGACGCGCTATGCAACTTATTGATTCTAGTGCGGCTTTTGAATTTGAAGTTCCTAAACGAATTTGCGCCGAAATGATAAGGAACTTCAAATTCGCCGCACTAGCCACCGTAGTCTTGATTCGCGTTCTTAATTTATCGGTCCAGCTGCCTTGATGACCGGGCCCCATTTACCGATTTCGCTCTTGACCAGGGCGGCCAGTGGCTGCTGGCCGCGCCGTGTCTTTGAACATTGCAATCTCTCCTATTTCGCTCCCCTGTCGCGCAGAACATCTTTACCGCGAATATTTATTAATAACACGCATTAGGAGAACTGCGCCACTCGCATATGGCGCTCGACATATAAATATTTCGAAAAACCTCAAGCGAAAGCCGGAGCGTCGTGACGCCGCGGTAGGCCGCTACTCCACGAAAACCTCGTCGCGCCGACGGCGGATTTTCGGCATAGCCGCGATGATGAGGAGGATGATTGCGGTCGACAGCAACACCCCTGAAATCGGGCGTGTAAAGAATACGGTCGCGTCACCACGTGCGATCAGCATGGCGCGACGCAGGTTTTCTTCCATCAATGGCCCCAGCACGAACCCAAGCAGCATTGGAGCAGCTTCAAAGTCATGCTTGATGAACCAATAGCCGACGATCCCGAACATCGCGGAGATCAGCACGTCGCTTGGGGAGTTGTTGATCGAGTAGATGCCGATGCAGCAGAAAACGATGATCGACGGAAACAGCAGCCGGTAGGGTACCCGCAACAGGGTCACCCACACACCGACCAGCGGCAAATTGATGACGACCAGCATCAGGTTGCCCACCCACATCGACGCAATCATACCCCAGAACAGCCCTGGCTGCTTGGTCATGACCTGGGGTCCCGGCACGATCCCGTGAATGGTCATGGCGCCGACCATGAGCGCCATAACGGCATTCGGGGGAATTCCGAGCGTCAAGAGCGGAATGAATGAGGTTTGCGCGGCGGCGTTGTTGGCGCTTTCGGGAGCCGCGACACCTTCGATGGCACCCCGTCCGAACCGTTCTGGATTCCTGGAAATTTTCTTTTCGAATGTGTAGGCGGCAAAGGACGCAATAACGGCGCCGCCGCCGGGCAGGATTCCGAGGATCGACCCGAGCAGCGTCCCGCGAGCGATTGGAGCAGCCGAGTCGATCAAATCCTTGCGCGTCGGCATCAGCCCAGTAACCTTGCCCTTGAGGATATCCGCACTCTCGGGCGGCAATTCGAGATTGCGGATGATCTCCGCAAAGCCAAACATTCCCATGGCGATGTTGGCGAACCCGATACCGTCGGCGAGTTCGGGAAGATCGAAGGTCATGCGCCCGGCACCTGTTTCGAGGTCGGAACCGACCATCGACAACAGGAGGCCGGTCAGGATCATGGCGACTGCCTTAAGGACCGAGCCCTTGGCCAGAACGACCGCGAAGATCAGGCCAAGAGCCATCAGGGAGAAATATTCGGCGGGGCCAAATAGCAATGCCAGACTGGTCAACGGCCCGCCAAGCGCCGCAACCAGCACCGTCGAGACGCAACCAGCAAAAAACGACCCGAGCGCCGCAATCGAAAGCGCTGCTCCAGCACGCCCTTGTCGCGCCATTTGGTGACCATCGAGAGCGGTCACCACCGAGGTGGCCTCGCCCGGAATATTGACCAGGATCGACGTGGTGGAGCCGCCATACTGAGCTCCGTAGTAGATGCCCGCCAGCATGATCAGCGCGCCGACCGGAGGCAGCCCGAAGGTGATTGGCAGCAACATTGCGATTGTGGCGACCGTGCCGATGCCCGGCAAGACGCCGACCAGCGTCCCGACCAGCGCGCCAAGCAGGCAGAACAATATGTTCCTCCCCTCCAGCGCGACCCCAAAACCCAAATAGAGATTGGCAAGAAGTTCGGACATTGCGCATTATCCCCAGTTTTACATCGCTATCCGAACAAGAACTTCATGAGCGGCCCAAATATGAGCCTGAAGAACTCGGCGTTCTGGTTGTACATGACGATGTGGGCGTTCGGCTGCGGCCACAGTTGAAACGGCAGATTAAGCAGGTAGACAAAGAGCAAAACGCAGAACCCCGTCATAACGGCCGCTGCGATCACGCTCTCGACCCATTTCATCTCGCGCGACCCCATGATCGAGAGGATGAACGCCGCATAGGTTGATGGGACAAGGCCCATCGGACGGATCGTCACCGCGAACAGCAGTATCCCGCCGATGACGTACATGGGCCCGCGCAGCTTGTATTTTTCGATCATCGGCCCCGCCGTGATAACCCCTACCACGGCAATCGCGACGCCCAATAGGACTAGAACACCGGCGAACATACGCGGTGCCGTGCCAGGACCAAACGCAAACGAGCGCTGTCCAGGCAATTCGGATGACGCCACGATGGCAAATGTTCCGAGCACCACCAGCGCCAATCCGCCGTAATAATCCTGCGGACCACGCACGGGAATTAACCCGACTGCCGTCGCCACACCCACAACAGCCAGAAGGATAGATGCAATCCGTGGAACGAGTGGGCTCGAAATGAAGAAAGTCATCGCCACCAGCAAGAGCGCCAAGACGGCAAACACAATCCCGCCCCGGAACGCGTTTGTAACTCCCGCCGGAGAATCCGGTGTCATACCGCTTTGGGACGGATTGGCGCCCTCAGACATGATACTTCCCCCTATTGAACGCCACATTCACGGTGCTTTGGGTGCGCCCAAGCTTCCAGCGCCACGGCCCGACTGTGTTCCTTAGACCCCTCGTTAGCACACTCCAGTAGGGTACGTGAAGCAATTGCTGCGATTTTCTGTCGTGATCATGACTGAGGCCATCATGGTCGGCCTAAATCAAGCCAAATAGCCCTGACAAAGCCGCAGCGAGGAATATCCAGATCGGGTTCATGCGGAAAAAATAGGTCAATAATGCGGTCCCTGCCGTCAAGCCGGCTGCCGTCCAACTGGAAGCGACGACCTGGGTGATCACGAGCGTGCTCGCCCCAATCAAGCCAAGCGACAAGGGGACCAGGGCATTTTGAACAATTACCCGCCAAGGGGCGTTTTTGAACCTGTCCCAGAGGCCTCCGACGAAATAGGCCAAGACGCAGGTCGGCCCGCACATCGCCACGGTCGCGACCAAAGCCCCCGCGATCCCGGCCACGTGATAACCGATCATGGTGACCACGATGACATTGGGACCCGGCGTAACCTGGGCGATCGCAAACATGTCGGCGAACTGCCGGTCCGTCATCCATTGCTTGGTCTCCACCGCAAGCCGATACATCTCGGGCAAAGCCGCGTTGGCGCCCCCCATCGCAAACAACGACATCAAGGCGAAGTGGCCAGCCAGCGCCCAGACCACACCATCGTCCTTCATCGTCGCCTCCACCACGCCAGCGCGATGCTTGCCGGTATCGCCGCGGCAAGGACCCAGTGGAGCGGCCAGCGCAGCACCCCAATCGCAACGAATACTCCCGCCATGGTGACGTGAGAGGCGCCGAACCGTTCCCGCATGAGAGGTGCGAGCATCTTGATAATGGTGCTTATCAAGAGGCCGGCGGCGGCTGCCGCGACCGCCGCAAACATGCGTCGCAACGCATCGACAGCGCCGAAGTACGCGTAGAGGGTGCCGATCCCCAGCACGACCGCAAATGGCGGCCCCAAAAGGCCAACGAGTGCTGTCAATGCGCCGGCAACACCGCCAATCCGTCCGCCGAACACGGCGGAGAAATTAACGATGTTGGGACCAGGCAGGAAATTGCAGAGTGCATAGAGATCGTTGAACTCTTCCGCCGTCATCCAACGACGATCGTCGACCATCATTCGACGCGACCAGGCCAACACGCCGCCGAAGCCGAACAGGGAGATGGTTGCGAAGGCGATCAGAATCTGCAGCCGCGAAGGCTCAACTTTGACGGCCGGATCACGCGAGGGCACGGATTTATCTTCCTTGGATTGCTTTGCAGGGGGGCGAGCCCGGCGCTTGGGTCAAAGGCGTCAGGCTCGCACTGGCAATCGACACATAGACCCGCACTGCTGCGGTCGCCAAGCATCCACCGGATAACCGTTCGGTGGCTCTTCTTTTCCTGCCCTTTCCCACCTATATTGCGGCTGCCGGTGCAAACCGGATATGGCGATAAATGGCTGTCGTAATAAACCTTTCGGACCCGGGGGCGGTACCCGGCGACTCCACCAATGGGGTCGAAATAGGATCGACGAGGGCGTAAAGGGCGTGCTTTTGCTCGGCATGGTTCCGCCGTTATCGGGCCATTCCATAGTTGCAAATGACAACTATGCTCCGGTTGCCCAGGCTGCGTAACGCAGTTTGGAAGACCGAATTAAAGTCCTGACGGGTTAAGCTCCGGCAGGCGGGGTTCGGAGGCACCTGGCAACAGAAGCCTCCACTTTCCATTCTTTTGGTAGATCGGCGGGCGGGTAATCCCGCAGGCGGGTAATCCCGCGGACGACCGGTCCAGAGGGTGGTTCCGGGACCAATACCAAAAAAACCGTGTCTTCGAATTGCTGCGAACTTCGCGGCACTGGCGCCCGCCGCGCGGCACGTTAGATTCAATATCGGTTTCAATCTGCGAATCAGCATGAGAATGGATCGCCCATGGCCGTCGACCACATCCGATACGATATCCTGGCCCAGGAGGCCCTGCGTGGCGTGGTGCGCACTGTCCTTGAAGATGCCGCCAAGAATGGCCTTCCCGGCGAACACCATTTCTTCATTGCGGTAGATACGCGCCACGAGGGCGTTACACTTTCTCCGCGTATGCGGGAGCAATATCCCACCGAAATAACGGTCGTGCTTCAGCACCAGTTCTGGGACCTTGTCGTCACCGCCGACAGGTTTGAGGTCGGACTATCGTTTGGTGGCGTTGCCGAGCGGCTCATCGTTCCATTCGCGGCCATCAAGGGGTTTTTCGACCCTTCCGTCCAATTCGGTTTGCAGTTCGAGCAGGTCGCCGAAGTCCCGACCCTCGATACCCTCGATAATGTGCAGAAGGAAGCCGCCGCGCCTGAAAAGCCAGCCAATGGCAAGACGGCGCGGCCACCGGCCGAGCACAATCATAAGCGGCCGCGTCCTGCCGCCGCCGTCCCGCCCCCGCCCGCCAATCCATCGCCGGTTCCCGACCCGGACAAACCAGCCAGCGGCGGCGAGGTCGTGCGATTTGACCGGTTCCGCAAGAAGTAAGGGCCGGTCCGGATAGGGTCCGAAAGACGGTCTTCTCCGAGAACTGCGACGCGCCGGCCCGCGCGGGCCCGCAGGAGGGGGACCGCGTGCGCAAGAATGACATTTCGTTGAATTCTCACCGAACCGGGCTATATCGTTGACTCTTCAACGATTGGCCATCCTCCGGTCCATGGTTTTCATCAAGGTCAAGGTTGATAAAGAGTTGAACCCGAGGCGCGATTCACCATGCTTGTTCATCAGACTCAGGTGATTACCTGATGAGTTGAGTCGTTATTTGGTCATAGCGGCCATGTATTTTTCGCAATACTTGGACGGTGAGCACGCGCGAATTGCCGCGCCGGCATCACAATTGGCAACGATCGAAACATGCTCACAGTGGATTCAAAGCCTCAAAAAGCGGTATTTTATTGGATTTTCGGAAGCCTCGGGCGCGTGCATTGCGGCGGCATCTCCTGACCACATGCCTGAAGTTCCACACTTCTCGGGCTTCGACAGTTTTGTGACAATTGCGAACTTATGAATCATCACTTGTTCAGATCGCCACTCTATCGTCGCATTTGGCGCCGAGACACCACATCAGGATCGGGGTCTAGTCATCACGCGCTTGTTCATGAATGCTGGGGCCAAGCATGAGCGACATCATCAATCTTAGGAAGGCGCGCAAGACGGTCGAACGCAAGAACGACCAGAAGCGTGCCGCTGCAAATCGCCTGAGTTTTGGTCTCAGCAATTCCGATCGCAAGCTCATGGAAGCGCGAAATGCGAAGGTCTGTCGCGATCTTGATTTGCGTCGGGTCGACACGGGAGGCGAGAAATGAAATCACCTGTAGTAAAACGTTCGATCGTCATTGCTGGTCATAAGACCAGCGTTAGCCTTGAAGACGCGTTCTGGAAAGGACTGAAGGAGATTGCCGTCGAGCGCGCCATGACATTGTCTGAACTCGTCGCAACGATTGATTCGGACCGACAACACGGTAATCTCTCGTCAGGCATCCGCCTTTTCGTCCTCGACCACTATCGAAGCCAAATTGGCATCGAAGATTTAGGGGAGCACTCGGAAACGCGCGGCTTGATGGTCGCCGGAGCAGCCGTCTGAGGCAGCGCGAAAGCGCTCTTTCGAAATTCTATTAAAAATTACACAAATCAGCACGGTCACCTTTTGGGTGTCTGGGCGGCCCACAGCGCGTCGAAGTCGCCCTGTGGGTATTTCCATGCCCACGGGATCGGCCGCTCAATCCTCGAATTCAACAGGTCCCATCACCGCGTGGAGATAGGCGGCCTTAGGTCGAGAGGTGGCGTCACAAGGGGACGCGGACGCGCTAATCCTGGCAACTGGGGAAACGAGTCGTTCGTATTGCGCGCAGCCCCCCGTGGCGCTCGCGCAAAAGGAGACTGTGGCGCGGTCGCTCTCGGTGCACGCGGAACAGCCGTATCGACGGGCAGATCACGCCCGGATTCCAACAAATCAATGTGCTTGGCTTGCTGCTCAAGGGCTCGCACTTGGAGCCAATTCGTGAAGCCGGCGACATCCAAGGTGCGCCGGGGGGAATCAACAGGGCCCTTGAGCGAAATGCCAATCTCCGGCTGAAGACCGCCAGGGCCATCGGTCCTCCCCGCACCAGACAATGTCATCCTGACATCGATGAGTTCCTCTGCGAGCGTAACACTGCCGCCCAGCGCCAATTCGGCGGTATCCGACCGCACGACAAGATTATTGAGGCGCGCCTGGCCAGCCGCGACCACGATCGCCCCCGCCGCCTGGGGGACCGCCATTCCGTTTGCACCCAATACCTGTTCGATGCGTTCCGTCACGCGCAGAGCGTCATTGGGCAGGCCTTGATCGATGCCGCGGATCACCACATCGAATACGCCCGGATCCAAGCGCCGAATTCTCCCGTCCTTCACCGAAAAGGTTCCGTTGCCGCCAAGCGAACCGACGATCGCGACCGGGCTGCGGCCGGCACCTTCCAGGGTCACATCGAGCGTCAACCGACCCGACAGCGGGGGCGGGCCGCCGCGAACCAGTTCAGCCAAGTCGGCATCGGAAAATCGCACATGTGACCGAAACGCAATGCCTTCCGGGCCACGTTCAAAGGCAATGTCGCCGGCGACCTGCCCGCCGGCAAGTGAACCGTCCATATCCTTCAAGACGAGTGACGATTGTGCGACCTGCACCACGCCACGGACATTCTTCGCCGCGAGGTTTGGGCTCAGCGAAACGCGCCCAGCCTTCAACGTAATCCAGCCATTCAATCCGTCGAGTATCCCTCGATCGAAAGGCTCCGAGGGCCAAACCCTCGAGGGGCCGCCACTTTGGGGAGGAATACCGATTGCGGTGGCGATGGCAGCCGGAAGTTCGATTTCCCCAAACTCCAGTTCACCGCTGATTTCATGCTCCGGCGTAAGACCGATAGCGAGATGTCCGCGGACTTCCGTCCCGGCAAAACTCCCCTCCAAGCCTGAGAACTCAACCCTTTCACTCGTGAGCGCAATCTGCCCTTTTGGCAGCCTCAGCGATAGCGCTTGGATCGGGCGTCCCGGCGCCGGAGGGTAAGGCTTGCGAATGATTGCGCTCGCAACTTTCAACTCGAGTCCCGCTGTCGGTGCTCCACTGCCCGACAGCCGAGCCTTGCCAATCGTCGACGCATCAAGCCCACCGGCGACGATCCGGCCATCAATCGTCATTTCGCCATCGATCGTTCCGCTCGCCTTCACTTCGATCTGACCGGGACGCTTATCGACGACCACGACCGGCTCAAGACCTAGGAGTTCAACCAGTGCGGAACCGTCATCGGCCTTGAGTGTTGCAATCAAATTCGACTTGCTGGCCACAACTTGCGAAAAGTTGCGGGTGGCGATGAGGTCGCCGATATCATCGACATTGCCACGCAGATTGACGCGATAGATCCCGGCGCTACCGTCAATCGTGAGTGCTGCGCCGCGTACCGGCGCTGCGCCGCTCCGCGCGGCTTGCCCGCTCACGACCAGCGTGGCGCGAGCTTTCGCCGGTATGAACCGCGACGCCCGCCGGCGAAACTCCGTGGCCCTGGCGGGATCAATCTTTTCCACCAGTGCCGCCACTCCATCGAGCGCTCGCGCATCGAGATCGACCGTTACGGTCCCTTGTGGTGACGAAGTCAGCGAAAGAATTTGCCCATTAAGCGTAACGGCGGCGCCGCCAAAGTCCCCGACCGTAAATCGTTCTATCTCCACCGCCTGGCGATCATAGCGAACGGCGACATCAGCGCGCTTGACCTCGACACCGGCCGCAGTGCCGCGCTCGGCCTTGACCCGGATCTCACCCTCGCTCGGCCAACCGAGTGCAGATTCCCCAAAAATGCCCTCTGCCAGGGCATAGAAGCGATCCAGATCAAGATCGCTCGCCTTGAGCGTCGCATTGAGACGCGACGGACGCTCGTTACTCGGACCCCGATAGGTGATGGTCCCTTCTTCGATGGACATGCGATCGCCATCAAGGCTGAACTGGTCAAAGGCGATCACCTCGCCACTGAGCCGCAATCTGCCCTCGGCGCGTAAGGGGCCGGCCGAAAAAGCCGCCGTGTCGGGGCGCTCGGTCAGCCAGGCCAGAAACGCCCGCGCATCCCGGGCGTCGATCTTGGCCGGCCCTGCAAATGCCAATCCCTTGGAATCCGCCTGCAATCGCCCGTTCAGCCGGACCTGCGCCGAACCGGGCGCGCGAATTTCCAGCAGCTCGACATTCCAGCCATTGTTCTCGGACTTGATCTCGCTTCGGACACTCTGCAGCGTGGTGCCGGCCAGCACCACGTTCTCAACCCTGAGGTTAAGCCTCAGGGGTATCGGCAATTGCCCAAGATCCGCAAATTTGTAGACAGCGGCTTGGATCGCCGACAGGGGACGCCGGCTGACAGCATCCGGAACCCCGAACACACGGTCGAGGTCGACCTGAGCTGCCGTCAGCTCGGCCTCGATCCGGGGGAACCGACCGAGCGTCAAATTGGCTTTGCCCCGCAGCCGAACCGCACGATGGTCGTCGGGACCGTATTGAAATTCAATTTGCTCCAATCCCGCCGTCACCACGTCACCCTTGATACGCGTGGTCATGCGCCAGGGCTCGATGATGCCGTTCTCGGCGCGCCCCACGGGCCGCGCCAGTTGGAGCGTACCGTCAAATCGCGGAATGCTATTTTCAATGACCACGACGGCATCTGCTTCGGCGATCAGGGGCTGATCGACCAGATCGACATTGAGCCGGAGCCGGACGCCCCCACCTTCTCCGGCCCGACCGGCCGAGATTTGATAGGGATAGCGGTGGCCGTTGGTAGTAACGGAGCCAGTGCCTTTGACCGGTCCCGCGAGGGAACGCAGTTCACCGGTGAACTGCACTTTCTCGAGGATGAGACCGGAACCGCTGGCGGCGTCCGTCAGCATCATGCGGCTATCGGCGATTTCGAGGTGTTCGATCGAAATCGCGTCGGGACCTACGGCCATTTTGGGAACCGACCAGTCGACGCGGCCGGCGCCGTCGAGACCAATTTCGATTTCCGCTCCTTCCACGCGCGCATGGCTGGCCCGCCATTCGCCTCGCACGAGTGAGCCGAGCGTAAACTCGATGTCGAGGCTGCGCATTTTCAACGCACCAGCTCCACCCGGCCGGGAAACCTCAATTCGCTGAAGGGTCAAGGATGGCGTCGGCAGCAAACGCGCTTCGAGCCCACCGGCGATACGAACATTGAGCCCGACGAGGTGGCTCGCCCGGGCTTCTATTTCGGCTCGATAATGGTTCCAATCGACATAATGCGGCCCGACCAGAGCGCCCAAAAGCGCCAGGATGATTGCAATCGCGATGCTGAGCAGTGTGGTCTGCACGCAGTCACCAGAGTAGGACCGTTAAGGTTTCAACTTGGCCCCCCGCCCGACACCATCGCCCCCCGCGAGGCGTTGACGACAAACCTATGTCACACCGAACAGAATTCCAGCCCAATACTCAAGCAAAATCGACGATTTTGCCAGGATTCATGATGCCCGCAGGATCAAAGGCCCGCTTGACTATTTGCATGGCCTCGATCGTCGGCTGGCCGTGCTCGGTAACCATATAGCCCATCTTGCCCTGTCCCACCCCGTGCTCGCCCGTGCAGGTCCCGTCCATGGCGAGGGCGCGCGCGATCAAACGCTCATTGAGGCCCTTGGCACGCGCAGCTTCCTCGGCATCCGCCACCAGGATCGTGAGGTGGAAATTGCCGTCGCCGACATGGCCAACGATTGGCGCGACCAGCCCTGTCTTCGCGATGTCCGCTTGCGTCTCGACCACACATGCGGCAAGCCGCGAAATCGGGACACACACATCGGTTGCAACCGCGACCGCACCCGGTCGCAGCCCCCGGCACGCCCAATAGGCGTCATGGCGCGCCTGCCAGAGGCGCGTACGATCTTCCGATCGCGTGGCCCAATCGAACGGGCCGCCACCGAGTTCCTGCGCGATCTCACCGAATCGTTCAGATTGCTCCTTCACGCCCGCCGAACTGCCATGGAACTCCACAAAAAGCATCGGCGTCTCGGGCAGTGCTAGCTTGGAATAGGCATTGCAGGCTTTCACCTGCAAAGCATCAAGGAGTTCGACGCGCGCAACCGGGATGCCCGACTGAATGGTCAGGATGGCGGCATTGCAGCATGCCTCCACGGTCGGGAACGGACAGACCCCGGCGGCGATCGCTTCGGGAAGGCCTGAGAGTTTCAAAGTCAGTTCAACAATGATCCCAAGCGTCCCTTCGGAACCGACGATGAGCCGCGTAAGATCGTAGCCCGCCGACGATTTGCGGGCACGTCGCGCAGTCGTCATGCATTGGCCGTTGGCCAGCACGACCTTCAACGCCAGTACATTGTCCTTCATGGTGCCGTAACGCACCGCATTGGTTCCCGAGCAGCGCGTCGCCGCCATGCCGCCCAGCGAAGCGTCGGCGCCGGGGTCGAGCGGAAAGAACAGCCCATCGTGACGCAGATGCTCGTTGAGGGCCTTGCGGGTAACGCCCGGTTCGACGACGCAGTCGAAGTCGTCCGCATGGACCACCAGGATGCGGTTCATGTCGCGAAAATCGATCGATACCCCGCCCCGCGGCGCATTGACATGGCCTTCAAGCGACGTGCCGGCACCAAACGCAATGACGGGTACGCGCTCGGTTGCGCAAATGCCCACGATCGCCTCAACATCGGAGCCGCTTTGCGGAAATACCACCGCGTCCGGCGGCTGGTTTTCGATCCAGGTCGTGGTATTGCCGTGCTGCTCTCGAACCGCCTGCGACGTGACAAGGCGATTGCCGAAGCGCGCGGCGAGCGCCGCAATGGCCACCTGCACGGCCCGCTCGTCGCGTCCGCCCGTCACGTTTCCTCCGTAGGCTTGCGCCACACGACTCTGGCGACGAGCGACGTCAGTTTTGGCACGTCGTCCTCGCGGAACGGAATTGGCCGGCAGAGATCCATGACAATGATACCGAGCCGCGCCATGCGATAGGACGCGTAAAGCGATTCCGCCGTATTGGCAGCCAGCCGCTCGGCCGCAGCACCGCTAAGGGTATCGACCAGCGTCGAGCTGGCGATGTCGATCGCGCCGAGCTTGCCAGCTTCGAACAACAGCCGCCGCAATAGATGCGCGGTTGCGGTGGCGGTCGGTCGATGGCCGTAAGACCGCGCGACCTCACGCACCATCCGCACGCCGCATGCCAGAAAGAATGCGGCGTCGGTCAGGGCGGTCGGGCTGATGGCGGTGACGGCGAAGGCGCGCAGCACGGCGGTGCGCACATGCGCTTCGGCGCGACGATCAAGCGGCTGCATGACCGTTCGCGACAGGATTTCCACCTGCTGGGCAACCGACTGGTGGGGCTGGACCTGGCGACGAAACGTTCCGAGCGCCAATTCGATTTCCGGTTCCCTGGGAACGACCGCCAGGATTTCGTCAATCGTTGCCCTGGCATCACGGGGAAGAACAATCTCCTGGTCGAAACGCGCGCGTACGGCTTCCACGTTCCGCAACTGCCACAGGCTCTTGATTTCGCGGGCCGCGATCGTCCCCGCCCCCACAATGCCTGCCGTCAACGCAAGGGCGGCAAGCCCACCAAGCGCAGTGCCGCGACCGAAGGCTGATGCCACCCACCAATAGGCATCGACGACGAGCCAGCCTGCGAAGCACAAGCTTAAGCCCGCGAGCCCAAACGAGATCCGCCGTCCTGGCGCCGGCCGTTTTATCGGTACGGCCGGAAACGGAGCGGGCTGTACCGGCACGATACGCTCGCTGCGCTCGCTCTCGATAACTTTCGGCACGACTGGAGGCGCTGACGAGATCCGCTGCGTGGCAACGCCCTCGCCTTCATCGTCCTCGATCACAAACGGTTTCATTGCGTTCGCTGTCATCGCAACCGATCCCCGAGGAGGAACTCCAAGGCAAAGTCCAGATTGATATGCGCTATGCCATCCACCGGCGACGGATCGATGGCAGGCGGCTCGAATAAGGGAACTTTAAGAAAAGGCGCATCCCAGGCATCCGGACGCGGCGGCTTGATCGGCACGTTGCCGACAAAAAACTTTGACTGTTTCTTGGCCCCGACCGGCCTGCCGACCACGACCTGGACCCGTTGGCCACCGATCTCCTGAAAGTCATCGGTGGTTGAAATCACCGAAGCGAGCGACGTCGTAGCGATCTGCGCATTGGCGCTCGCCACGTCGATTGCCGGAAATGCCGCCATGTTTTTCAACAGGGCGGCAAGATGGTCGCGTTGGATTTCCGGCACGTGATCGGCCTTGGTAGCCGCGAACAGCGCCTTGTCGATGCGCGAACCGCGCAGCAGCCGCGCCACGATGCCGCCGCTGCCGTAGCGAAAGCTTTGCAGGATGGCCTCCACCGCCAGCCGCGTATCGTCAAAGGCATCGCGCCCGGCAAGGAGCGCGCGCAGAACGTCGACCAGGACGATCTGGCGCGAACAGCGGCGAAAATGATCTTCGTAAAAACCGCTGACGGCCTCGCGCTTGTACACTTCAAAGCGATCCGCCATCAGGGCGCCCAGCGTTCCGGGGACCGGCTCCACACCGACGGGAACATCGAGCGGTGCAAACCACAGATAGGACACCTCTCCGATGTTGCCGGGGCAGAGGAAACGGCCTGGCTGCAGGAAACTCAAAGCGTGGCGGTCGCGCATGTCCCGCAGGAAGGCGCAATAGAGATCGTGCGCCTGGCGCGCGACCTGTTCGCTCGCGACTTCGTTGTGCCGATGCTGGCTGATATAGGCCATGAAAGTGCCGCCAGCCTCAGCACGTACGCCACGGCGATAGTGCCGCAAGGCGGCGCGCGACCATTCCGCATAAGTCTGCCCGAGAAGCGGCAGGTCCAAGAGCCACTCTCCCGGATAGTCGATAATCCGGATCGACGTCGTGGCTGGAATCCCGCTGACCCGCCCCATGAACTTGCCGACAGCGCCGGTCGGTACGAAATGCACGTCGATCCCGATTTCGCTGATGTCATCCGTTCGCGCCGGCCAGTCGGGAGAACCCTCGGCCATGATCTCGATATTGTCGAAATAAGGAAACCCCGGCAGCCCGGACGCCTTGGAACCGTTGAGCCTGGCGGCGATCAAGCGGCCGTCGCCGACCACGCGCAACAGCGGCATCCGGTTCGGATTATGCAGAGTACTCAAAAGATTGTGAACGAGACTTGTGATGAATACCGTTTTGCCGGACCGGCTCAATCCGGTCACGGCCAGTGAGACCGTCGATCCAGGAACGAAGTCGCCGGATTTGAGGGCTTGGAAAAGACGGCTGGATGCATCCGCAAAGACCGGGGGCAACCAACTGACGTTCACCATGGGATCAACCTCGTACTGATCGGACTATCAAATTCGCTGCTCCGGTGGACGACAATGCCGTAATATCGTAGCCTCGCCAAGTTCAGTGATGAGTTCAGTGTTCTTGGCGAGTTCGTGCCATTGTTGTTGGTCTTGGTTGTTAACGTTTTGGGCTTGTGCGTCATGCTTGATCGGATCGAATTTGAACCATTGTTCTTCGCGCCCTTCGTCTCGTCGGAGATGCGAGTCGAAGCGGGCTGGATCGACTACAATGGCCATCTCAACATGGCCTATTATAACGTATTGTTCGATCGGGCGGTGGACGAGGCCTTTGAACTCCTCGGTTGCGGCCTCGACTATGTAAGGACTCGCCGCCATTCCTGCTTCACCGCCGAGATCCACGTTCGCTACTTGCGGGAACTCAAGGCCGGCGACCCGGTCCGCGCGACCCTCCAACTGCTCGAATTCGACAGCAAGCGCTTGCACTATTTCGAACAATTGTTTCACGCGGCCGATGGGTGGGTGTCGGCGACCTCTGAAAATATGTCGCTGCATGTCGACATGGACGCCCAGAAGACCGCCGCCTTCCCTCCGGAAGTTTCTGCGCGCCTTACGCACATGAAAGCCGCGCACGAGCAGTTGCCCCTGCCCAAGGCCGCCGGCCGCAGGATCTCCATGCCGGAATGCCGCTAATACAGACCCGTAGGCCGTCACGGATTGAGCCTCGGGATAACCTTCGGTAAACATCTGCTTTGCTCGCAAATCCTGCGTCGCGATGCCATCTTAGGGGAATTAAGATTCGCGGAAGGTTTCCCCTTGGCTGATCCCGCCGAACGACGCCATACGTTGGCCGCCGAGCCCCCTAAACCGGGCGGCATTGCGGCGCGTGCCCAAGCGGCGCGGCCGGTACCCTATCTCGACGGTCTCAATCCCGAGCAGCGCGAGGCGGTCGAAACGCTCGATGGGCCTGTGCTGGTGCTCGCAGGTGCCGGAACCGGAAAGACCCGCGTGCTGACGACACGCATCGCTCACATCTTGGCGACCGGACGCGCGCACCCGTCTGAAATTCTTTCGGTCACCTTTACCAACAAGGCGGCGCGCGAAATGAAGCACCGGGTCGGCGCCATGGTGGGGCAGATCGTCGAGGGCATGCCCTGGCTCGGCACTTTTCACTCCATCGGCGTGAAAATCCTGCGGCGTCATGCGGAACTCGTCGGCCTCAAACCTTCTTTCACCATTCTCGACACCGACGACCAGATGCGTTTGCTGCGCCAGCTGCTGCAGGCGGAGAACATTGACGAGAAGCGCTGGCCGGCACGCGTGCTTGGACAAATCATCGATGGCTGGAAAAATCGCGGCCTCACACCTGACCAGGTTCCGGCCGGCGAAGGTGCGAATTTCGCCGGCAAAGGCAAGAAACTCTATGTCATCTACCAGGAGCGGCTGAAGGTCCTCAACGCCGCCGACTTCGGCGACCTCCTGATCGAAGCCATCAGGCTGTTTCGCGAACAGCCGGATGTGCTGCGGCAATACCAGTCGCGCTTCAAGTATATCCTGGTGGACGAATACCAGGACACCAACGCGGCGCAATATCTCTGGCTGCGGTTGTTGGGGCAGAGTCAGGCGCGAATTGCGGATGTGAATAGCGGCCAAGGGCGCGCGGCTCTAGCGTCCCCTCTCCCCTCTGGGGAGAGGGACAGGGTGAGGGGGGACCCAAACACCGAGCTTGGGGAACCCCCTCACCCCAACCCTCTCCCCACAGGGGAGAGGGAGCAGACCGAACGCGCCTCGCATCCATCGACCCAAACGCCGCGCATCCAAAAAAACATCTGCTGTGTCGGCGACGACGATCAATCGATCTATGGTTGGCGCGGCGCCGAGGTCGACAACATTCTGCGCTTCGAGCACGATTTTCCCGGCGCCAAGGTCATCAGGCTGGAGCGCAACTACCGCTCCACCGGCCACATTCTCGCCGCCGCCTCGCATCTGATCGCGCATAATGAGGGCCGGCTCGGCAAGACGCTGCGCACCGAGGACGTCGACGGCGAGAAAGTCACCGTCACCGGCGCCTGGGACTCCGAAGAGGAAGCGCGCGCGATCGGCGAGGAGATCGAGGATTTGCAGCGCGCCGGCGACAAGCTGAACGAGATCGCGATCCTCGTGCGCGCGTCCTACCAGATGCGCGAGCTGGAAGACCGTTTCGTCACGCTCGGCCTGCCCTACCGCGTGATCGGCGGCCCCAGATTCTACGAGCGCGCCGAAATCCGCGACGCGCTGGCGTACCTGCGCGTGATCAATTCGCCCGCCGACGATCTCGCCTTCGAGCGCATCGTCAACACGCCCAAGCGCGGCCTTGGCGATGCCACCGTGCAGATGCTGCACGATCACGCCCGCAAGCGCCGCATTCCCTTGTTCGAGGCGGCACGCGCCGTGGTCGACACC
>DATGVJ010000214.1:0-2865 GCA_035300505.1 Xanthobacteraceae bacterium
CCCCCGCGAGGATCGCGGCGAGGCTTATGACCGTATGCACGAAGATGAACGCATCCATACCGGAGAACATTTTCTCTTCCTTCCCGAGTTTGTGGAGAGGCGATTGTTGCACACATGACCAGGCGTTGACTCGCGAAGTCAGTTCTTCTCCTGTACATGCGCTTCCAGGAACCAGAGCGCTTTGTCAAGCATCCGGGATTCGGCGGTGAATATGTCGGCAGTCGTCGGATCGCCTGCATCGTCAGTGTCATTTATCGCTTTGCGCGCCATATTGGCTACGTCGGCATAACGGTCGATCAACGCGCCAAGGTGATCGTGCACGGTGTAGATTCCGGTCGGATAAGGTTTGAGTTTTGTACCCGTCGATACCGCCTGGAGGCTGCCGAGCGCGGTCCCGCCGAGTTGCACCGCACGCTCGGCCAAGGTGTCGATATGGTCGTCCAGATCATTGCGAAAGCCGTCGAGCATTTCATGCACGGCTATGAATTGCGGGCCCTTCAGATTCCAATGCGCCTGCTTGGTGGCGAGTGCCAGATCAACCGCAGCGGCTAGATTTTCATTCAATACCGCGATGACAGCCGTCTTCGCATTCGTGGGCAGGTCATTCTTCGTTTGGTGGGTTTTCATGAAACTGCTTCCTGTTTGTGCAATTGGCGTCACCCGGGGGAGTGGGCGCCGCTTGATATTAATTTAGGCCTTGATGAAGGCCAACAAGTCAGCGATCACTTTGTCCTTATCGGTCGTTCACATACCATGGGAGGCACGAGGGTTAAGCCTTACCGCAAGAAGGTGATCGGATGACGACAAAATCGATTATCGACACGCGCCGCGAGCAGATGTTTCCCACTTTGGATGCTACCGAGATCGAGCGTGTGCGCAGGTTCGGAGTGCCGCGCGCCTATGACGACGGCGAGGCGCTGGCAAAGGTCGGAACGCCCGGACATGGCCTCAGCATTATTCTGTCCGGCCACGTCGACATCACACAGCATCACCAGTCTGGTGTGCGGACGCCCATCGTCACGCATGGCCCAGGCGCGTTCATGGGAGAACTCGCGCAGCTTTCCGGCCGGCCAGCCCTGGTCGATGCCCATGCGAAGGGACGCGTGGAAGCCCTGATCATCGCGCCGGACAAGTTGCGGGCGTTGCTGATTGCCGAAGCGGAACTCGGCGAACGTATCATGCGCTCGCTCATCCTGCGGCGCATTGGGTTGCTCGAGACCGGTGCCGGGGGACCGGTCATCATCGGTCGGGCCGGGAATGGCGACGTTCTCAGGTTGCAGGGGTTTCTGCGGCGCAACGGCCATCCCCAGCAGACGCTTGATCCCGAGACTGACGTGGAAGCCAAATCGCTCATCGAGCGTTTCGAGGTCGATGCCGGTCAATTGCCAATCGTCCTGTGCCCTGGCGGGCAGCTGTTACGCAATCCGAGCGAAGGCGAACTTGCCCGCTGCATTGGCCTCGTTGGCCGGATTGATCCGAAGCGCGTTTATGATGTGGCCATCGTGGGAGCGGGGCCGGCGGGTCTGGCGGCCGGTGTGTATGCGGGGTCGGAAGGTCTTTCTGCTTTGGTGCTCGATTGCCGCGCATTCGGAGGCCAGGCCGGCGCCTCGTCTCGCATTGAGAACTATCTTGGCTTCCCGACTGGAATAAGCGGCATGGCCCTGATGGCTCGTGCCTACAACCAGGCCCTGAAATTCGGGGTCGAAATGGCGATCCCGGATGAATCCATCAGCCTTGAACGGGATGCCGGTCATTCGGATTCCGGCGCTTTGGTTCTGAGATTGTCTAACGGAGAAACCGCCAGCGCGCGCTCGGTCGTCATCGCGAGTGGTGCACGATACCGGCGTCTCAATGTCGCTGACCTGGATGCGTTCGAGTCCACCAGCGTTCACTATTGGGCATCGCCTCTGGAAGCAAAGTTGTGCGCCGGACAGGAGGTGGCTCTTGTCGGTGCGGGCAATTCGGCGGGTCAAGCTGTTGTATTTCTAGCAGGCAATGTCGCAAAGGTGTGGTTGCTGGTGCGCGGGCCGGATTTGAGTTCCAGCATGTCGCGATATCTCGTCGACCGCATTGCAGGCCTCCCCAACGTGGAAGTCCTGACGCAAACGAACATCACCGGCCTGGAGGGCCGAGACGGCATGCTTGATGCGATCCGGTGGCGTAGCTCCTCCGGAGAAGAAGTCCGGCGACCCGTTCGGCACTTGTTTCTCTCCATCGGGGCTGATCCAAACACCGACTGGCTGTCCGGATCGGGCGTCGCTTTGGACTCCAAAGGATTCATATCAACCGGCCCGGACCAGAATGCCGGCCGTAGCGAACTGGAAACGAGTCGCCCGGGCGTCTTTGCGATCGGCGACGTCCGCTCCGGTTCTGTAAAGCGAGTGGCGGCTGCGGTTGGCGAGGGAGCGCAAGTGGTGGCCGCCCTGCATCGCTTTCTGTCTACAAACCGAGTCGCGAAGGTTGGGTTAAAAATGTAGGATGGGTAGAGCTATTGTTTTGCGCGTCCTTCACGCGCAAAAGAATAGCGAAACCCATCAAGGCGCCTTCCGCGAGTTTGCGTGTGATGATCACAGCGAAATTACTGCGGGCACGATATAGGGTTGGTAGATGAGCCCAAAGACAAAGTTATATTTTTGTTCCCGCTCATTTCTCGTAAAGCGATCTGAAGGCTTGCTCCTTTTTTTGAGGGCCGGAGTGACTATTCTGGTATTGCTCGGCGTCACAATTAGTTCGACAACCGTATTTGCGCACGGGCGACCTCTTGAAGTTAGAAAAAAATTGTTGGATGTTGGCAGAAAATGTATGGTCCGAAGAAAGGCGCCGATCCTGCGAAGGGAAAATTGGATCCGGAATTTGAATTGTGTT
>DATGVJ010000215.1:0-7772 GCA_035300505.1 Xanthobacteraceae bacterium
TCTGACATCGACCAAATTCCAGCCGGTGCCCTATCGTGGCGCTGCTCCCGCCATCCAGGACCTGATCGGCGGGCAGATCGAATTGATGTTCGATCAATTGTCGAATGCGCTCCCTCAGGTCAAATCCGGCACGGTCAAGGGTTACGCGGTTGCGGCGACCCGCAGGTCGCCATCGGCGCCCGACATTCCGAGTGTCGACGAGGTCGGCCTGCCAGGTTTCTACGGCGCGCTTTGGCAGGGGCTCTGGGCCCCCAAAGACACGCCGCAAGAGGTCATTGCCAGCATCAGCGCGGCCGTGATGAAGATACTGGCCGATCCCGCCACCAGGCAACGGCTGGCGGAGGCCGGCCAGGATGTCGTTCCGCCGGAACAACAAACGCCTGCGTGGCTCGCCGCCTATCAGAAGGCCGAGGCGGAGAAATGGTGGCCGATTATCAAGGCGGCCAATCTTAAGGGGGAGTAGCTATCAGGCTGCTGTTGGTGCGGTTTCTTGCTTTCGTAGTGGTGGGCCTCATAGGCGTTAGGCCAAGGATCGTAGCCCGGATGAGTGCCCCCATCAGCGCGTTTACGCGCATGAGGGGGTGCGAAATCCGCGGCCGCTGGTCCCCGCATGTCGCCATGTCGCGTTAAAACGCTCTCTGGCTCATCCGCCGAAGCCCGCCTTCGGGCGAAGGCGGCTGCGGGTACGACGGCCCCTACTCGCCGCTGCCGTCGGCGTGTGCTACTGGTCCGGCGCACAGAACGGGTCGGGTCGCTCGACCGCGGCGGGGACCTCCTTAGCGGGGCACGGGGCATTGATGGCTGACCAAGAAAAGCAGGCTCACACTGTGGGCGAGCCCTCGAAATTCGACCCGTCGACGGCCCCGCCGGCCGCCATCTCCGACGCCCAACTGCGCAAGGCCGAAGAATTCATCGAACAGGAAGAAGGCGTTTCAAGCAAGTTCACCGGCTGGGCGGCGACCATCACCACCGCCATTGCGGTGGTGATGACACTGTTCCACCTCTATGCCGCCTATGACATCGTGCCGACGCAGCCGTTGCGTTATACGCACGTCGCCTTCGTGCTGGTGCTGAGCTTCCTGCTGTTTCCGGTGGCAGCACGGTTTCGCCATCGCATCATGATTTGGGATGTCGTTGCGGGTGCGGCTTGCGTCGGAATTCTCGCCTATGCGATGTGGGGCGGCGAGGATTTTACGGATCGCGCCACGTTGCCGGACCGGCTCGATGTCGTGTTGGGCGTTATCTTCATTGTCCTTCTGCTCGAAGCCACACGACGGACCAGCGGCTGGATCATGCCGGCGGTCGCAATCGGGTTCATCGCCTATGCGATGCTGGGGCCCTATCTGCCGCCACCTTGGACGCACCGCGGCTATGACCTCTCGCGTCTGGTCGGGCATCTGTTCATTACGCTTGAAGGAATTTTTGGCGTCGCGGTCGATGTCTCATCTACGCTGATCATCCTGTTCACGATCTACGGCGCCTTTTTGATGCATTCTGGCGCCGGAAAATTCTTTATCGATTTTTCTTTGGCGCTCATGGGCGGCAAGCCAAACAGTGCCGGACGCACGGTCGTTTTGTCTTCCTTGCTGCTCGGCGGGCCGTCCGGATCGGGTGTCGCAACCACGGTGACGATTGGCGCGGTTGCCTATCCCATGATGGCGCGCGCGGGCTACGAAAAGAATGCAGCCGGCGGATTGCTGGCAGCCGGCGGCCTCGGCGCCATCCTGTCGCCGCCCGTGCTCGGCGCCGCCGCCTTCCTGATCGCCGAGTTCCTCAAGATCTCGTATCTCGATGTGATCTGGATGGCGACCATCCCGACCGCGCTCTACTACCTGTCGCTACTGTTCATGGTGGAGCTTGACGCCAAGCGTTTTGGCGCGAAGGCCGTGCCCTTCGACTCGTCATTGACGCTTTGGCAGATGACGATGCGCTATGGGTTTCATTTCACGTCGCTCATCGCGGTCATCGTCTTCATGGTGGTCGGCTATTCGCCGATGCTGTCGGTATTCTATTCGACCATCGTGTGCTTTGCGTTGAGCTTCCTGCGCTCCGACACGGCGCTATATCCGAAGAAATTGGTGAAGGCGCTCTCCGAGGGTTCGACCGGTGTGCTCACGGCAGCGACGACATGTGCGTCGGCCGGCATCATCGTTGGCGTCGTCACGCTCACGGGGCTCGGCTTGAAATTTTCCTCGATCGTGCTCGACTATGCGGGCGGCAGCCTTTTGCTCACAGCGCTCTATACCTCGCTGGTGGTGTGGATTGTCGGGCTCGCCGTGCCGGTGACGGCCTCTTACATCATCTGCGCCGTAATCATGGCGCCGGCGCTCACCAAACTCGGCGTGCCCGACTACGCGGCGCATATGTTCATTTTCTACTACGCGGTCTTGTCGGAAGTGTCGCCGCCCACGGCCCTGTCGCCGTTCGCCGCTGCCGCGATCACAGGCGGCGATCCGTACAAGACGACCATGCAGGCCTGGAAATACACGCTCCCGGCCTTCCTGGTGCCGTTTGCCTTCGTGCTTGATCCGCAGGGTATCGGTCTCTTGATGAAGATTCCGAAGGATGGCTCGGTCTGGGACATCGTGTCGATAACACTCAAGACGGCCGCGGGCCTTGGTGCGCTGGCGGCGGCGGCACAGAACTGGGCGCTGCGGCAGAATACCGCGCTCGAACGTGTTTTCTGGACGCTGGCGGGGCTGCTACTCGTCTTCCCGAGCCTGATCGAGGCATTGGCTGAACGAATAACGGGTTATGATGTGCCGCAACCGGCGCCGCTGGGTCTGGCGATAGGGGCCGTTTTGTTGGTAAAACAATGGAAATCACGCGGTGCACTGGCCCATGCGACATGAGGAACGGAGTCTCAAATGTTGAATCGAACCGCTCAAAGCCTCGTGGCATGTGTGCTGACGATCGGCGCAGTACTCCTCGCAGGTAACGCCTTCTCGCAGCAAAAAACCATCGCGATCGGAACCGGTGGCACGGGAGGGGTCTATTATCCGCTGGGCGGGGGACTTGCGAACCTGTTGTCGAAGCATCTGCCCGGCTATCAGGCGACCGCAGAAGTAACCGGAGGGTCGGTCGACAATCTCAAATTGATCGGTTCGGGCCAGAGCGAGGTCGCATTTACGATGGCCGACGCCGCGCTCGACGCATTCAAAGGCGAGGACAAGTTCCGCGGCGCCAAGGTTTCGGTGCGGACCTTGATGGTGCTTTATCCCAACCGCATGCACGTCGTGACAATCGAAGGAACCGGGATCGAGAAGATGTCGGACCTCAAGGGCAAGCGCGTCTCGACGGGTTCGCCGGGCAGCGCCACCGAAGTGATGGCGTTTCGCGTGATCGAGGCGGCGGGGCTCAACCGGGACCGGGACATGCGGCGCGAGCGCCTCGGCGTGGCGGAATCGGTAAATGCCATCAAGGACCGCAAGATCGACGCGTTCTTCTGGGTCGGCGGCTTGCCGACGGCCGCCGTTACGGATCTCGGCGCCACTCCTGGCCTGAAGATCAAGATGGTCGATCACAGCGTTGTGGTCGACAAGATGAATGCCAAATATGGGAATCTCTACGTGACCGACGTCATCCCGGCCGAGACCTATCCGAAACAGGACCGCGACAACAATATTTCGACCGTCTGGAATATTCTCGTGACCAACGACAAGATGCCTGACAATATTGCGTTTGCGATCAACAAGGTCATCTTCGATTACAAGGCGGACTTGATTGCGGTTCACAAGGAAGCCGATGCCATCGATTACAAATACCAGCTTAAGGATAATTCGCCGGTCCCGTGGCATCCGGGCGCGCTGAAATATTTCGCGGATAAAGGCGTGAAGATGTAAGGGCGCTTATGGCGTGGTTCAATCGAGAAGAGCAGCGCTCCTCGCCATGAGGCCGGAAGAGTTCCGTGCTTCTGACACAGTAGCGTTAGGAAGAAAGTCCGCGTAAACGCGGAACTCCGAACCGGCCGGTTCGGAGTTCCTCTGGTTACGCTATCCTGCCTAGCCATTCGCGAATGGCACGGCAACAAACTTGGTTGCGTTATCGCTCGTCACTCGCATGAGCACGGTTTTCTTGCCCTGGGCCTTGGCATCTGTGAGTGCCTGTCTGACATCCGATACGCTTGATACGGCCTTGCCGCTGACATCGAGGATCACATCCCCGGTCTTGAAGCCGTGATCCGCGGCGGGGCCGTTGGGCTCGACGGCTGTCACCACGACCCCTTTGTTGCCGGCCCCTGCGACCTCACCGGCAGGAGCGAGACTCAAACCGAGATGCGGCGTGTCCGCGTTCGGAGAAGTCTGACCGCGATCATCCTTCGCCGATTGTTGTTCCGTTCGTTCGCCGAGTGCGAGCTTGATCGTTTTGGACTGCCCGCCTCGTGTCACATCAACGGTCACTGACGAGCCCGGACCCAGCGTGGCCACCCGCCGCGCCACGTCTCGGGAGTCCTTCACCGCGGTGCCATTGAGCGCCGTAATCACGTCACCGGCCTTGAGTTCGGATTTGGCCGCAGGGCTATTGGCCTGGATCTCTGCGACGAGCGCACCGCGCGCTTCCTTCATGCCGAGGCCATCGGCTATCTCAGGTGTGATGGACTGGAGTTGAACACCCAACCAACCGCGGGTCACATGCCCGTTGTCCTTCAGTTGGGCGATCACTGTTTTCGCGGTTTCCGCCGGCACATCGAAACCAATGCCGACCGATCCGCCCGAGGGCGAGAAGATCGCGGTATTGACGCCTATGACGCTGCCGTCGACGTCGAATGTAGGTCCGCCCGAGTTGCCTTTGTTCATGGGCGCGTCGATCTGGATGTAATCATAGGGACCCGCTCCAATGTCTCGTCCGCTAGCGGAAACGATTCCCGCCGTCACCGTACCACCAAGGCCGAACGGATTGCCGACTGTCACGACCCAGTCGCCAATGCGCGAAGGACGTTCCGCGAACTGGACGTGAGGAAAATCGTTTCTGCCGTCGACTTTGATCAGCGCAAGATCAGTCGCTGCATCGGTGCCAACGACTTTAGCCGAATAGATTGCGCCGTCGTCGGCAGTCACCTGCACCTCCGTGGCGTGGTCCACGACGTGATTGTTGGTCACGGCATATCCGTCGGCTGAAATGAAAAAGCCGGAGCCAACGCCCGTAATCGCTCGGCGAGGTTCCGCTTTGGTATTCGGGCCGCTGCCTTCGCCAAAGAACTTCTGCATTGGAGAATTCTTGAAGAACCTCTCCATGGGGGAGCCCGGCCGGAAAGGAGTGACGTTTTCATCGTCGTTCATGCTTGTCTGCCGAACGGGTCCATCCATCTTGACCCGTACGGAAACGACTGAAGGCTTCACTTTTTCGACCAGGTCAGCAAATCCGCGCATCGCCTGTACGGTATTGGCCTGTGCGTTTTTGGGCTGCACGGCTTCGGCCGCGTTCGCTGGTCCGGTCAAACCATAAACATGCTGATAGAGACCGCCGCCCGTGACGGCGGCAAGCAGACCGAGTGCTGCAACCGAACCAATCAGTTTTGACCGGCGGGATGGACCGTGTGATTGAGATGGACCGTGTGATTGAGTTGGCAGGGCGTCCATGATTTTCTCCGTTCGTTCGATGTTTGCCCGAATGATGTCCACACGCAGATAGGGTGGACGGATTACCGTTACCTGTCGGCTTAATTAATTTTTTGAAATGATCGGGGCTGCATCGATGACAACAGAATTAGCCATTCGTTAAGGATCGCGCGTGCCGCCATAGGGGGCCAAGCAACGATCGCAAACCGAATTTCATCGCGATCCTATGCCACCCGCGTTGCAGCATTTGTCGGGCTTTCTGGCGTACCGACAGGGTTCATTATTTCCGGCGAACCGGATCGTTCGCCTTAATTGCGCGCCGGTGGCGCGATTAACGCGTTCTCAAGGTTAATCGGGGTATAAAGAAATCGTCGCAATTAAGCCGCTCTGGCGTCTTGTTGCGGCACCAGTATGCGGGGTCGCGACGTGTGTTGGTCGCGAAGACGTGTGTTCGTCGCGAAGACGCGTGTCGTCGCGAATGTGTAGCGTAATGTAGCGTGGCGTAGTGTTGCGTATTGTAGCGTTGCGTGAGTGGGGTCAATGATTTTGTCGCGTCAAAGGCCGAAGGTTGCCCTTTTGGCATCCTTCGGTCTCGGCATCTTGGCGTTCGCAATGACGCCAAAGGCAGTGGGATACCAGGAGCTTGCCGCGCTGGTCGCGCGGCCACAGGTTACGACCGAACGCTCGCCAAAGCGCGGCTTTTCGTCGCCGTTTGGCACGATCCACGCCGCCAATTTCAATATGCCGCAGCCGATCAGTTCGGCGATTCCGGGGCCGCTCGGCTATGTGCTGGCGGGTCTTGATTCAGGCAATGCGGAGATCACGGGTTCAATTCGCGACCGAATGCTCGGCGAGGTGATGGCCGAGATGGCGCGCGGCAATCCGGCGCTGCCGACATTTGATCGCCGCCTCAAGGGCGATCGCCTGGGTCCGTCTGGTGAAGCCGCCGTCGCGCGCGCGGGCGACCCGCGTTCGCGCGTAGGCGAACCACAGCGGGGAAGCAAAGGCGATCGTTTCATTCCACGCAAAGCCGTCGACAGCGAAGCTGAAACGATGCCGGAAGTGGAACTGCCGATCATCAGTCTGGAAGCCGATGTCGCCCAATCCGAAGCGGCGCAGCGACCGTCGACTGATGCGCCCGGGACGCGAACTCGTAGCGTAGATCCGTCAGTTGCGATTGATGCTGCGGAGCAACTCACACCGGGGTATGCCGCACCCGAAGATTTGGTTCCCACTGTGCGATTGGCGCGGCTCTACTTCGGCAACGAGCCTATGGGCCGGAAACTTGATCCGTTTCAACCATGGGAGCTTGCCGAGCGGCCAATGATCGAGACGCTGCCCGTCGCCATCGACCCGGATGCCAAGGTGGCGGCTTTGCCGCCTGCGGCCTCGCAGCCGGACGCTTCGATTCCGGACTGGGGCCCGCAATCGCGTGTCCTAGGGGCGGAGCCCCCGGAGGGGGTAAAGAAGCAAGATAAACTGCTAAGCTCGCCCGGCGACGGACTCGATGAGACGGCAGAGCGCCAAGGAACGTCAAAAGACGTGTCCAGGGACACAGCCAAAGGAGGCGAGACCATTGCGGCAAAGGGCGAGGTGACAGGCGAGGGACGGGCGCCCATGACGCCGGCCGAGCGCCTCGGGCTCGATGAAGGCGCTCGTGCCAAGACCGAGAAATGTCTTGCGGTTGCGATCTATTTCGAAGCGCGCGGCGAGCCGGTGCGCGGCCAGATAGCGGTTGCGCAGGTGATCCTCAATCGTGCGTTCTCGGGGCACTATCCCAACACGGTGTGCGGTGTCGTCTATCAGAACTCACATCGCCACAATGCCTGCCAGTTCAGCTTTACGTGCGACGGCATCCCGGACGTGGTGCGCGAACCCGACGCCATGGAGCGTGCCAAGAAGATTGCGGCGCTCATGCTCGACGGCAAGCTGTGGCTGTCGGAAGTCGGCAAGTCGACTCACTACCATGCCTATTGGGTGAGTCCGGGCTGGGTGCGCGAGATGACCCGCATGTACAGGCTCGGGGTCCACACATTTTATCGGCCGCGCAAGTGGGGCGACGGCGCCGACAAGCCCGAATGGGGCGACGCCGAGGTGACCGCCGCGACGGCAAGGCGGTTGTGATTGGCGCCACGGCCAATGTGTAGGGCGCAATCGCTTTATTGCGCCATTGAGCAACGAGCGTCTTCCTGCCATGAGCGGCAAGCGGCGCAA
>DATGVJ010000216.1:0-2738 GCA_035300505.1 Xanthobacteraceae bacterium
CGGTGACATCGAAACGCAGCCAGTTGTTCGCCGTATAGCCGATGCCGACACCGCCGAACGGCGCGCTGTCGAACCCACCCTTGTCGTACCAGCCGAACAATGGCGCGTTAAGAAATGTGGGATGATCCAGTCCGTTGAAGAACTGATTGCTCATGCCGAGATAGCCGCGCAGATACCAGCCGGTGTCGACTGTCGCCACGGGTTGCGGGGGCGGAGGCGGAGGGAGACGGAGATCGGCGGCAAACGCTGCCGTAGCAAATGTCGCGATGGCGCCCGCGAGGGCGAAAGTTCTAGTAGCACTCATGACTTCGTCCTTTTTGTCCGGAGAGGCGTGCACCCCTTGAAGGAAAACCGACGAGTTGATGATCGCACCAATTAATTAAACGGAGCTTAACCTTACTTTTTAACTACGTTTATTAAGTCCTCATACGTCGCCAACAGGCGTGTTTCATATGCCCGTTGCGAAGACGCGCGCGACGTCAATAAATCTGTAATGTTTCCAGACGGCGGACTAGGCTACAGCCTGCGTTATCGCCTCGACGATATGGTCGACCACTTCTTCGACCAGGATCTTGTCATCGCCTTCGCCCATGACGCGGATGACGGGCTCGGTTCCTGACCGCCGCACAAGAAGTCGTCCCTGGCCGCGGATCCTTTGCTCGGCTTCCGTTATTGCCGACCGGACTTTCACATCGTCCAACGGTTGGCCGTTTTTGTAGCGCACATTTTTCAAAAGTTGCGGCAAAGGATCAAACCGGTGGCAGACTTTGGAAACGGGTTGTCCCTGCTTGCGCAGGACGGCCAGAATCTGGAGTGCCGCAACGAATCCGTCACCTGTCGTCGTATAGTCCGACAGGATGATATGCCCGGACTGCTCGCCGCCGACGTTCAGGCCCTGTTCGCGCATTTGTTCGAGCACGTAGCGATCGCCGACCTGTGATCGCACCAATGCAATTCCGATGCTCGAAAGGTATCGCTCCAAGCCGAGGTTCGACATGACAGTCCCGGCGATGATCGGCTTGGCAAGCCGGCCGTCTTCCTTGAAGCTCTGCGCAATCACGGCCAGCAATTGATCGCCATCGACGATGTGTCCGCGCTCGTCCGCGATCAGCACCCGGTCGGCATCGCCATCGAGAGCAATCCCGATATCGGCCCGCATCTCCCGCACTTTCCGGCACAATTCTTCCGGTGACGTAGACCCACACTCGTGGTTGATATTAAGGCCGTCAGGTTCGACCCCGATCGAAATGACTTCCGCCCCAAGTTCCCACAAGGCCTCCGGCACAACCCGGTAGGCGGCTCCATTCGCGCAATCCGCGACGATGCGCAGACCTTCGAAGCTGATGGCACGCGGAAGCGTGCGCTTGGCAAATTCGATATAGCGGTCATGCACGCCGTCAATGCGCCGTGCGCGGCCCAGTTCCCCACCCTTCGCCAGCTTCTTGGTAAGATCGGAGTCGACAAGTTCCTCGATCGAGCCTTCAATCTCGTCACTGAGCTTGTAGCCGTCCGGACCGAAAAGTTTGATTCCGTTGTCATCGAATGGGTTGTGCGAAGCCGAAATCATGACGCCGAGATCCGCGCGCATGGAGCGCGTCAGCATGGCAACGGCCGGCGTCGGTATCGGACCGGTCAGCAACACGTCCATTCCAACCGACGTGAATCCGGCGACCAGTGCGGTCTCGATCATGTAGCCGGACAGCCGTGTGTCCTTGCCGATAAGAACGCGGTGACGATGCTCGCCATGCTTGAACGTAAGGCCGGCGGCCTGCCCTACCCGCAAGGCCAGTTCCGGCGTGATCTCGCCATTGGCGCGGCCGCGAATGCCATCAGTCCCGAAATAACGCCGACCCATCCTATTCTCCGCTACAAAACCTCGACGACACGTGCCGGAACGGTGGGCTATAGCCGACCCGAGGGGCAGAATGAAGCAGCAATTGGCTGCCGCAGATCGTACGATACTTGTGGGTTTCACACCAGCAAACGTTGAACACCGAAAGACGGAGCCGTCCATGAGCCAACGTGGCTTGTCCGAAGAGCAGCGCCTGATGCGACAGAGCTGCCGCGACTTCGTCGACGACGTGGTGATCCCGTTCATTCGCGGCAACTGGCAGCGCGAATGGAACATGGTGCCGGAAGAACGGCTGCCGCCTGAAATCCTGGAAGGCGCCCAGAAGGTCGGCATCCGCACGCTCGGGGTGCCGGAAGAATTCGGGGGCGTCGAACTCGACAAGGCGACCGAAACGCAAACCTTCGCCATTATCGCGGAAGAAATCGCGCGTGGCGATTCAGGCTTGTCCGACAAACTGGTGCAGATCTGGAAGGTCTCGGTATTGCTGCGCAATCTTGCGCCACGCCATCTGCAGGAGCGCTGGTTCCCACGCATCGTCGAGGACCCGCAGTTCCTGCTCGCGCATTGCCTGACTGAGCCGCGCGGTGCCTCCGACCGTTGGCTGCCCTATAACGTGCCGGAGGCTGGCATGCATACGCGCGCCGTCAAGGACGGCCGGCGCTGGGTGATCAATGGCCGCAAGCAGTTCATTTCCAATGGTTATGACGCCGGCCTGTTCGTCGTCTATGCCAACACCAATCCCAAGGTCGGCATGCTGCAAGGCACGTCTTCGTTCCTGGTGCCACGCGACACGCCTGGTCTCACGATCGCGCGCTGCAACGAGACGCTGGGATGCCGGTTCATGAACAATGGCGAACTGGTGTTCGAGGACATGGCAGTGCCGGAA
>DATGVJ010000217.1:0-2969 GCA_035300505.1 Xanthobacteraceae bacterium
GTTCCCAACGACATGATGACCGCCACTTTTATGCTCAGTTAGCCAAGTGTGGATTGTCTCTCCATCAAAGTTCTATATTTCGACAGCAGGCCTTGCACCTCTTGGAGAATGCCATTCGGCGCGCGCGCGGGAATTTCTCGCCAAGTACCGAACAATACAAAACGACGCTGCTTGACGCGTGCGGATTCGCCATATGCGTAGGCAACGAGTTCCCCGAGTGCTGCAAAGAACCGGTCGTCGTCTCCGATTTGGGCCCACTGTTGGCGCACCCACGGAGCCTCGAGCAGCCCGGTCAGAATATGTCTCCTAAGAAGTGATTCCAGTTCCAGTTTAAATTGATCCCCGAGTGAATGCCAGTACCCATCATATTCGGAGTGAACGAGCAATGTAGAAAGCAAATTTATATTTTGGATATCCAACCTGCTACCAGATCCGATGAGAAGATCAGTTCGACCGTTTTCAAATGGCAGAATTGCATCAAGAATTCCCTGCTTGTTCAACCAGGCGAAGTCTCTATCGAAATCGCCTTCCGCGTCATAAAGGACAAGTCGAATCCCTCGCGGACTGATCCAATGCGATTCGAACGTGGTTCGAAGGTCGGCTTGCGTATAACGGCGCAATGTATCGGAGCCAAGATAAAAGCCTATCCCAAGCAATGCGGCGCCCCGCGCACTTAGTCGCCCTGGAGAGCATAACTGAAGCTGAATATTCCGATTACCGAAAATGGGGGATCTCGTGAATCGTTCAAGGCCTTCGATAAGGTGAATTGCCGATGTTGCGTTTCCTACGGGGGGCAGCACGAGGCACAGCGATGCGCGGGCATCCTTGAAATTGTTGATCTCAAGAACCTTAGAGGAGCCTCCGAGGGCTGCAACCAACCGATTAAATTGCTGTCCGTCATCAAGACAGTGAATTTTGAGCCCTACAGATAAAAGGCCGTGATCGACGCGTCGATACGTGGTTGCCAGGACCTCCGCAACGGCTGGAGCTTCCGCGTGCAGAAGCCTGATCAGATCCCGGAGCCGATATGTGCAGGCCACGTGCTCTTCCCATCAATCGTACTATCCTTAAACAAATTGGGGTGCGGACGGTTCCGCGCTGTCTCGTTTCTACGTTGGGCGCTCGCAGCTAGAAGTGGCAAAGGCTGGGACAGGCGCTGGAGGGACCTCGGGCTGCAACCTTTGCCGAGCGAAGGATTCGTGGGCGCGAAGCGCTGACCGAATTGCGGCGTCGAGGGCAACCGCCCCCCAATCCAGCTCGGACAGGAGTACGTGCTGGCGGCTCTGCAAGCTTCTCAGGTCGTTGATATCCCGCAGTCACTGGACGCTGAGTGCTCTCGTCAAGGGCTTTGCCCGGATTTGGTACCAAAGATACTCGCCGTCTGCCGCGCGTAGAACCCGGTGCTCAATGTGATACTCGTCGCTATTTTGCATTTGCCATGCACGCCGCTCCCGATCACGATCATCGGATGGATCGCTTCCAACCAGCCGAAACGAGGCCGCAGTCGAAGGCCTGGTGGGCTTGGCCAAACTTCCCACCACGAGTGGGGAAGACTGATCGCCAGGAGCCGGAAGTGGGGGACCACTCCGCTTTGATACCAGCCGCCCCTTCGGGCGGCTGCGGCGCATCCGCCTCCAGGAACACAGGCACTGCATGGCAATGTCGGGCGTATCTTTGGCAGCCCGGCTTTGCCGTTCCAATGTGTCGCGCTCGCTTGATTTCCCGGGTTGGAGGCGACTGGGTGGTGGAGGGAGAGCGACCGGGATCCAACGGTCTCTGAATTTGTCGCCCGCAACTCCCCTGAGGGACAGGGACTGAAATCTAACTGCCTTCGCTCCCTCGGTTGTGGGTCTCTTGGAGGTCGGCCTCCTTGTCGCGCTCCAGCCAGACGCTGAAATCCTCGCGGACTTTGGACGCGTAGCCCTCGGCGTATTGCCCGATCACCCCAGTCCCGGGGCTTTCGGCCCAGCGCCGGAGCGCCGCGACGCTAGCGGCGCCTTGCTTGCCGCAGCCGCGCAAGTGCATCGAAGCGGTAACGCGTCCCATCCCGGCGAGAAGCGCCTGGAGCGCCTTCGGATCGTCGGCGTATTTGCTGAGTTTCACCCGATCGTCGGTCGGCTCCAGCTCGCGGATGAGCCAGGTCTTGCCACGGAAGGGGACCGCGTCGAAGAACATCGGTGGGTGCGGCTGGGTCCAGCGCCGCACGGTTGCGATCCGCGTCGCCTCGTTCGGCCAGTCTGGCTGAGGCGGGCCGTAGAGCGCCGCCGCCGAGACCGCGTCTTGCTTCAAATCGAGGATGAAATGGCCGTCGGGCGCTCCCTCGCCGGTGACCAGGATCGCAAAGCGCCCGAGGCCGAGGCTGCCCGTCCCGGCAACGCGCCGCGCCGCGTCGACCAGTTCGAACTGCGACGGGTCGGGCTGGGTTCGGGCGAAGTCCTCGAGGAAGTGTGCGATCGTCTTTTTCTCGCCCGGAAGCAGTTCGAGGTAACGCGCCTTGGCGTCCTGCTTCGGCGTGCCTGTGAGGTGGCGCGGAAAGGCTCGCGGGTTCCCCTCGGTGCGATTGTCGAGCAGTTCCTTTCGCGGGCGCGCGGCGGTCTTTTCCAGCAGCGCGCGGATCGGCTTCGCCCCGTCGGTATCGACGACCGAGACCGGCACGGAGCGCTGTGCCGTCTCACAGTAGCCGTCGAGGAACGCCGCTGCGAGATCGGCCACATCCGGCAGCTGCTCGGCGAGATGAAGGCTGGTCAGGAGCCGCGCCAGATCGCGGCTCGCCGGGGCGAGGGCGGCCTCATCGAAATCATTCACGTCATAATAGGCGCGCCCGTCGTCGCCGCGGAACGAGCTGAAATTCTCGAGATGGAGGTCGCCGCAGACCCAGACGAGCGGCGCGTCGTCGAGCGCCGTGGTGAGCTGCCAGTCGCGGAAGAAGAGGTGCGCGGTGCCGCGGAAGAAGGAGAAGGCATCGGTCT
>DATGVJ010000218.1:0-10019 GCA_035300505.1 Xanthobacteraceae bacterium
TCGACGCGCTTGATGTAGAAAACCTGGCTGTTATGCACGATAGCGCGCGCAAGCGAAAAGGGGCTTGGTGCGAAATACTCATGTCTCGGGTTGACCGCCCGAGAAGAGCCGGAATGCAATCCGTAACGCGCGCGCAGGGTGAAGCTGAAACAAAAGGACGACAAGCGACGCGCGGGAGAACGGCAATCGGGTAAAACCGTGAAGCAGGTTGACTACCGCCAACGCGGCAAGTTTGCGTTCGTCATGTGACAATTGAGGGGTTCTCCGGCGAATCTGCTGCAAGTCGATCGAACTGATGTCCACCCGGCCCACGGTTTCCGGCTCCGCCAGCGCAAGAAAGCGATAGATGGCGGCGTCTTCCGCGTAAAACGTATCATTGGCTTGGGGCGACAGGAAATCCGGCGGTGCGTCGAGTTGCGACTGTGCCTCTGGAGCACTCCCCGGATATCCCGGCTGGCATCGTTGCGCGAGCCGGACTGAGAATGCCTGGCGAACCATTTTTATTTTAGACACGTTTACCGTGTGCTGGCGGTATTGAATGAGAAATTCGGCAAGGTTGGCGACTTGATTGGTTTTGCAAATGCGCAGCCATAAATCATAGTCTTCCGCCGCCTCGAAGGCCGCGCGATAGCCGCCTAGCACGCGGGCCACTGCGGTGCGCATCATGATTGAGGAGTGGACAAATGGGTTGCGCCGTTCGAGCAGTGCGACGAGGTCGTGGTGCCGTGTCTTGGGCTTGATTTGCCGCAAGATTTTTCCATTTTCGTCAATCATCTCGGCCCACGAACCCAGAAGCGCGACGTCGGGCCAACACGACAAAAATTGCACCTGTTTTTCAAGCCGGCAGGGCACGCACAGATCGTCGGCATCGAGTCTGGCGGTGAGAGCGGCACGCGCATGGGTGAGGCCATGGTTCAATGCTACCGCCACGCCTTTCCGATCGATGTGAAAAACCCGAATTCGCTGGTCGCGGAGCGCATAGGACTCCAGTATCGCGGGCGTCCGGTCAACGGAACCGTCGTTGACAATAATCAATTCAAAGTCGGTGAGCGTTTGTCGCAATACGCTGTCGATTGATGCCGACATCCAGCGCTCTCCGTCACGAACCGGCATCAGTACGCTGACCTGAGGCGAAGGCTTCATCGCTCGGCTTCTAGCGCGTAACCGATAGGTGTGCAAATAGACTTGACTTTGAGGCAACCGCAGGAATTCTGACATATTCAGTGAAGATTTCCCGGCGAAGACGTGCATTATGGCGGGATACGTGCCAAATTGCGGGCTTCGCTGGAGGCTCTCTCCAGCACGATTTTCATCAGGCCCGCATGCGTGTTGCTTTTGCCATTGTCAGTCTATTCCGGGGAGGTGGGCTACAGCGAGATTGTCTCGGTATTGCAAGGTTGCTGCGTGCACGCGGGCACACCGTGACGGTATTCACAGCTCGAATCTCATCGACTGATGAGACCACAATCGGCGAAATTGCGGCCGATTTGGATGTCGAGGTTGTGAAATGCGATGCATGGACCAATCATGGTCGCAATTTGCGTTTTGCCGCCGCGGTGGCGGAACTGACGCGCGGCCGATTTGATCGGCTTGTCGGATTCGACAAGCTCATATGTCTTGACGTGCTTTACTGTGCCGATCCTTCGATCCGATTTCGCCTTCGATCCAATCCTTTTCTGGGCTTGCTGCCGAGGTATCGCGCCCTTGCACGGCTTGAAAAAAATTCGTTTGGCGCCAAGGCAACCACTCGTTTGTTGTTGCTGAACGAACGGCAGGCAAGCGAATACCGGCAGGTTTGGAGTACCGATGCCGAGCGCCTGTTTCTTGTTCCACCGACAATTTCACTCGCGCGCCGGCAGCCAGCCTTTCGGCATGACGGTACCCGGGAGCGCGTGCGAGGCGCGCTTGCAATTGACGATTCAATCTGGAGTTGGTTATCTATTTGTATGCAGCCACATAACAAGGGTTTGGACCGGGTTGTCGACGCTCTTGCGGCATTTCCCAAGGCCCGGTTGTTGGTCGTCGGCGCGAACGCCGCTGACAAGCGGGCCGCAGCATGCTTACGCAGGGCTCAGAATCTCGATGTCAACGAGCGGATCACTTGGCTTGGTTACCGCTCTGATCTTGGAGAACTGATGGCCGCATCCGATGTTCTGGTTCATCCAGCGCGCCTTGAGACGACGGGCTCGGTCATTTTGGAGGCGGTGATCAATGGATTGCCGGTCGTGACAACCACGGCGTGCGGTTATTCAAGGCATGTCGAGACTGCACAGGCCGGGATTGTGGTGGCCGAGCCGTTCCGCCAAGACGATTTCCTTAGCGCCCTTACCAAGGCACAAGATAACTTGGTACTGCGACAGTGGTCGGCAGCCGGGGCCGCCTATGGGGCACAGGATTACTTGTATTCGGGGTGGTCGCGGGCGGCCGACCTGATTATTGGCGATCTCCCGCCGGCTACCAACATGCGATGACCGCGAGAAGGGAGCGGCACGTGCAGCGCATGGACCGGATTTTCAAGCCGACATGGTATTCTCGGCAACTTGCAATATGTTCAAGTGAAAAATAGAGGCCGGAATGCCACTTCGCGATACCGCAATTATGCGTGCTGTCAATTTTATAGTTCGCTCTCCCGCCGTCTTGCGATCTGTCATTCGTGATCGGCAAGTTGCGAACCGCGAAAAGCACTTTTTCTCCGTTTGCGCTATCAAAAATGAATCACGGTTTTTGAGCGATTGGCTTACGTTCCATCATGGGGTAGGTGCGACCCATTTCTTTCTTTATGACAACGAAAGTACAGACAATCCGTCCGCCGTTTTGAGCCCTTGGATCGATGCCGGAATCGTTACCCTCATCACATGGCCAAGCCGTGCCCAGCAACGTAAAGTGTACGCACACTGCGTCCGAACGTTTTGGCGGTCGTCACGATGGATTGCCTTCCTGGATCTCGATGAATTCTTGTTCTCACCTAAACAAGTGGCAGTTCGCCCAATTCTAGAAAGGTACTTGAGCTGTTCTGGATTGCTTGTCTATTGGTACCTGTTCGGCTCTTCGGGGCATGTTAACAGACCTGATTGCTCCGTTATCGAAGCTTACACAATGCGTGAGGAATCATCTCGATTGATAAGCGGAAAATCCATTGTCAATCCCCGCTTTGTTCGAAGAATTCCCAATGCCCATAACTTCGCGCTTTGGAAGGGAGCCACGGTGGATACAAATGGGACAGCGCTTCCATATGACCGTTTTTTTGATAAACGGGTCGCCAAAACGCCTGTATTCGATCTGCTGAGGATCAAATCATTATTGGTCTCGGTCACTTCAGGATTTGTCAGAAAAAGTCGCACGAGGGGATGTATTCTTCCCAAATCGTGTTCCCAAATTGGATGACCATCTTGCGGAAGAAGCCCTTCTCAATGTTGTTGAAGACCGAACAATCGCTCCGATTTGGCACGCAATTAAGAATGGAGGTGCAAATCGATGATTTCCATAGTGCGGAAGATTAAGACGATCGCTTTTCTAGGCAAGCAGTTTTTCGCCGCAGTACACGACATGCAAAGACGAAATCGAGTGGCCGCGATTTGGTTTTCCATTGTGATCGACACCAGTGGAGCCCGGCATTGTTCGAGTCCGTTGGCATTGGAGGGGCGGAGGGGGGTGTTCTCTATTTGACGAGAGAGCTTGCAAAATTTAGGTGGGATGGTCCGGTCAGGAATTTTCGTTCTCGACCGTGGTGCGAACCACATAGTCGGCGCCTGCTTGCGCGGAGTGATGCACCAACACATGGTTCTTTCCGGCGTCGGCCATTGCGCGTAGGCGTTCCTTGTCGGCCAGGCCCCAGTGAATGGCTGCCGTCAACCCGTTGTCTTCGACGTCGTAATAGATCGCATGCTCCCCGTGCCGCAACGGCTTGTGGCGTTCGATATTCTGCCGATTGATGACTGGAACGGAACCGCAAGCAGAAGCCTCGTAGTGGCGGAAGCAGTCCCAGCCGAGCCCTTCCGGCGACCAGACGAGCCAGGCACGCGCGCAGCGCTCGTAGAATTCGGCAGGCTGAAGGAAGCGATCCGGAATGTCGATGGTAATCCCGTTGTTTCGCAATGCCACCAACTCCGCAAAGCCCTTCTCGCGCACCGTCGATGAACCTTTAACAATTCCTGCGAAAAAGACGTCGACGGTTTTAGGCAGTGGCGCGGACGGCAGGAGATTCTGCCCCGACATCGGCACGCCAATCGAGATGGGTCTGATTTTTTTGAGGCGTCGTTGATATTTTGCAAGGGAACGAAAGCGCGGCGTGGGCAATTGCGGGTGGCCCGTTTTCATGAACAGCCGCCAATAATCCGTCGGGAGTTCCCGCTTGAAGTAAAGTTTGCACCGATCCAATAGAAAGAAATTGTTGCGGTTGATGAGCGGCAGATCCTCGGTATCGATGACCGCAACGGGAGCTCTTGTGGGAAACCGCAACATCTGCGGGCCGAAGGCGCGGATGATAGGCAGTTGACCCCGCAAGGTTCGCCGGTCGAATAGCGCGCGCGACAACCAGCGCCAGTGCCAGGGCGAGTGGAACGTGGGGTGGCAGACGATGAGGTCGGCTTCTCGCAGCAGGTGCCATAAAGGTATGATGCTCGTTACCCCAAAAGCACGCAGGCCTGCAGCCGGGTTCTCCTCGTTGGGAACGAATGCGGTCGAAAAATGGGACGTTTGCTCGGGGAATGCGTTCTTAATATAAGCCTTGTCGCCAATCTCGACGATCCGAAGGGAGGATAGGCTTTTCATAGAATGGGTCGGTCGGTAGGAATTTGGTCGCTCAACAGTGCAAGTTCGAATCGCGCCGCGACTTCCGACCAGCTGACACCCTGCCGGTGGCGCAGAGCGGCCTCATGCTGCCGGCGCCACAGCCCGTCATCAGTGAGCAAGGCCACGACTGCATCGGCGAATTGTTGCGGGTCGGCGCGATGAAATCCGGTAACGCCGTCGATCACCCGTTCCGGCACCGCCGCGACCGGCCCGACGACGGCTGGCACGCCCAAGGCTTGGGCTTCGCCCACAGCCAGGCAGAATGCTTCGAGGCGGTGGCCAGGATGCAGCACGACCCGGGACGATCGAAGCTCGCGGTTGAGTTCGTCGCGGCTAAGGCTCGGATGGATTCGTACCGACTGTTGAACCTCCGGCGACTTGCCTTCGGGCAGGAACGAGCCCTTCCAGACGTCCCAGGCATTCTGGCCGGGCTTGATGGCGTTCACTCCATAAACATCGAGAACCGCGCCGGGCACCCGAGGCAGGATGTGCGTCGCCCAGATCTCGACTACTGATTTTAAATCGTAATCCGGCCGGGACGCGAAGATCGCCCGCCGCGGAGGCGGCGACGGGAGCGGCGGCAAGCCGCGGATATCATCGGGCATACCGTGAGGAATGACGATGTGCGGATCGCGCCTGGGAAGGAACGGCGAATAGATGCGCACCTGGTGCATGCTGATCAGCACCGGAACGGGACGGTACCACCACATGCGCCAGATTTGCTTGTAATGCTTGAGATGATTGACCTGCCACGCCACCCAGATCGCGCGCCTTCGCGGATTGCGGACGAAGCGTAGAAGTCGGGGGTGGTGAACCGGCAGATAAAGGTCGCAATCAGTGGGCGGGGTGCCCGACAATGGTCGCCATTTCACCCCCTCATGCTCGATGGGACCATCACAATTGTTATAGACAGTCAGATCATGTCCGCGACGGGCGAGTTCGCGTGCGAGGCGGATAACCGACGATTCGGTTCCCCCGAGCGGTCGCGTCTCAAGATACGTGCCATCGTAATGATTGGTCGTGTCGGCGATGATGATGGTAGCCATGGAGTTGGTCCCGCTTTCAGCCGACTTCCAGGATCGCCGCAAGCGCCCCGTCGACACCTTGATAGAGCCGTGGATTTGTCCCGTAGACCGCGGCGTTTGCCGACCATATTTGCCTGCGGGAAGGCTCGCTCGCACGTCCGAGTGCATCGATCAATTCCGAACTGGTGAAAGGTTCGGAGACTACGATTCCCGCGTCTGCCTCGCGCACGTGGGAGGCAAATCCGCATGCTTGCGTGGTTACCACCGGGAGACCATTGATGATGGCCTCAAGGATCACCGTCCCGGTTGTTTCGGCCCGCGCCGGATGTACGAGCACGTCGGCGGCGGCGAGGAGTTCGGGCACGTCCTCGCGGCAGCCCACCAGCCGAACGCGATCGGCAACGCGCAATCTGTGGGCCTGATCGAGCAGCGCTGTCGCCTCGCGGCTTTCCGCTGCAACCCCGCAGACGAGGAGGCTTGCTTGGGGCACAGCAGGGAGTGCTGCAATGGCGCGGTCGAACCCCTTACGATAGGGCCAGCCGCCGATCGACAACAACGCCAGGGTTTCTTCCGCCAGCTTGAACTCGGTGCGGAGGCGTTCGCGCGTGCCATCCCGGCGATACTCCGGATGGCGGCGGCCAATGTCGATTGGCGGTGGCAGCAAGATAAATCTTTCGGCTGGTGTCCGCCATGCGCGACGATAGGCTGCGATCTGGGGCTCGGCCAGCGCCAGCACCCGGGTGCGCGAATCCGGACCGAAGCAAGCCTTTTCCATCGCGAGCATTCCCCGAACGCGTGGATCGAGCCGGGTCCAAGCGCCTTGTTTCGAATCGGCGAAACAAAGATCTCCGCAATACAGCACGTCGAGCCCTGGCATCTTGTCGAAGCCGACAACGCGGTCGAAATGTCCGGCAGTGGCGTCGCGCAGCGCGACGCTAAACTGACGGTTGCGTCCGTGATTGGTGAATGAGCGAACGGGAAGTACCCTGACATCGAGGTCGCTGGGTAATTGGCCGCTGGTACGAGCTGCAAAGATCGTCACAGCATGGCCGGCTTGCTTCGCTGCGCGAGCAAGTCGCATACAGTCGCGTTGCAGCCCGCCCCAAGGAAAAAGGCTGACGATCGGAAGGGCCAAACGCATGGGCACGAAATCATTCGATTGCCGAAGACGCTTGAGTGTTACACGCCTCAACAGAGCAAAGCAACGACGCGCGCCTGAAGCTCCATTCGGCCGACGATCCCGCCGCGCGTATTTGCCGCGGTGTAAATTTGCCGCAGTGCTGACTTGGCGCGATATCCCGTGTCCGCTATCGATATGACATGAAGGCCCCCACGCTTTGGATCGACGTCACCGAGCTGTTTGGTCAGTTTGCGTTGTCCAGCCATCCGACCGGCATCAGCCGGGTAATGATCAATCTTGTCGACGCATTGGCGGCGGATCCCGGCGTCCTGTTCGAAAAAGTCCGCCCGATATTCTGGCATCCGGTGTGGCGATTACCTCTTGCCTTCGACTATACCGTGCATCGCGATCTTGCCGCGTTCTTTCCGAGCCTGCGGAATAGTTATGCGGAGAGCGGCTGGGAGGTGCCCAGAATCCGGTCAGGGTTGCGAAAGGGGATCATGACGTCGGTTCCCAAGCCGTTTCGATTTCGGTTGTTTCCTTATCTCCATGGCGTGACGCATTTTCTGGGATGGGCGCGCCACGCCGGTATTGGCGTGCACCCAGTCGCGTTTTCGCGAAACGACCGCCTGTTTGTCCCGGGCTCGTTCTGGCTTGACGGTTACGCGCCACGCCTCGCCGCCCATGCCAAGAGCAACGGGGCAACGGTTGGCGTGTTCGTGCACGATGTCTTGCTGCTATCAAATCCGGAATGGTTGGCGCCGGGGCATGCGCAGCAATTCCGGCGCGGTGTCGAGGCGTTCTTGCCGCATTGTTCGGTCGTGGCCTGCAATTCGACGCACACGCGCAATGAACTGCGCAATCACGTGTCGTTGCCGGCAAGCCTGCCCATTGAGGTGTGCCGCCTCGCTGACGCGCGGATCGTGCCGCCGGCGACACAGATGCCGCGTGAGGTCGCGGACCTTTCCGGCCGCCACTTTGCTCTCTTCGTGTCGACGTTGACGCCGCGCAAGAACCATCGCCTGTTGGTGGACGCTTGGCTGCAACTCCACGATATTCTCGGGGCGCAAACGCCTGCGCTGGTTTTCGTCGGCGGAGGTGCTCCGGATGCGGCGCTTGGCGAAGTTCTCGCGCGGGCCGCAAAGCATGGCGTCCCCGTGATCCGGCTCGATGGCGTCGACGATGCCGCGCTTGAGACGCTTTACGACAACGCTTGGATAACGCTTTATCCAAGTCTCGGCGAGGGCTATGGGATGCCGGTTGCCGAGGCGTTGGCCCGCGGCAAGGTTTGCCTTGCAACCCAGTGCGGCGGTCTTGCCGACGTGGCGCCCGATTTGATCGACGCGATCGATCCGCAAAATCCGAACATTCTCGTTGAGCGTATCGTGAGCTACCACAAGGACCCCAAGCGCCTTGCGGCGCGTGAAGCTCAAGTGCGCGCCCGATACCGCCCGACGCAGTGGGCCGATACGGCACGTTGCGTGCGCCTGCTCCTTGAACAGGCCGTGCGAGCGGTGCATTGAATTCTGCCGAAGAGGAGTGCCTCTTCGCACACCAAGGGAGCGCGAGCGCGTTGCAGTTCAGTGTCGCGCCGCTCGTATTATATCCGGCGCTGGGTGGTTCACATCAATTGACGATCGAGCGATAGAGCGGGAATAGATCACCAAGCAATGCCGCTTCGAAACGTCCCGCACACTCCGCCCAGGAAATGCCTTGCTGGAATTTGAGCGCGGCTTCGTGCTGTCGGCGCCATAATGCGTCGTCCGTCAGCAACGATATGGCAGAATCGGCAAAACGCTCGGAATTTGTGTGGTGAAACCCCGTCACGCCGTCGAGCACGCGCTCAGGTAATGCGGCAACCGGCGCGATGACGGCGGGCACGCCGAGCGCCTGCGCTTCCGCCAGTGCTAGGCAAAAAGCCTCGACCTTGTGCCCGAGATAGAGCATCACGCGTGAAGATCGCATCACGTCGATGAGTTCCTGCCGTGTCGCCGTCGGATGAATTTGCACCGATGCCTTGGCTTGTGGCGACATGCCGGAAGGGAGCACGTCTCCTTCCCAGTGGGCCCATGCTTCCTGGCCTGACGTGCTGCCGTGGATGCCGTAAACATCGAGCACAGCGTCTGGTACGCGCGGCAGGATGGCGCGCGCCCAAATCTCGACAAGCTCCTTCAAGTGCCTGCGTGGGTTTGAAGCAAATAGCGCCCGTCGCGCCGGTGGTTTTTCGCGAGGAGGATGCCCGCGGACGTCGTCGGGCAAGCCGTGCGGGATGAGAATGTGCGGTACCCGGCGCGGTAGGGTGGGCGAATAAATCTTCAACTGGTGGAGACTAGTGAGGATCGGCACCGGCCGATAAAGCCACATACGCCACCAGCCGTGCTTGTAGTGCTTGAGGTGATTGGGTTGCCAGACGACCCAGATGGCGCGCCGCTTGGGCCTGGGTACGAAGTTCAACAGCTTGGCGTGCTGGACAGCGACATAGAGATCGCAGGTGTCCGGTACCGCATGCCCGAAGGGACGCCAGCTCACGCCTTCATGGTCAATCGGCCCGTCGCAATTGGTGTAGCAAGTGACACGATGCCCGCGCCGCGCCAGTTCATGTGCGAGGCGAATCACCGAGGATTCGGTTCCCCCAATGGGACGCGTCTCCAGATAGGTCCCATCATAGTGGAGAGTCGTATCCGCCATGATGATATCGGCGCGGGGGAACGGGTAGTCGAGCAAACTAACGGTTGGGGACGTGGTGGGCATGAAATTCCGGGAATGGTTGATGCGCAGTGGGGTCATGCGGCTACCGCCTGGCGTCGTCAAGCCGCGGGGTTGTCAGGACGCATGATCGCGGGGCCGCCGTGGGCCCGTGCCGCTCATGAGCCGCGTAGATACGAGTAGTGAATTGCTTGATGTCGGGCACGCGCAAGGTTCAAGAGAATTTTCAGTTGCCCAACGCCGGCTGGCGATTGACCAAGGCCTCAGGAGACCCGTGGGTTTGGCTGGCAGGCCGGATCATCGATCCGAACAAACTCAGCTTGGAAATCGAAGGTACGCCGCGGGAACTGGGAGAAGCGCTCCCCCGTGTTACCGGT
>DATGVJ010000219.1:0-38462 GCA_035300505.1 Xanthobacteraceae bacterium
GCTGGGTCAAGAAATGTGCCGGTGGCTGGTGTCGTTTCACCGGTCAAGGGGCCACGGGCCAAAGCTTTGACGGCTACATCGCGCAAGAACGCCTGTGGGGTGTCTACCCCAAGGAACAGGTCGAGTAGCACAGCGCAGACGCGCTCGGATCGTAGGATGGGTAGAGGTAAAGCGCGTTCTTCACGCGATTTACCGAAACCCATCAATCCCGCGCAAAAATGATAGGCTTGGGCTTGTGGTTGATGGGTTTCGCAAGAACTCAACCCATCCTACGAACCTAACGCCAACTTATCGGGCCTTGCGGCGCAGGCGGACGACGACGTCGACGCGGGCGATTTCGTAACCTTCCGGCGGGACCGGGGTCGCGCCGACCACAACATCTTTGTCCGGAATGTCGAGCAAAGCGTTTTCGCCTTCGATGAAGAAGTGATGATGCTGCGTCGCGTTGGTGTCGAAATAGGTTTTTGATCCGTCGACCGCGACCTGGCGCAGCAGGCCGACATCGGTAAACTGATGCAGCGTGTTGTAGACCGTAGCCAGCGACACCGGGACCTTGGCTTTGGTTGCTTCTTCGTAGAGCATCTCAGCCGTGATATGGCGGTCGCCCTTGCCAAACAGCATCCAGCCAAGCGCCATACGCTGCCGCGTGGGGCGTAGACCCACCTCCCGGAGCTTGGCCTTGACGTCGTGCCAGGGACAGCCTGTCAGTGCGGTACGTTCTAACCTGGATGGCTTTCCATCCTCGATTGCAGTCGTGAAAACCATTGCGCCCGTTATACTACGTGACGGTGTCATCAAACACCTGCCTTTGACTAGCGGTTCATCCGCGGGATTGTTGCACTTGTAACATAGTGACGGCTAGATGCAAATGTTTCGCAACAAGAATTTTCTGTCCGGTGCATCTGTAGGGGCGGGTTTGAAACCCGCCCCCGGCGGCTTTGAACGTCATCGGCATATCGATTGCGGGGAACAAATCTGGCAGGTGACGGCAGGCGCCGGTCGTGGAATCAGCGATAAATGGGCCACCCTGTTATAACCAGCTGATTCGAATGAAGTTTTTGTTTGGAAGGGGCTTTTTTTGGTTCAAAACTCCTGTACGGGGCCGCCACGATCCTGTACGGGGTCACCGCGATAGTTATAATAAATGTTAACTTGCCACACGAGTCGGTGAAACAGGAATTCGGATGGAAAACCGGCGTAGCAACTTCGAATATGAAGATCTCTTGGCTTGTGGCCGCGGCGAATTGTTCAATGAGGGTCCGCAACTGCCGTTACCCCCCATGCTGATGTTCGATCGGATTTCCGACATCGCGGAGGCCGGCGGTGAATACGGCAAAGGCATGGTGCGCGCGGTGCTCGACCTGCGTCCTGATCTTTGGTTTTTCCCCTGCCATTTCAAGGGGGACCCGGTGATGCCGGGCTGTCTCGGCATTGACGCGTTGTGGCAGATGCTTGGCTTCTTTCTTGGCTGGCTCGGCTCGCCTGGCAGAGGCCGGGCGTTGGGAATCGGCGAAATCAAGTTCTCCGACCAGGTGTTGCCCAGCGTGAAACAAGTGATCTATGGCATCGACATCAAGCGCGTCATGCGCTCGAAGCTCGTCCTGGGTGTCGCCGATGGCTGGTTGTCGGCGGATGGCACCGTCATCTACCGGGCGAAAGACCTGAAGGTCGGCTTGTTCCGAGCGAGTGACGCCCCACAGCCGAGTGGCGCTTAGGGTTTTGGCGTGCCGGCATTGTGCGGCAGGCCTTTCTCGACGATTTGCCGCTGGTTGTGCGACGACGATCAAGCCGAATACGCATTTCCAACCGAGCCTAAGGTAATTCCGATGCGGATGATCATGAAGTGCAAGAGGCGAGCATGAGGCGGGTGGTCGTAACCGGGCTGGGCATCGTCTCTTCGATCGGAAACAATACCCAGGAAGTGCTCGCCAGCCTCCACGAGGCAAAGTCCGGGGTCGTGCGCGCGGACAAATATGCGGAACTCGGTTTCCGTAGCCAGGTACATGGCGCGCCAACGATGGATGTCGAAACTGCAATTGATCGCCGCGCCATGCGTTTCCTGGGTGGTGGCGCAGCCTGGAACCATGTCGCCATGGAACAGGCGATTCGTGATGCGGGCTTGGGTGAAGCCGAAATTTCCAACGAAATGACCGGCATCATCATGGGGTCCGGCGGCCCATCGACTCGCGCCGTCGTAGAAGCTGCCGATGTCGCGCGCAGCAAGGGTCCCAGGCGTGTCGGGCCATTCGCGGTTCCCAAGGCCATGTCCTCGACCGCATCGGCAACTCTGGCGACATGGTTCAAGATAAAAGGCGTCAGCTATTCGATTTCGTCGGCCTGTGCGACTTCGAACCATTGCATCGGCAATGCGACCGAGATCATTGCGCTTGGCAAGCAAGATATGATCTTCGCAGGCGGCTGCGAGGAACTGGACTGGACACTGTCGGTTTTGTTCGATGCCATGGGGGCCATGTCGTCGAAATACAATCAAACTCCTTCCGCGGCGTCGCGGGCCTATGACGCAAATCGTGATGGCTTTGTGATTGCGGGCGGGGCGGGCGTGCTGGTTCTTGAAGAAATCGAACACGCCAAGGCGCGTGGCGCCAGAATCTATGGCGAGGTCGCCGGTTACGGAGCGACGTCCGACGGGCACGATATGGTGGCCCCTTCCGGCGAGGGTGCGGTGCGCTGCATGCGCATGGCCCTCAAAGGCGTCAAGCCACCGGTCGACTATATCAATCCGCATGCCACTTCGACGCCGATCGGCGATCTCAAAGAAATCGAGGCGATTCGCGAAGTGTTCGGCGAAAAATGCCCACCGATTTCGGCGACGAAGTCACTGACCGGCCATTCGCTTGGAGCTGCCGGCGCGCAGGAAGCGATTTATTCGCTGCTGATGATGAACAATGGGTTCATTTGTGAGAGCGCCAATATCGAGACACTCGATCCGGCCTTCGTTGACATGCCGATCGTTCGCAAGCGCCACGACAATGTGAAGCTTGGTTGCGTGTTATCGAATTCGTTCGGATTTGGCGGGACCAATGCGTCGGTCTTGTTCAAGCGGTTGGACGCCTGAAGGAAGCGGCTGGCCAGATGCAGGTCCGGGTGACATTCATGAGGACGGTCCTGTCGCGACAGCATCGCCTGTTTGTCTGGAAACGTATTGCGTAGAGTTAAGGAAAATCTGATGTCAGGGCTTATGAACGGCAAACGTGGACTGATCATGGGGGTGGCCAATGACCACTCGATCGCCTGGGGTATTGCCAAAACACTTGCCGGTCATGGCGCGACGCTCGCTTTCACGTATCAGGGCGAAGCTCTAGGCCGGCGCGTAAAGCCGTTGGCGCAGTCGGTCGGTTCATCGCTCGTGTTGCCGTGCGATGTCGAGAACGTCGCTTCCGTCGAAAATGTTTTTTCGAGTATCGCGGCCGCATGGGGTTCGCTGGACTTTTTGGTCCATGCGATTGCGTTTTCGGACAAGAACGAGCTCAAGGGGCGCTACGCTGATACCACACGCGAAAACTTCATTCGCACCATGATGATCTCCTGTTTTTCTTTCACCGAGGTTGCCAAGCGCGCCGCCATGCTGATGCCCGCCGGTGGTGCGATGGTGACGCTGACCTACAATGGGGGCCAGCGTGCCATGCCGAATTACAATGTCATGGGCGTGGCCAAAGCGGCTCTGGAAGCCTCGGTGCGATATCTCGCTGTCGATTTCGGGCAGTCGGCCATTCGCGTCAATGCCATATCGGCAGGGCCTATTCGTACGCTTGCGGGCGCCGGCATCAGCGATGCGAGGCAGATGTTCGCTTATCAACAGCGCCATTCGCCGCTGCGTCGTGGTGTTACGCTCGAGGAAATCGGCGGCGCGGCGCTCTATCTGCTCTCCGATCTCTCAACGGGGGTCACCGGCGACATCCATTTTGTTGATTCAGGCTATAACATCATCACCATGCCGCATCCGGATGCGTTGAAACATGATGGTGAAGTCGGAAATGGCGAGCAGGGCGCGAAGGACGCTGCGCAGTAACAACCATGCGCGACATATACATTCGTAGGTCGTGGCTGAGACTGGCAACCGGCATGATTGCGCTTGCAATCATTGCGGCGATCTGGATCAACTGGCGCTGGGGGTAGGGTTGACTATGTCGATGTCGACTGCGTCGATGCCGCCTACGTTGGGGCCGACTATCGATGTCAACTTCGTCGGGGCCGATCACAATTCGGCTTCGTGCTCGAGCGCGGGCCTGTTTTCAAGGCAATAATACCCGGCCAGGCGCGACACCAGGGTGCGCCGCGTCCAGTCCTTCAGGATACGGCTGGCATTTTCGCGTGCAATCCCTGCCATGGCGGCGAGGTCGCTTTGGGTGATCTTTTGGCGTATGAGGATGCGACCATTCCCGACATCATGACCGAAACCTTCAGCGAGGCTTAGCAGCGCGCGCGCCGCTCGGCCCTGCAGGGTCAGAAAGGTCGTAGCGGCAAGAGCGGAATTCGTATCTGTCAGCCGCTGGGCGAGCAGTCGCATCAGGTGCTGGTATGTCGCGGGATTGTCGCGCGCAAAGCTCTCAAAGGTCGTGCGGCTGACGAAGCAAAGGTTCGACTCCCGGAGCGCGGTCGCCCCGGCCGATCGCGGTTTCCCGCTGATCATCGAAAGTTCCCCGACAATTGATCCTGGCCCGAGGATTGCGAGAATTCGTTCGCCACCGGTCGGGGCCACGACGCTCACTTTTAGCAGTCCGTCGTCAATTCGAAAACAGCCGTCGCCAGCGTCGCCTGCCAGGAATAATGTCTGGTCGGCAGCCAGAGCTATGTTCCGGCTTTTGGCAAAGAGGCCGCGCTGCAACTCCTCGGGCAGGCTGGTGAGTAGATTATTGGCGCGTGGCGAAGGACTGTTCATGCGGAATCTCGGTCAATCGGCCTAAGGATGGAATCGAGGCGTAGTATATCTACAATAGAGCAAGTCCCAAAAGTCGAAATATCCGGTGGAGCCGTCCGATGAGTTGGATCTCATGCTGAAACTGCGCGACATCGTCGGCCGGCCGCTAAACCAGGGGCCCGACCTTCCTTCGTGGCTTGAGCACATCATGTCGAGGGGGATTGTGGCGCGTGATCCGCAAATCGTGCGTCGTCAGCGTTGCGTCAACGTCGCGGCCTATTCGTTTGCGGCGAACGCCATGTCGCATTTCGTCATCAATTCGTTGCACGATTTTCGCGGGCTTCTTCCTGTCAATATCTACAACGTCATCATGTTCGTCGTCTTTCTTTCGATCCCGCGCCTGCACCGGTTTGGCGAGTTCACCGCTGCGATGGCGTTCTGCACTATTGCCTTGTTTGGCCACATGTTCGTTGTGTGGTCGTTTGGGCTTGCAAGCGATATTCACATCTACTACACGATGTCCGGAGCCATACTTTTCTTCTTTGGCATTCAACATTGGCGGCGGTTTCTTGTTTTCTTTTTGCCATTTATATTTGCGCTGTTGATTGCATCCAATTTTGCACCAAACGAGGGATGGTTCATTCCAAACGACGATGCATTTCGGGAATTGCTGTCCAGCCAGGCGATGATCAATACGATTATCATCAATGCCGCCATTCTGTTTTACGCCCTCACATTGCTTCATCGCGCCGAAATCCAACTCCATGATCAATATGAGCGCTCCGAGGCCCTGATCGGCGCCGTGATGCCGATGCCGATCGCGGAGCGGTTGAAGGCCGGAGAGGACCGCATCGCGGACAGCATTCCCATGTTGACGGTGATGTTCGCCGATCTGGTCAACTTTACATCCGCCGCACACGATCTGGCGCCCGGCGAGGTCGTGGCTTTTCTTGATGGCTTGGTGCGTAACTTTGACAGATTGAGCGAGCTGCACGATGTCGAGAAGATCAAGACGATCGGAGACTGTTACATGGCGGCATCCGGATTTTCCGGTAACGCAGCCGATGGCGCGGTCGCGGTCGGCCGGCTGGCGTTGTCGTTCTGCGAAGCGATCAGTCGGCAGGACGCGCTTGGCGACCGCCGATTGGGCCTGCGTATCGGCATCCATAGCGGGCCCGCAACCGCGGGAGTCATTGGCGATACGCGGTTTTCCTATGACATTTGGGGCGACGGCGTGAATACGGCATCACGCATGGAATCCAATGGCAAGCCTGGTCATATCCAGGTCAGCGAATCCTTCCGCAACCTTGCCGCGGATGCATTCATTTTCGAAGAGCGTGGCGTCAGCGAGTTCAAGGGCATCGGCGCAACGCGAACTTTTTTCCTGATTGGCGAAGCCAAAGGGAATTGAGCGGCCTCCCCCGGATTTCAGAATGAATTCCAAACGTGAAAAACCCGGGACGTGCGCGAGGTCCCGGGTATGACCAGCTTGGTACGGAACTGTGTCACCATCCGTGTGACACTGCACGCATGTAGCGTGGAGGATCAGTGACTGCCAGAAGCTTCCGAACCGCCTTGCTGAGCGGCTTCGGCTTTCTGTTTGGCTTCGAGGTCTTCGCCGGTCTGTTGGTCCACGACTTTCATGGACAAGCGCACCTTGCCGCGGTCATCAAAGCCGAGCAGCTTGACCTTTACCTTGTCGCCTTCCTTGACGACGTCGGTGACCTTTTGCACACGCCGTTGCGCCAAGTGGCTGATATGGACGAGGCCATCCTTGGCGCCGAAGAAGTTTATGAAGGCGCCGAAGTCCATGACCTTGACCACCGTGCCTTCGTAGATATGGCCAATCTCAGGGTCCGATGCGATGGACTTGATCCAGTTGATCGCTGCCTTCATGGCATCGCCATTGGCGGAAGCAACCTTGACAGTGCCATCGTCGGCAATGTCGATTTTTGCGCCGGTCTTTTCGACGATCTCGCGGATCACTTTGCCGCCGGTTCCGATCACTTCACGGATCTTGTCGGTTGGGATCGAGAATTGCTCGATGCGCGGAGCGTACTGGCCCAGCTCGGCCCGCGCCGAGGTCAAGGCCTTCGACATCTCTCCGAGAATGTGCAGTCGCCCGTCCTTGGCCTGGGTCAGGGCGACGTGCATGATCTCTTCAGTAATGCCGGCAATCTTGATGTCCATTTGCAGCGAGGTGATCCCGACTTCCGTGCCCGCCACCTTGAAATCCATGTCGCCAAGATGGTCCTCGTCGCCGAGGATGTCGGAGAGGACGGCAAATCGCTTGTCCTCAAGAATGAGCCCCATGGCGATACCGGCTGTCGGCCGTTTGAGCGGCACGCCGGCATCCATCAGGGCGAGGGATGCGCCGCACACCGTCGCCATTGAGGAGGAACCATTCGATTCCGTGATCTCGGAAACGACGCGCACCGTATAGGGAAACTCATGGTGGGCTGGCAGGATGGGATGAATGGCGCGCCAGGCGAGTTTGCCATGTCCGACCTCACGTCGCTTTGGTCCGCCCATGCGACCGGTCTCGCCCACGGAGAAGGGCGGAAAGTTGTAGTGCAGCAGGAAGTGCTCTTTGTAGGTTCCCTGCAGGGCATCGACAAATTGCTCGTCTTCGCCGGTGCCAAGCGTGGTAATCACCAGCGCCTGCGTTTCGCCGCGGGTGAAAAGCGCCGAACCGTGCGCCCGCGGTAAGATGCCGGTCTCGCATACGATGGGCCGGACCGTCTTCACGTCGCGGCCGTCGATGCGCTTTCCGGTGTCGAGGATGTTCCAGCGCACGATCTTGGCTTCGAGTTCCTTGAACGCACCGGCGACCCGTTGCTTGTCGTATGGCGGATTTTCCACGCCTTCCGGCAGGAAATGGGCGATCACCTTGGCCTTTGCGGCATCGACCGCTTTGTGGCGCACCATCTTGTCGGGGACCGAATAGGCGGCGCGCAGTTCACCTTCGACAAGGGCCAGCATCTTATTTTCGAGGGCGGAATCGTCGGATGCGACAAGTTCGCGTGGCTCTTTGGCGGCTTTCTCGGCGAGTTCAATGATGGCCTTGATCACGGGTTGGAAATGCCGGTGTCCGAACATGACAGCACCGAGCATGACTTCCTCGGTGAGTTCCTTGGCTTCCGATTCGACCATCAGGACCGCATCGACCGTGCCCGCCACCACGAGATCGAGTTGGGTTTCCGTGGCCTCGTCGAGCTGCGGATTGAGCACATATTCGTTGTTGATGAAGCCGACACGCGCTGCGCCGATCGGCCCCATGAACGGCACGCCCGACAGCGTCAAGGCTGCCGATGAGGCCACCATGGCGAGGATGTCGGGATCATTCTCGAGATCATGCGACAGCGTGTTGACGATGACTTGCGTCTCGCAGCGCCAGCCCGAAGCAAACAATGGCCGGATGGGTCGGTCGATCAAACGCGAAATCAGGGTTTCCCTTTCCGTCGGTCGTCCTTCGCGCTTGAAATAGCCGCCGGGTATGCGGCCGGCGGCGTAGAATTTTTCCTGGTAGTCGACGGTCAGCGGAATGAAGTCCACGCCAGGGCGCGGCTCCTTGGCCGCAACGACGGTCGCCAGTACCTTGGATTCCCCGTAGGTGGCAACGACGGAGCCATGCGCTTGGCGCGCAATCTTGCCGGTTTCGAGCGTTAGCTTGCGGCCACCCCAGTCGAGTTCAACGCGGTGAATATCAAACATTGTGATTGTCTCTCATGGTTTCTCGGAAGCGAAAGCCATAAGCAAGACGGCCAGAGGCTGACGCGGGGCGTGCCCTGCTCCCAATCAGCATCCAGCGATCCTGCCATGGCCTTCAGGCCTTCCAACGGGTCGGGCGGGCGATCATTCGCGCCGCCACGGAAATCGGCAGCGGTCTTGCTGCCGGTACGGTAGCGGACGAAACATCCGCTCACACACATTGCTCAAGCAATACACCGCAGGTTGAGCCTGCCGATATGCTTGCCCAAAGGCCAAAACGCGCTCCGACGGGGGCGGAAACAGGCCTTTTCGGGAGTATTCCCCATTATGCGACCAAATTCAGCGGCGAATGCCCAGCCGTTCGATCAAAGACTTGTAACGCGCCGCATCGACGCGCGTGAGGTAATCGAGCAGCTGACGTCGCTGGGAAACAAGCTTGAGCAAGCCGCGCCTTGAATGGTTGTCTTTGACGTGACTTTTGAAGTGCTCGGTAAGATTGGTTATTCGCTCCGTAATAACTGCAACCTGCACTTCGGGTGAACCGGTGTCTCCGGATTTGGTTGCGTAGGACTTGATGAGTTCCGCTTTACGCGCGGGCGTTATCGACATCAGGATTTCCTTTGCTTAACGGATGTGGATGGTTGGTTGTCATGGCAGGCGGCCGAGCCGGGATGTCGTCCAGCAGGGTCACATCAATGACGACGCGCGAGCCCAAAAGACCGCGCATGGGCGCAATATAGGAAGCGGTTCCCGGGGTCAAGGGCAATGACCATAACTATTGAAAAAACAAGATGAATTCGGCTTTGTTGGAGGCAGTTGACGTCCTTTGGACGGTCTGTTGGAGGAGATGCAGTCCGGGGTGGAACCTAAAATCTCACTGCGGCTGTCGGACCGGTCAGGTTGAAGATGCGGCGCGGATGCAATTCTCCACTGCTTACTTCAGCCAGTGCAATGAGGTTGCCCTGGCTGGAAATAGCAACCACCCCCTGCATGATCGGTGCATCGCGCCCGCGCAGCAGCACGGGCTGGCCACGTGCGAGCCTTGCCCCATCAGCCTGGCTCACGTTAAGCATCGGCAACACCTGGAGGGCCGTTGCCACAGGCTGGAGCAGGGCCATAAGCGCGCCGGAGGGCGGCGCCGGCGTCGCGGCCACATCCTGAAGGCGATCGACAGCGACCGCGTCCGTTTCCGCAAAGGGACCGACGCTGGTGCGCCGCAGTGCCGAAACATGTCCCAGGCATCCCAATGCTCGGCCCATGTCCCGAGCGAGGGACCGCACATAGGTTCCTTTGCCGCATTCGGCGGCGAACAAAGCATGGTCGGGGTCCGGCATCGCGACGAGTTCCAGCCGGTGAATGTCGACGGGCCTTTCGGCAAGTTCCACCTCTTCACCGTTGCGTGCGAGATCGTAGGCGCGCTCGCCATCGATCTTGACGGCTGAAAAGCGTGGCGGAACCTGCGCGATCGTGCCGGTGAACTGCGGCAGAAGTGCCTGTATTTCGTGCTCTGTGGGCCGCTTCGCCTGAGTTTCAACGACGCGGCCTTCGGCGTCGTCGGTGTCGCGTTCCTCGCCCCAGCGTACCGTGAATTGATAAATCTTGCGTCCATTCATCACGTAAGGAACGGTCTTTGTTGCTTCGCCAAGTGCGATCGGCAGGCAGCCTGATGCGAGTGGATCGAGCGTGCCGGCGTGACCGGCGCGCTTGGCCGCAAATAGCCGTTTCACGATGCTCACCGCATGAGTGGAGGTCATGCCGACCGGTTTGTCGAGCACGATCCAGCCGTTGATGTCGTGCTTTTCGCGCCTGCGCTGAGATTTGTCCGAATCAGCGCGCGGCACGGGATTGACGTGACGTTCACTCATTCTCTTCGGCCTTCTCGTCCGGACTCTTATTGACCAAGTCCTGTCTAACGGTAGGCGTTCTCAAAAGTTTTTCGATTCGTTCCGCCTCGCCGAATCTTTCGTCAACACGAAAACGAATCTCAGGTGCAAATTTCAGGTTGACGCTGCGCGCGAGCGCGCCACGCAGGAACTTTATATTGCGATTGAGCGCTGCCATCACTTCGGCCTGGTCACGCCCGCCATGCGGCATGACGTAGACTGTGGCTAGCCGCAAGTCAGCGCTCATCCGGACTTCGGGCACGGTGATCATATGGCCCTCGAGCACGGGGTCATGCACGTCGCCGCGGATCAGCATTTCCGCAAGCGCGTGGCGCATGAGTTCCCCGACGCGCAGTTGGCGCTGCGAGGATCCCGAACGGGCAGTAGTTTCGCGAGAACGGCTCATGGAGGATTTACAGCGAGCGCTGAATTGTCTCCACCCGATAACACTCGATGACGTCGCCTACCCGCATGTCTTGGTAGTTCTCGAACGCCATGCCGCATTCCTGGCCGACGACAACTTCGCGGGCATCGTCCTTGAAGCGTTTGAGCTGCGACAGCTTGCCTTCGTGCACGACCACATTGTCGCGGATCAAGCGAACATTCGCGCCGCGTTCGACCGTGCCGTCGGTGACACGGCAGCCCGCGATATTGCCAACCTTCGACACTTTGAAGATTTCGAGGATGGTGGCGTTGCCGAGCATGGTCTCGCGCACTGTTGGCGAGAGCAGGCCTGACATCGCCTTCTTCACGTCGTCAACGAGGTTGTAGATGATATTATAGTAGCGGATTTCGATTCCAGCACGTTCGGCCGCCTCGCGCGCTTCCTTGTTGGCGCGCACGTTAAATCCAATGATGGCGGCACCGGACGTCTCCGCCAACCTGACGTCGGATTCCGTAATCCCGCCCGCGCCCGAAATGATGATGCGGGCGCCGACCTCGGCCGTGCCAAGCTTTTCCAAGGCGCCGGAGATCGCTTCGATCGAGCCCTGCACGTCGCCCTTGATGACCAGCGGGAATTCCTTGCGCCCGGCGGTCTTCACCTGCGCCATCATCTGTTCCAGCGATCCGCGCATGCCGCTCGACCGTGCAGCGGACTTTTCGCGCTTTTGTCGCGTGCGATATTCCGTTACTTCGCGAGCACGAGCTTCATGCGCCACGACCGCGAGCCGGTCGCCCGCTTCCGGCGTTCCATTGAAGCCGAGAACTTCGACCGGCGTGGACGGTCCGGCCGCAATAACTGACAGGCCAGCGTCGGAAACGAGCGCGCGGACGCGTCCCCATTCGGCGCCTGCGACCACGATATCGCCGGGCCGCAGCGTTCCGCGCTGAACCAGAACGGTCGCGACCGGGCCGCGACCGCGGTCGAGTTTGGCTTCGATAACGGTCCCTTCCGCGGGACGGTTGGGGTCGGCCTTGAGCTCCAGAATCTCCGCCTGCAATCCGATTGTATCGAGGAGGCGATCGAGATTGAGTTTCTTGGTAGCCGATACTTCAACGTCCAGAACCTCGCCGCCAAGAGTTTCGACCTGAACCTCATGCTTGAGCAGTTCGTTGCGGACGCGCTCGGCCTTCGCGTCGGCCTTGTCGATTTTATTGATCGCGACGATCATTGGCACCTTGGCGGCCTGGGCGTGTTGGATGGCCTCGACGGTTTGCGGCATCACACCGTCATCTGCCGCGACCACCAGCACGACCAGGTCCGTTACCTTGGCGCCGCGCGCCCGCATGGCAGTGAAAGCCGCGTGGCCGGGTGTATCGATGAAGGTGATCTTGCCGTGTGACGGGGAGGTGACCTGATAGGCCCCAATGTGTTGCGTAATGCCGCCGGCTTCGCCAGCTGCGACTTCGGTCGTACGGATGGCGTCGAGCAGCGACGTCTTGCCGTGGTCGACATGGCCCATGATGGTCACGATTGGCGGCCGCGCCACGAGTTGCGCGGGGTCGTCGGCTACGCCGAACAATCCTTCTTCGACGTCGGATTCCGCAACGCGCTTGACCGTGTGGCCTAGTTCCTCAGCGAGGAGTTGGGCCGAATCGGCATCAATCACGTCGGTGATCTTGTGCATCTGGCCCTGTTTCATCAGCATCGCGATGACGGTACGGCCGGGCTCCGCCATGCGGTTGGCGAGTTCCTGGATGGTGATGAACTCCGGGATCGTAACCTCGCGGACGAGCTTTTCCTTGGTATCGCCGCTTGCCTGGTCCTTCATCCGCCGCCTGTTCCGGCGGGCAAACGATGCCTGCGAATGCTCGCGCACCTCGTCAGCCTGGAAGGCCGTGACGAGAGTCAAGCGTGGGCGGCGCTTTTCGCCCGCGACGGCGCGGGGCGCTTTTGGTGCCGCCGGACGTGCTGCGGCGCCCGGACGGCGTGGCCGAGGCGCTTCGTCGTCTTCGACTTCCGGGACAACCTGTTGGCGAACGAGGGTCGTGGTCGGCAGTCTGACTGCTGGTTTGGTCTCATCCTCGCCAAATCGCTTCTTGGCTTCTTGCTCGGCCTTGCGTTTGGTCTCTTCTTCGAGGCGGCGGCGTTCTTCCTCTTCATGCTTGCGCGCGTCGGCAGCTTCGCGCTCGGCGCGTTCGGCGAATTCGCGCTGATGGCGGATCTTAGTCTCTTCCTCCGCGATCTTGCGTTCTTCGGCGTCTCGCAGGCGGGCATCAGCCAACGCATTCACGCGAGCTTTCTGTTCTTCTTCGGTGAGCGTCCGCAGCACCACGCCGGAGGGCTTGGATCCACCGTGGGCTGGGCCCGTCGACCTGCCGGAGGTTTGCGGGGCGCGCTTGGCGGGCGCTGGGGGCGATGGAGGAAGTGTCACGGCGGGTGCCGTCACCTCAACCCTGGGCCTGCCAGGGACGGTCCGGGTTTTCACTTTTTCGACAACGACGGACTTGGTCCGGCCATGGCTGAAGCTCTGGCGCACGACGCCCTGCTCGACCCCGCGACCCTTCAGGGTCAGGGTTTTGGTCGGGGCCACACTCAGCGTCTTGTCGCCAGTCTTCTCTGTCGTTTCAGACATTCCGTTCCCAATTCTCAGGGTGCTGTAGATATTCGTTCGTGTTCCCGACCGCCAGTGCGGAAACGCTCAAGGCGCGCCGCGCGCGCCACAAACGCCTCACTCTCGGGACCCGCGAGCAGTGCTGCATGTATCACATTTGATCGCCCCAATGCCAAATCCAATTGCGTCGACGAGAATGCATTGATGACAGCAATGGGGGAGGCGGGCCTTTCTTCATCGCATTGGCGTATGGCGCTGGCAAGCTTTCGCACGCCGTCGGGAGCCGCTTCCCGGGCATGGAGCACGCCCACCACCTGGTTCCGTAGCAGCGCGGCCTCCGCCTTGGCAAAGCCGACAGCCATGCGGCCGGCCTTGTGCGCCATCGAAAGGCCATCCAAAGCGGCGCGCTCGATCAGGCGTTCCGTTGCGGGCACGAAATCCACCCCGACCCGAACGTCGCACTTGAAGCCCCGGGCAAAGGCCTTTTTGGCCACGGCGGCCCGCAGCGCCTGACGCGTGGCCGTAATCCAGATGCCGCGGCCGGGGAGGCGACGTTTGAGGTCCGGCACCGCCGTCCCGTCTGGTGCAAGGACGAAACGAATCATTTCGTCTACCGGCCGCACCATGCCGGTCGACGCGCAAAAACGCTCCGATCCCGGCCCTACCTTGCGGGGGCCGGAATCAAGCGTGTCATCGGGTGGTTGGTCCAGCATGGCGGTGTTCTACTGTTTTGAGCTCGGAATAACCATTATCCGAAATCCGTTCGCCTCCCCGTGGTGAAGCCCGCAGGCAAGCAGGGTTTTGACCTTCAGGCCGGCGCCCCCGTTGCTGCGTCAGCCGGCTCAGAGGGGTCCGGCGGCTGCGCCAAGTCCTCTTCCTTGACCCAGCCGGCCTTGATGCGCGCCTGCATGACCAGGGCATTGGCGTCCTCGCGCGAGAGGTCGAAGCCGTCCAGGATTCCGGCATGCTTGACAGCCTCGCCATCCTTGCGTTCGCTCCAGCCCACCAGGTCGTCGGTCGCGCAACCGGCCAGATCCTCGATCGTCTTGATGCCGTCCTGGCCGAGATGCACAAGCATTTTAGTCGTGATCCCCGGCACTTCCTTGAGGGCGGCGTCGACGCCGAGCCCTTCGCGTTTGTTGTCGAGTTCGATTTCCTCCCGGGCCAGAAAATCCTTCGCGCGCGCTTGCAGCTCGCGGGCGGTTTCCTCATCGAATCCCTCGATCCCGGCGATTTCCTTTTCATCCACGACAAGCAGTTCTTCGACGGAGCCAAATCCTTCCGAAGCAAGCAGCTGGCCCACAACTTCGTCGACATTGAGCGTTTCGATGAACAATTTGGTCCGCTTCTCGAATTCGGCCTGCCGATGCTCCGATTCCTCCTGCTCCGTTACGATGTCGATATCCCAGCCGGTCAGTTGCGAGGCCAATCGTACGTTCTGCCCGCGCCGTCCAATGGCGAGTGACAGTTGCAGGTCAGGCACGACAACTTCCATGCGCTGGCGCTCTTCGTCGAGCACGACCTTGGCGACTTCCGCTGGTGCCAAGGCATTGACGACGAAGTTCGCCGGATCCGCCGTCCAGGGGATGATGTCGATTTTTTCTCCCTGCAATTCGTTGACGACGGCCTGCACGCGGGAACCGCGCATGCCGACGCAGGCGCCGACAGGGTCCACGGAAGAATCCCGCGAGATCACGGCAATCTTGGCGCGCGAGCCCGGATCGCGCGCAACGGACTTGACCTCGACGATGCCGTCGTAAATCTCCGGCACTTCCTGGGCGAACAACTTCGCCATGAATTGCGGATGAGTGCGCGACAGCAGGATTTGGGGTCCACGCGCCTCGCGGCGTACGTCATAAATGAAAGCACGGATACGATCGCCGTTACGAAACGTCTCGCGCGGCAGCATTTCGTCGCGACGCACGATTGCTTCGCCACGGCCGAGGTCGACCACCACGTTGCCGTATTCCACTCGCTTGACCACGCCGTTGACGATATCGCCAATTCGATCCTTGTATTCCTGATATTGGCGGTCACGTTCGGCTTCGCGCACTTTCTGTACGATGACCTGCTTGGCGGACTGGGCCGCGATGCGCCCATATTCCAGCGGCGGCAGCGCCTCCGCGATATAATCCCCGACCTGTGCGGCCGGATTGCGCTTTTTGGCGCTGTCGAGTGATATCTGGGATGCGTCGGTTTCGACGACGTCGACAACGAGCAGCAGCCGCGACAGGCGCATCTCGCCCGTCTTCGGATTGATTTCGGCGCGGACCTCCGTCTCGCTGCCATAGCGCGAGCGAGCCGCTTTCTGGATCGCATCTTCCATTGCGGCAATCACGATGCTGCGGTCGATTCCCTTCTCGCGTGCCACTGCGTCGGCGATTTGCAATAATTCGAGCCGGTTGGCGCTGACGGCCATCGTCAGTCTCCTTCATGCTGGGCCGTGCGGCGGCTGGTGCCGTCTGGCCGGGTGTCGCTGCGTGTAGCGTCCTTGCCACGTCTTAGCGATTCGACGATGGCCTGCTCGGTAAGTACGATGCGGGCATCCGCCATGTCTTCGATCCGCAGGAGTACATCGGCCGCCTCTCCTGGCGTTTGATCACCCTGACGGATGTTCGCGGTCTCTCCCGCGGTACCGATCAGCAGGCCGCGAAAACGGCGACGGCCGTGGACGGCAACCGCCATTTCGATCTTGACCTCGTTGCCGGCGTAGCGGTCGAAGTCGGAACGCCGCACCAGGGGCCGGTCGATACCTGGGGAGGATATCTCCAGGCGGTAGCCGCGTTCTATCGGGTCGGCAACGTCGAGGACCGGCGACAAAGCGCGCGACACCGTTTCGCAATCTTCGATTGTCATCGTGCCGTCTGAGCGTTCCGCCATGATCTGGACCGTGCACCCGATCGTGCCGGACACCCTGACCCGAACGAGTCGGAAGCCCAGCCCGACGATGACTGGTTCGGCAACGGCGCTAACCCGCGCCGCAATTCCTTGTTCAACGATCAGGCGTGGATCAGAATCCGCGTCGGACGCCACTTTGGTCTCGACCTGGGTTTCGGTCATCTGGGTCATGTGCATGCACCTTGCGGCGCAATTTTTGATTCAAATAGGGTCCCGGGCGGTGGCCGACGGAAGAAGCCGGCTTTAGGTAACAAAAAAGAGCGGGTTCCCGGGGGAGCCCACTCTCAAAAACCGACCAGAACCAATCCGGTCGTTATGAGATGTCCTAAGCGGACGACTCCAATATAGCGATTTGTTGCGGCGGCGCAAGCGCTTCTTTAATTCGGAGTTCCTCATTTTGTTTCATTGATCCGGGGTCGCTGCCTTGATGCAATTGCCTAACCCTTCCTTCAGATTCGTTCCCTACATTTGCGCGTTTGCCGGCACCCTCAAATTGATGGGTCGAATTCGCAAGGTTTGAGAATGTCCAGCCCTGTTTCGTTGATTTCGGAACTGGAGCACGTGATCCTGAATGGTTCGTCCGAGAGGGTGGCTGTAACGCTGCAAGGGATTACAACCCTTTTTCTTGAAGGTGCAGCCCGGTTCAACCAGGACCATATTGATCTATTCGACGATATCTTCCTCCGTTTGATCGAATGCGTCGGGACCCAAGCCCGGATGGAATTGTCTGGCCGGCTGGCGCCGGTCGACAACGCGCCGATGCGTGCGATTTGCAGGCTCGCCCAAGATGACGATATCTCGGTCGCCCGGCCGGTGCTTGAGCAGTCTCGCCGTTTGGATGACGGCACGCTTGCCGACATTGCCGAACGCATGACCCCGGCTCACCTTCTTGCACTCGCAAATCGCAAGGGACTTGAGGAAACCGTCACGGATGTACTGGTGCGGCTTGGTGACCGCAGCGTCCTGCATAGCCTTGCACAGAACGGCGATGCGCGCCTTTCGGAACGAAGCATTGCGATGCTTGTTTATCAGGGCGGATATGACGATCTACTTGCCGAGAAAGTCGGGCTGCGGCACGATGTCCCGTCCAATCTTTTTCGCGAATTGCTGTCGCGAGCGACGGTCGGAGTGCAGCAGCGGTTGCTCGCTTTGGCGACACCCAAACAACAGACCGAAATCAAGACTGTGCTTGCCACTATGGCAGGCGGAGCTTCCGAAGAGTTGGGCCCGCGGGACTTTGCGGCAGCGCACCGCACCGTTGAGGCGCTTGCGCGACAAGGCAAGCTTGACGCGGCCAAACTCTTTGAATTTGCTGCCGCCGGACAATACGAGACGTTGGTCGTCGCGCTCTCGTGCCATTGTACTGTCCCTGTCGAAGTCGTGGACCGGCTATTGCAAGGCGATCGGCCAGACCCCGTAATGATCCTGTGCAAGTTGGCGGGCTGTGGTTGGCCAACGGTCAAGGCCATCATTGCGGCTTGCCCGGGAAACAAGGAAGTGTCGAGCCAGAGCCTCGACGAGGCCTTCTCCAACTTCGAGCGCCTTACGCTCGCGACCGCACAGCGGGTCGTACGTTTCTGGCAAGTGCGCCAACCAAACACCGTGGCGTGACGGAGCTTGGTCAAAGCGATCGCGCTCGAATAAACTTATCGGCGCCTGAATATCAGGTAACAGGGTGCGCGCCCTTCGCGTTTGGCCTTCGCCTCATAGCGTGTGCTGGTGAAGCCCGGCCACGCCTGCCGCCAATCGTCGGCGTGCTCGGCCGTCCACTCGAATTCGGGCGTGGCCACAAGGTGACGCAGCGTCCATGCCGCATAGTCCGGCCAATCGGTGGCAAAGCGGAACTCGCCACCCGAACCCAGCATGCGTGCCATCGCGCCAATTGTGGGGTTTTGGACGAAACGGCGCTTCCAGTGGCGTTTTTTGGGCCATGGATCAGGATAAAGCAGGTCGAGCCGGGATATGGTGCCGGGGGGCAGCCAGTCCAACAGGAAGATCGCATCGCCAAAATGCAGGCGGATATTCTTGAGGTCGCGCGCCGCGATTGCGGCCAGGGCTTTGCCCATTCCGTTAAGGAACGGCTCGACCCCGATAAACCCGGTTGATGGAAATCGCTCAGCTTCGGCGACAAGGTGTTCGCCCCCGCCGAAGCCGATCTCGACACGCACCGCATTGGCACCTGTGGGAAACAGAGTTGCCAAGTCGGCGGGAGCCGGCTTTTCGAGATCAAGCTCAAGCCTGGGCAGGAGCGTATCGAACAGCGCAGCCTGTTGCGCTTTGAGCGCGTGACCCTTGCGCCGTCCGAAGAAGGCACGCGAGGGTCTGGTTTCGTCCTGGTTCAACAATCAGCGCATCGCCCGCTTGAGTGCGTCGACCAGATCGGTCTTTTCCCAGGAAAAGCCGCCGTCGCGGTCCGCCGGCCTTCCAAAATGCCCGTAAGAGGCTGTGCGGCGATAAATTGGACGGTTCAGCTTGAGGCCACGACGGATGCTGGTGGGTCGTAATGGAAAGAGTTCCCGGAGCACTTTGTGCAACTTGGCTTCGTCGACCGTGCCCGTCTCATGGGTCTCGATAAGCAGCGACATCGGGTCGGCGACGCCGATCGCATACGCGATCTGGATTGTGCAGCGTTCGGCGAAACCCGCCGCCACGATGTTCTTGGCGAGATAGCGTGCCGCATAAGCGGCCGACCGGTCGACTTTGGTAGGATCCTTGCCCGAAAACGCACCGCCGCCGTGGGGTGCATATCCGCCGTAGGTGTCGACGATAATCTTGCGGCCGGTGAGGCCACAATCGCCGTCCGGACCGCCCACGACAAAGTTTCCGGTTGGGTTGACCAGGAAGTCGGACGCCTTGGCGGGCATCCAGCCCTCTGGCAGCGCCGACGCGACCGTATTACCGATGAGGTCCTTCACCATCGCGGGCGTATACTTCTTGCCGTTCCGGGATTCGGAATTGTGTTGGGTCGAGACCACGACCTTGGCGCAGCCGACCGGCTTGCCGCCCACGTAGCGAACACTCACCTGGCTTTTGGCGTCGGGTTGCAGGTCAAAGAGCTGGCCCGAACGGCGTTGTTCCGCCAACACTTTGAGAATCTTGTGCGCAAAAAAAATCGGTGCCGGCATGAAAGAATTCTTTTCGTAGACTTCGCTTTCCGTACAAGCGTAGCCGAACATCATGCCCTGATCGCCTGCGCCCTCCTCTTCGCCTGCCTTTTTCTTCTTGGCGTCGACGCCCATCGCGATGTCTGGCGACTGTCCATGCAGGAGCACTTCGATGTCGGCGCAATGATGGGAAAAGCCGTCCTGGTCGTAGCCGATATCTTTGACGACATCGCGCGCGATCTGGACGATCATATCGCGGTTAATGTGTGCTTTATCGCCGTATTTTTGAAACAGCGGTGCCTGGCCGCGGCCCTCGCCGGCAATGACGATTCTGTTGGTGGTGCACAACGTCTCGCAGCCGAGCCTGGTATTCACCTTGCTCTCGTCCGCAATACCGAGTTTGACGTCGTTAGCCAGGAATGCATCGAGGATTGCATCCGAGATTTGGTCACAGACCTTGTCGGGATGTCCTTCGGATACGGACTCGCTCGTAAACAGATAATCCTTGCGCCACACTTCAAAGGTCTCCCTTCACGGATTGGTCTTCAACTCGCCCACACACATTGGAGCCTGGCCCCAAAAAGACCTGCCACGGAGCGGTACCAAGTGGATGACTGTCCCTGATCGAACAGGCGTTGAAATCAGGAACTTCAAAATTGCCGCGTCCCAGGCTGTGCTTCTTGCAGTGTGTCTGCGTTCGGTCAAGGTGCACTGGTCGGTGATGCCAGGGTCAGACGCGGTCTTCGGCGATCTCTTCGATCAGATCGACAATGCGGCGCCGCAGTCTTGCCTCCTTGATGCGGGTAAACGCCCTCGTGAGAGCAAGACCCTCCTGGGTTGCCAGAAAGTCCGACAAATCGGTGGCCGAGGGCGCCGAGTAGGTGGCGCTGGTTCCGTCAACATGGGGCTGCAAATCAGGCGCACCCTCGAAAAAGAACGCGACCGGGACTTGAAGTATCTGGGAAATCTGTTGGACGCGGCTCGCACCAATCCGGTTCGTGCCCTTTTCGTATTTTTGCACTTGCTGGAACGTCAGGCCCAAGGCGGTGCCTAGCTTTTCCTGGCTCATTCCAAGCATCATACGCCGCATGCGAACCCGACTCCCAACATGCTTGTCAATTGGGTTGGGGGCCTTCTTCATCACTCTCTCCTGTTCATAGGATCAGAATCGGCTCCACTCCCGGGAGTGCACAAAATTGTAATGGTTCTAAAAAAGAAATGTTAGGGTTTTCGGTCTTTGACCTCAGGATTCTGGCAATATTCACAGTCACACCAGCATGGCGCATGCTGACCAGGCCGATTGAAAATTTAGTTCGCATTGAAATTGATTGGTGCGAATACTGATGGGCATCCAATCTTAGATTGTATAATTCATTCTGCTATCGCAAAACGGCACTGTTCGCATAGGACAACATGTCGCACTCTTGCTCCAATTCTGCATATCAGGTTTGCAGTTTTTTCAGATGCGATCGGCGTCGCAGCCGCAGCACCACGACCAAACTTATACCTACCGCCAGGACGACGGGGACATCGCCGAGCCGGGCATAGGGCGTCGGTGGCAACGGCTGTGGCAGGCCGGAATCAAACACCCCTTCGGCACCCAAAGGCAGCGAGGCAACGATATTGCCGAGGGGATCGACAACCGCGGAAATTCCGGTATTGGCGGCGCGCACGAGGGGCAGCCCCTCTTCGATCGCGCGCAGCCTGGCCTGTTGGAAATGCTGGTGCGGACCCACGCTCAAGCCAAACCAGCCGTCATTGGTGAGATTGATAATCCAGCCTGCGCGCTCGCCTGCAGGCAAGACAGCGCCTGGAAATATGATCTCATAGCAAACCAACGGGAGGGCGTTTGGTGCGCGTGGAATTTCGAGGATTCGCCGCCGGTCCCCCGGTATGAAGCCGCCCCGCATTTTGGTGAGCGCAATGAGGCCGAGTTCTTCGAGATAATCCTGGAACGGCAGGTATTCCCCGAATGGGACGAGATGAACTTTGTCGTAGACCGACAGGATCGACCCATCATGGCCGATTACGTAGACCGAATTGTAGGCCCGGTTAACGGCTGCGGTTGGTGCCGTTTCGGGTGGCCGGACGCCGCCGGTGATGAGTGTGGTGCGGTCAGGCAGGAGCGTGGCAATCTGCGCCAGGGCGTCCGCTTCGCGGGTCAAGAAGAATGGGAATGCGGATTCTGGCCAGATCAAATGCGTGATGTCGCCGAGGCCTGTAGACTGCGGCCCATCCGCGCGTTCCGATAGCGCGATATAGTGGCTCATCACCTGTTGTTTCTGAGAGTAATTGAACTTGGCATCCTGCTGGAGATTCGGTTGCATAATGCGCAGCCGCACCCCGTCGACGATGGTCGTCGGTGTATTCGCTAGCCGCATTGTGCCGAAAGCAGCCATGCCCGCCACAATGAGAATTGCCAGGGCCGGCGCGAGCCAGCGTCGCGTCGATTCACTGGCGTCATCGGCCAGCGTTACGGGCGATGCATAAACAAGTACTGCAATGAACGTTAGCCCCCAAAGGCCGACAAGAGCCGCGCTTTGTGCCAGCGCGAGCGGCGACGCGAGTGTATAGCCAAAGGCATTCCAGGGAAATCCGGTCAGGACATGGCCGCGCAGCCATTCCGAAAATGTCAGCGCGACCCCAAGCGCCAACACGCGCCGGCTACCGCGCATCCACATGAGCCGGGCTGTCGCTGTGCCGATGGCGCAAAAAATCGCCAGTCCGGCAGGCAGCAAGATCACCGCAAACGGCAAGAGCCAGCCAAAGGTCTTGGCATCGACCAAGAAAGCATTGCCGATCCAATATAGGCCCGCGACGAAATAGCCAAAACCGAACCACCAGCCGACGAAGGCGGCGGCGCCGACGCCGCCGAGGCGGCCCGACCCGGTGCCGTCAATCAACCATACCAGAACGGGGAATGCGAGGAATGGGGCCGGCCAGATATTGAGAGGCGGCAGGGCCAGCGTGGCGACGGCGCCGGCCATGAAGGCAATCAGGATGCGTTTCCATCCCCAAGCCAGGACGACCGTTTGGGCTATGCGGGTGAGGGTCACGGACGGCGCGCCGAATTTGGAGGTTGCGCATCGGATGCAGGACTTTCCGGTGCGTCGTTTGAAGCAATGGACGATTCGATCTGTAGCCCGGAATTGTTGGCGGGTGGAGCGGTCGTCGACCTTGATCCCACAGAACTTTGACGATTCAACGGTTCGCCATTGCGATAAATCTTGAGCTTTTTGGCGCGACGAGGATCGGCATCGAGAATTTCAATCTCGAACCGCCCGGGGCCGGGGACGAGTTCGCCACGCACCGGCACACGCCCGATACGGGTCGCGATGTAGCCCGCGAGCGTATCGACATCCTTGGCAATTTCGCTCACGTCGAACTCCGGTCCGACGATCGAGCTTACATCTTCGAGGCTGGCGCGCGCGTCGGCGAGATATGAACCGTCGGATTGCCGTATAATGGCCGGCGTCAGATCTTCGTCGTGCTCGTCGCCGATGTCGCCGACGATCTGTTCGACGATATCCTCCATCGAGACAACACCGTCGCTCCCGCCATATTCGTCGACCACCAGTGCCAAGTGGATACGCGTCGCCTGCATCTTGGCCAGCAAATCGAGCACGGGCATTGACGGCGGGGCAAACAGCAGATCGCGCATCAATTTGGCGGCGGACAATGGCATCGAGAGATCGATGGCCGTGAGCTCAAGCCCTGCGAGCGATGGTTCCTCGCGATTGGTCGGGCTCTTGGTCGCCGCGTCCGCGGCATGGCGTGTCATCCAGGAGATCAGGTCGCGGATATGAACCATGCCCATCGCGTCGTCGAGTGTCTCATCATAGACGACGAGCCGGGAATGGGCTGCATTCGCGAATACCTTCAGGAGTTCGCCGATGGGGATTCCCTGCTGTACCGCGACAACATCGGCCCTGGGGACCATCACGTCTTCCACCCGTCGCTCACGCAGCCCGAGGATGCCGCGCAGCATCGTGCTTTCGCGCGGGGAGAACCCAGTCTCGCTTGGGCTTGCGGCGAGAATCTGCGTGAGATCGGATCGGATAGTGCCAGTTTTCCCACCGAACAAGGTTCGAAGCGCCCGCGTCAGTCGTGATTCCTCATGTCCGGGCCCGACCAAGGCCATGCGCGGAACCGGCGCGTTGCTGGGTTCGCCGGAAGGATCGACGCTGCCTGCAGTCACTTTGGGATGATGGTCGGACATCTGGAGTCAGCCGAGACTTTCGCGCGCCACGTAAGGGTTGGGCACCCGCAGGCGGGCGAGAACCGATATTTCCAGGTTCTCCATGACCTCCGCCTCATCGTCGGTCTCGTGATCATAGCCAATGAGGTGGAGAAAGCCATGCACCGCGAGGTGAGCAAGGTGATGCAGGAAGGGCTTGCGTTCGGCTTCGGCTTCGCGGGCAGTCGTTTGATACGCGATGACGATATCGCCAAGATGGCGCGGGGTCTCCCGTCCGTTGCGGCGCGCCGGGAAGGACAAGACGTTGGTTGGCGTGTCCTTGCGGCGCCAATTGTGGTTGAGGGATCGGATTGCCGAATCATCGGTGAGCACGATTGCAAGTTCGCCGGCGGACGTCGATGTCGCAAGGGCCGCTTCCAGAATGGCACGCCGCACCGTTGCCTTGACGCCCCTTTGCGTGGCCCACAGCGGCGCTTGCACCATGATGTCGATGGCGGATGCCGCCAAGCCTGGTCTTGTCAAGCCTGGTCTTGTCAAGCCTGGCTTTGCCGGGGCCCGACTCATCCCTTGGCCTCGCGGGATCGTATTGTTGCCTGGTCATAGGCCTCGACGATGCGCGCAACCAATTCGTGGCGGATCACATCTTTTGCCGTAAAGATAACATGGCCAATCCCTTTGACGCCGGCGAGCAAACGCGTCGCCTCGGCGAGGCCCGAAGTCTGGCCGTTCGGCAGATCGACCTGGCTTGGATCGCCGGTGACGATCATGCGGCTGTTTTCTCCAAGCCGGGTCAGGAACATTTTCATCTGCATCGAGGACGTGTTTTGCGCCTCATCGAGTATAACGACCGCATTGCCCAGTGTGCGTCCGCGCATGAAAGCCAGCGGCGCGATTTCGATTTCGCCGGTCTGCATGGCACGTTCGACGATACGCGCGTCCATCAGGTCGTAGAGGGCGTCGTAAATAGGCCGGAGATACGGATCGACCTTCTCGCGCATGTCGCCGGGCAGAAATCCGAGGCGTTCGCCGGCTTCGACCGCGGGCCGCGACAGGACGATGCGATCGACTTCCTTGCGCTCGAATAGTGCGACCGCATGCGCAACGGCGAGCCATGTCTTGCCGGTGCCGGCGGGCCCGGTACCAAAGGTTAGTACGTGGCGCTGCAAGGTCCGGATATAGGCATCCTGGGCAGCAGTACGGGCCCGAACCGGCCGTTTACGCAGGTTGATCTCTGCGAAGCTCGATCGTGCCGTAATCGGGTCGTGATCGAAGAGCGAGCCCTGTGCGATGACCATGCGGATGGCGCCATCGACATCGCCCGACGACAGCTCGTCGCCCCGCTTTAGCCGCGCGTAAAGGCCCTCAAGCACATGACGAGCCTGTTCGCAGGCATCGCGCGCGCCGTCGATTGTCACGTGATTGCCGCGTTGTTCTGCGACGACCTCCAGCCGACGCTCGATCAATGCCAGATTTTGCCCGTACTGGCCAAACAACAAGGATGCCAGGCGGTTGTCGTCGAAAGTCAGCGCGACCTGTTTCCCGCTCTCCACGGCCGCGCCCGTGGAAAGAAGAGGACTCTTGTCCGATCCTGGCGTTCGCAACGGGTCTATTCTCCGGGTTGCAGTGCGGTGGGAACGGCGCGCATGTCGGCGGTTTGTACCGCAAGTGACCCAAACAAGCTGTTCCGGCCGACTTCCGTAATCGACACGGTGCGAACTTCTCCGATCAGACTTGTTGGTGCCAAGTCTGTTGGTGCCAAGTCTGTTGGAGCCATGACTTGAACCGGCTGAAGATAGGGGGAGCGGCCGGCGACCTGGCCAGGGAGACGGCCGGGCTTTTCAAACAGAACATCCAGATTGCGCCCAAGACATTTGGCATTGAAGGCGGCACGATGCCGTTCGATTACTTGTTGCAGACGTTGGAGTCGCTCTGATTTCACGACATCCGTCACTTGCCCCTCCATGTCGGCTGCGGGTGTTCCGGGTCGGGGAGAATAGATGAACGAGAAGGCGCTCGCGAAGCCAACATCGTCGACGAGCGACTGGGTTTGTTGGAATTCTTCCTCTGTCTCGCCCGGAAACCCGACAATGAAATCGGTTGAAAACGCAATGTCCGGTCGGGCCGTTCGCATGCACGATACGATCTCAAGGTATTGGGATCGGGTATGCTTGCGATTCATGGCCGTCAATATGCGATCAGACCCTGACTGCACTGGCAGGTGAAAGAATGGCATGAGGGCGGCGAGGTCGCGATGTGCCGCAATCAGGCTCGGCTCCATATCGGCCGGATGGCTGGTGGTATAACGTAACCGTGCAATGCTGGGAACCTCGGCGATCCGGTAGAGCAGACGGTTGAGAGACCAGGTGCGGCCGTCCGGCCCTTCGCCGTGATAGGCATTGACGTTTTGCCCGATCAACGTGACTTCACGTACGCCGGCATCGGCCAGCCGTTCGATCTCCGCGATGATTTTTGCGACCGGCCGTGAAACCTCTGCGCCGCGCGTATAAGGCACGACACAGAAGGTGCAGAATTTGTCGCAGCCTTCCTGCACAGTGACAAAGGCACTAATGCCGCGAGCGCGTGTCGCGCTGCGGCTCGGTGGCGCCAGCGCGTCGAACTTGTCTTCAACCGGGAAATCTGTGTCGATTACCTTTTCGCCGCGGTCGACGCGCGCCAGGAGCGCGGGCAGGCGATGATAACTCTGCGGTCCCACGACCAGATCGACCGCAGAGGCGCGCCGGATGATTTCCTCCCCTTCAGCCTGGGCAACGCAGCCCGCGACCGCGACCACCACACGGCGGCCATCACGCGCGGCGGCTTGCTTGATCAGGCGAATGCGCCCGATCTCGGAGTAGACCTTGTCAGCTGCCTTCTCGCGAATATTGCACGTGTTGAGAATGACGAGGTCGGCATCGTCCGGCGTTGTGGATTCGGCATAGCCCTCGGGCGCAAGCGTATCCGCCATACGATTGGAATCGTAGACGTTCATCTGGCAGCCAAATGACTTTATGTAGACCTTCTGGGCTCCGCTCATACCTGCCTGGATTGCAATTCCTGATGGTCGATTAAGCACGGCGGATCGAAAATCATGATGCCTACCGCTATGGGCATGTAGCCGTGCAACTCTAGCTGTTCTTCTGCGCAAAAGAAATGGCCTAACGCGCCTCCTTGTCGTCGAGCGGCACTGCATAAAGCTCCAGACGGTGATCGACAAGCCGATAACCCAGCCGCCGGGCGATCTCGGCCTGGAGCCGCTCGATTTTCTCTGACCGGAATTCCATTACCTTGCCGGTACGCAGGTCGATCAGGTGGTCGTGGTGGTTCTCCGGGATTTGTTCGTAGCGCGCGCGCCCATCGCGAAACTCATGACGCTCGATGATGCCGGAATCTTCAAATAGTTTCACCGTGCGGTAGACCGTGGAAATCGAAATGCGGTTATCGAGTTCGGCACACCGTCGGTACAGTTCCTCAACGTCCGGATGGTCTTCGGCAGCTGCCAAGACGCGCGCAATGACCCGGCGTTGCTCGGTCATGCGCATGCCTTTTGCGGCACAAACCGCTTCGATGTCCCTGGGCTTTGGTATGGTCACATTTGTTCTCCAGGAGCATGGTCGCGAAAAAGTTCGCTCCGGACTTGATTCGGGGGTGGATCCCAGCTTTCGGAATCGGTGCTCTAGTACCTGCACAGTTTGGAATCATGTCAAACGGATAAGTTCCCCATAGCACGATCGGGCTCACAAGTCGCGCCGAAGCACGAGCGCAGCGGAGCCGGGGCCAGATCCACCGGCGTAATAGCCTTCCCGTCGCCCGACCTCGCCGAAGCCCATGCGTCGATAGAGTTGTCGGGCTGGCGCGTTGTCCTCGCCGACTTCCAGGAACACGGTGTGAATTCCAAGGCTCGCGAGCTGCCGCAAGTGCACTTCGAGCAGTCGCCGGGCCACACCGCGACCGCGCTGGGCCGAAGCGACCGCCACCGACAGGACTTCGGCCTCACCCTGCACCATCCGTGACATGATGAAACCAGCGAGCTTGCGGCCCAGCATGGCCCGGTGGGTGACAACCTGCCGATCGATGAGCAGGCCCTCGATTTCAACGTCGCTCCATCCACGATGAAACGATGCCGCATGGAGGGTCGCGATCGAGGAAGCATCGCGCGAAGATGCTTCCGAAAATCTTGGGTCGCGCGGCGCGAACCAGCGGGCGATAAGGTCGATCATCGGCGTGGCAGGCGGGCGGCATCTTGTGGCTGCGCATCGGGGGCACGCAGATAAAGGGGTTTTGGCGGGCTATGGCTTTCCGTTGCGGCAGCGCCGAGCCGTGCCACCCAGCCGATATCAGGGGCTGCGCACTGCTCGACGAGCTCAGGCGCCGATTGTGCGCTGGGCCAGGACGTGGCCATCAGGTCCGCGGCATTGCCGACGATGCGTACCGTACCCGACATTGCGGCGCGCACGGCCTCGCGCAGCGGAGCGATACGCGCCGGAACCAGCGTGCGGCCACCGGGTCCGAAAACCTGCAGGTAGACATGGTCATGCCGTGCGTCGATGACCGCGACCACGGATTTGGTATCGTCTTCGGCAATGTGGGGCGCCGCAAATCCCGACAGGGTCGTCAGGCCGATCGCGGGTCGTCCGGCTGCAAGCGCTATTCCGCGAGCGGCTGCTATGCCGACGCGCAGCCCCGTGAAACTGCCGGGGCCAGTAGTGACCGCAACGCGGTCCAGGCTTGAGAAATCGATACCCGCTTGATCCATGACGCGCGCAATCATCGGCATGACCGCCTCCGCATGCCCGCGGGACATGACGGTCGATTCACTCGCAATGACGGCGCCAAGGTCAGTGTCGAGCACCGCTGCTGAGCAGGCCCCGAGAGCGGTGTCGATGGCAAGGACGCGCATGGTGGCCCTCCCGCCGGGATCAGCGAAGGATCAAAGCGGGGAAACGCAAAATCGGCCCACTTTCAAGCGGTTCGGGCGCACGCGCACCGCGATCACGCGGCAGAGGGCCGGACTTCGACGATGTCGGGCACATAGTGCTTCAACAGGTTCTGGATACCATGGCGAAGCGTTGCGGTGGACGACGGACAGCCAGAGCAGGCGCCTTTCATATCGAGGTAGACGACGCCATCCTTGAACCCGCGAAACGTGATGTCGCCACCGTCGTTTTCAACGGCCGGGCGTACGCGTGTCTCAAGCAGTTCCTTAATCGTGGCCACTGTATCGGCGTCCTTGGCGTCGAAGAATTCACCGGCTGTTCCGGCGTCGACCCCATTTGCACTGCTCAGCAGCTCCGCACCCGACATGAAGTGCTCCATGATGGCGCCGAGGATGGGTGGCTTGAGCTGCTGCCATTCGCCGTTGCTTTTGGTCACGGAGATGAAATCCGAGCCGAAGAACACCCCACTGACACCATCGATCGCAAACAGCCGCTCCGCCAAGGGCGACTGCGCTGCCGCGGCCTTGTCGCGGATGTCGAGCGTGCCATGGGCCAGAATGGTCCGGCCGGGCAGGAACTTGAGCGCCGCAGGGTTCGGCGTCGGTTCGGTTTGAATAAACATGGTTTGCTCCTCGGCAGGGCACTAGCGCGCCCCCTCGAACTGAATCATATCCTACTAGGTGGCAGCGCTGGAGGGAAGTTCAAGTCAGGGAATCGAGATCCTCGTCGCTCAGGTGACCCGGCACGATCGCTGCTGGAATCGGAAAGGTTCCGGCGTTCTTGACCAGGTTCGCTACCATGGGCCCCGGCCCCTCGTTTCCGGTACTCGCCGCCAGTATCAGGAGGGCGATGTCTTCGTCCTCTTCAATAAGGGCAAGCATCTGCTCCGCCTTTTCGCCTTCACGGATGACGCGTTCCGGCATCACGCCGGTGATCTTGCTCACCCGCTTGGAATGGCGATCGAGAATGGCATTGGCTTCTTCCTGCGCTTCCGCACGCATGATGTCGGCAACCCCAAGCCATTGCTGGTTGCGGTCATGCATCTCGATCACACGCAACATGAGAACGCTTGCTCCCGTACGCATTGCGCGCCGACAGGCAAAATAGGCGGCGCGATCACATTCCGGCGAATCGTCCATGACGACCAGAAATTTCGGTCGGTGGCCGGCCTCATAGCTGCGGCGCTTCTTGTTCATCGCTCCCCTTGGTGGGTGTAATACGATGCCGGGATGATCGCACGGCGTGGGCCGGAGCGACAAGCCCGGGCACCCAAGAGTGTGGTTGTGTTGGAAATTTACCTTTTCACAGCAAATACTTATCAAATGGTCGGATTTGGTGGCACATTATCCTCCGGTTGGGGCGCCAAGTGAGACCAACGATTTACTTCCGCACGAAACCCACAATGTCCTTGACGGCCTTCATGGTTTGCGAGGCGATCACTTGCGCGCGGTCAGATCCGTCCGCGAGTACCGAATCCACATAAGCAGGGTCGTCGTTGAGCCGTCGCATCTCGGCATTGATGGGCCCGAGCTTTGTCACCAGGACTTCGACCAAGGCATTCTTGAAGGTGGAAAACTGTCCGCCGCCGAATTCCTTAAGCACGTCGTCTGGCGTTACGCCGGCGAGTGCCGCATAGATGCCGACAAGATTGTCCGCCTCAGGGCGCGTTTCGAGTTCCTTGGCATCTGTGGGCAGCGGATGCGGATCGGTCTTGGCCCGGCGAACCTTGAGCGCGATGGTATCGGCGTCGTCGGTGAGGTTGATGCGCGATTGATCGGAGGGGTCGGACTTCGACATCTTCTTGGTGCCATCGCGCAGCGACATGACCCGGGTTGCCGGTCCCTGGATCAGGGGATCGGGATGCGGAAAGAACGCATCGCCATGGCCATTGCGGCGAATTGAATCGCCGAAGTCATTGTTGAATTTCTGCGCGATGTCGCGCGCAAGCTCGACGTGTTGCTTCTGGTCTTCGCCGACCGGAACCAGGGTGGCGAGGTAGAGCAGGATGTCGGCCGCCATCAGGTTCGGATAAACGAAAAGTCCGACCGAGGCGTTCTCACGGTCCTTGCCGGATTTCTCTTTGAACTGCGTCATCCGGTTGAGCCAGCCGATGCGCGCCACGCAATTGAATATCCAGGCGAGTTCGGCGTGTTCCGGCACCTGGCTCTGGTTGAAGATGATGTTGCGCTTGGGGTCGACGCCGCTCGCAATGAAGGCGGCCGTGACCTCGCGGATGGCGCGCGGCAATTCGACCGGATTCTGCCAGACCGTGATGGCATGGAGATCGACCACGCAATAGATGCATTCAAAGCGCTCCTGCAGCGCGACGAATTTGGTGATCGCGCCGAGATAGTTTCCCAGATGCGGGTTGCCGGTCGCCTGCATTCCGGAAAAAACACGTTGCTTGAACGACATGGCGCTGATCCTTTGGTTGGCGGCGTCCAATGCCATGATGAGAGGCCGAGGCGCAAGGGCCGATTGCGGGGTCGGTTCGCGGGCCGTTTGGAGTTCTGCGTTCGCGCGGCCTCTTATCCCCGGACGCAACTCCGAGCAAAGCGCCACCCGCGGCGAAGCCGGAACGCCGAACGATCATCCGATCTCGAGCAGCAGCTTCTGCAGGATTGCCTGTTTGAAATTATCAAAGCCGATCGATTCGATAACGACGTGGCCGTCGCCACCAACCACATTCCGGCGATAATAAACCTCGAGGCCTTCGGGAGGCTGTGGCGGAAAAATATATTCCGGTGGCTTCACGATGATTGGAAGGCCGTTGATCACTACACCCTTCGCAACCAATGCGTCACGAACTTCGCGGACCCCGAAAATCCCCTGGTTGTCGTCACCGTCGCCGGAAACATCGATCACCTTTCGGCCGCCGGTAAACCCGAAGTCGAACAGCCTGTCGCAGAACACCAGCGCCCGGCTGATGAGGGTATTGATCCCGACCCGCGGACGCGGTGTCGCGCGCAATCGATTGCGGAACAAGTCCATCGACTGGGCATCATGAACCCGCATCCAGGGAACCATGATTTCCTGTTCGCGTGCCCAGGCGATGAAGGTGATCGCAAGTACGGGAGGGTCGAGTTCGCTGATGACATGGAGGACGCGGGAGTCTCCCAGCGCATCCAGGTAGCCCTCCTGTTGGGTCCTGTAGCGGGTCGCATTCACGCTTCCTGATACATCGGCAGCGAGGATGAGTTGCATCCCAACTTTCTCCTGCGCGACAGCACTTGTTACACATGAAGAAAGCGCGAGTGCGGAGGTCGCCGTCAAAGCCTGTCGCCGGGTTACCAGAGTGCGCATTGCAATTCTCCTGCCTCGGATTGCACGGTACCATATGCGGCCTTGAGTGGTCCGCGAGATACTGCCACGAAATTGCGCCACGCGGTTGGGGATTCTCAAGACAACGAACAGCTGCAGCGCGCCCGGGACAGGCACTTCACTTGTTGCTGCATTCTTCGGACGGCGCGTCAGCGAATGCCGATTGTCCGCACCGCGAGGGTGGCGGCGGAGGCGCGGTTTTCGACGCCCAGCTTTGAATAGATCTGTTCAAGATGTTTGTTCACGGTTCGCGGACTTAGATCGAGGATCTCTGCGATGTCGCGGTTTGATTTGCCGCGTGCAATCCAGAGCAGGACTTCAGCCTCTCGCTCCGTGACTGAAAGTCGTTGCCGGAGCAGCGCCTCCTCGCTGGCAACCTCGCCTTCGAGCAGCCTCAGCAAATATTCGTCTGCGCCGATTTGTCCGACGTAGATCAGCCGGAGCGAGTTTGACGCGGCGCCGGTCGCCAAGTCGATCGACGGCAAAATCGTCGGCGTGCCGGCTCCGGCGCACTGTTGGAGCCACGTCTGCGCTGCAAGCGGCAGGACATAATTATCGGTATTGAAACTCCGAAAGGCCGCGCTCAGAAGTTTCCCGGCCTGCGGAGTGCACCACAGCACCCGCCCTGCTTGGCTCGCCGCCAGGAGGAATCGGCCGAACACGTCCAGCGCATTGCGGGCACTCTGCGCCAATCGGGCGTTGCCCAGGTGGACGCGAATGCGCGCGATAAGTTCGCCGGGCACGATCGGCTTGGTGACATAGTCTACACCGCCGGCCTCAAGCCCTTCGATGATATGATCGGTGTCGCTCAGCCCGGTCATGAAGATGACCGGGACATGCGCGATCGCCTTGTTTTGTTTGAGCCTGCGGCACGTTGTGAACCCGTCCTCGCCCGGCATTACGGCATCCATCAGGATGACGTCGGGGGTCACCTTTTCAGCAATTGCGAGCGCATCATCGCCCTCGCGCGCGACCAGGACCGTCATTCCGGCGTTCTCGATCGCCTCGGTCAGCATACCGAGGGTGTCGGGGGAATCGTCGACGACCAGGACGATTGTCCGGATGTGTTTCTTATGCATGGGGGCTTCTAATCGCATTGAGCGTCGCCAGGTAGCGTTTGATTTCGAACATCGTTACGAACGAGCGCAAGTGTGCCACGAAATTCGCGCACTCCGGCGATTCGTTGGCGACGCGGGTGAGATGTTCGTGTATCCGGCGGACATGGCCGATCTGGCCCAGCCGAATCAGTTCGTCTATGTCCTGCTCCGGCGGCAATACGTGGGGTAGGGACGTGCCTGGCGCCGGGGAGCTTTGCGTCTCCCTGTCGGCGTAGATCCATTCGATATCGAGCAACGCATGAATCTTCTTGAGGAGTTGGCGCAGGTTGACCGGCTTCATCAGAAAATCGTCGTGCAACTGTTCGGTCTCGCCAAGCTGCCCCGTGTCGATGGCATTTGCCGATAGCATCAGGATTGCGGGTCTCTCGCGCCCGGAGCGCCGCAGGTGCAAGGCGACTTGCCAGCCGTCCATCTCAGGCATTGCGATGTCGAGCAGGACGAGGCTCGGCCGGCGCTGTTCAGCGAGCGCGATACATTCTCGGCCGTCGGATGCTGTTACGACGTCGAATCCGAGCGGCTCCAACAGCTCCTTTACCAGATGGCGCTGCACCTCGTCGTCATCCGCGACCAGCGCGACATGCCGTGGCCCGATATAGCCGCAGACCCGGTCCTCCATCGTGGACACGATGCGGGGCTGTGCCACGTTGCTGAGCAGCAGCTTGACCTTGAAGACACTCCCTTTGCCGACCTCGCTCGTGACCTTGATGTCGCCGCCCATGACGTGCGTCAGGAGCTTTGTGATGGTCAAACCCAGGCCGGTTCCAGCCCTTACCCGGGCCCGCGTCGACCGGGCGCGCTCGAACGGCTGGAAAATGCGCTCAAGATCTACTTCGGCGATGCCGACGCCGGTATCTTCGATCGCGAAGGTGGCGACCTGCGAGCGGTAGTCGACGCGCAGGGTCACGTGGCCCGCATCGGTGAACTTGATTGCGTTTGATAGCAGGTTGATGAGGATCTGCCGCAGCCGGTTCTCGTCGGCATGCACGACGGCCGGCAGTGTGGGCGCCACGTGGCAGCGGAATTCCAGGCCCTTGGCGGTGGCCTGCAAGCGAACCATGTCGATGAGCTGATCGATGAATTCGGTGGTCCGCACTTCATTGCGATCGAGCTGGAAGCGCCCGGCCTCGATCTTTGAGACGTCAAGCAAGCCATCAATCAGTCCTGCGAGATGCTCGGCACTGCGGCGGACCACCTTGATCGTATCTATGCGCCCGGTCGGGATCGCCGGATCCCGCTCCATGATCTGCGAGTAGCCGAGGATTGCGTTCAACGGTGTCCGCAGCTCATGGCTCAAGCCGACGACATAACGGCTCTTTGCGTTGCTCGCGGCCTCCGCGATTTCTTTGGCCTGCTGCAGTTTGGCGTCGGTGCGTTGGTGCGCTTCGATTTCATTGATCAGCAGGTCGGTCTGGCGCCGTGTTTCTTCTTCCGCAACACGACGGCTGTCTTGTGCGAGCACGACCAGCCACGCGGCGACACCAGCGATGATGGTCAGGATGAAAAACACGTTCCATAGCGCCGATTGCAGGATGGTCTTCGAGCCGTCGGCGTCGAGCGATACCTGATAATAGACAAACAGCAGTACGGAGCCGATGATTGATCCGAAGAGGAGGAGCACGCCGAGATAGTGTCCGGTGTCCGTTGTCACAAGTCTGGTGACGGCATTGGGCAGGATGCGCCGCGCCAACGCGGACCATTGATTGCCGATCCGCGCCTGCGGCTTGCAGGAATCCCGGCAACGGGCCTCCAGCGAGCAGCACAGCGAGCAGATGGCGCCACCATAGGCCGGGCAATGCGCCATATCTTCGGTCTCGAAATGATGCTCGCAGATGATGCAGCGGACTTCTTTCAGACCGCTCCAGTTCTGGCGCGGGGTTCGTGCGATGTAGAAGTGGCCGCGTGTCGCATAGGCGATGGCAGGCGCCATTGTGAAGGTGACGGCGAGCGTCAGGAACGCCGCCATCCCCTGCAACAACGGTCCAAGTATTCCGGAAATAGCGATCAATCCCACTACGGTGGCAGTCAGCATCGATCCGACACCAACCGGATTGATATCGTAGAGGTGCGCGCGTTTGAATTCGATACCCTTCGGGCTCAGGCCAAGCGGCTTGTTGATCACCAGGTCGGCGACCAGCGCACCGACCCAAGCCACAGCGACGATCGAATAGAGTTCGAGAATATGCTCGAGCATCTTGAAAATGCCGAGCTCCATCAGCATCAGTGCGATCGCCACATTGAAGATGAGCCACACCAGACGTCCGGGATGGCTGTGGGTCAGTCGCGAGAAGAAATTCGACCAGGCGATCGAGCCCGCATAGGCATTGGTCACGTTGATTTTTAGCTGCGATATGATGACGAAGGCGCCGGTGAGCACGAGCGCCGCTGTGGGGGAGGAGACGACGTACTGGAAAGCGACAAGATACATCTGTGTCGGTTCTGTCGCGCGTTGCGCCGGAACGAGATATTCGATCGCAAGGAAGGCGAGAAACGATCCTGCAAGCAGTTTGAGTGCGCCGAGGACGATCCAACCCGGACCTGCAGCGAGATTTGCCAACCACCAGGCGCGGCCGTGCGCGGCGCGTGCCGGCTGGAAGCGCAGGAAATCCACCTGCTCGCCGATCTGCGCGATCAATGAAAACACGACAGTTGAGGCAGTTCCAAACAATACAAGGTTGAACGCGGGTGCGCCGCCTTCGGCGGCACTGCTGGCCGCGGCGCCGGGAAAATGCGTCCAGGCTTCGAACGAGCGAAAGTCCGTGATCGCGATCGTGACAAACGGGATGAGGTGCAGCACGACCCATGCGGGCTGCGTCCAAAGCTGGAAACGGCTGATGAAGGTGATCCCGTGCGTCACCAAGGGTATGACGATCAACGCGCTGAAGATGTAGCCGGCGTAGAGCGGGACGCCGAAACACATTTCCAGAGCAAGCGACATGATCGCCGCTTCGATGGCGAAAAACAAAAATGTAAAGGACGCATAGATCAGCGAGGTGATGGTCGAGCCGATGTAGCCGAACCCCGCGCCGCGTGTGAGCAGGTCGATGTCGACCCCATAGGTCGCCGCGTAATAGGCGATCGGCAGGCTCGTGAGGAAGATCAGGCAGCCGACGACGAAAATCGCCAGTGTTGAATTTACAAAACCATAATTGACGCCGAGCGAACCGCCGATGGCCTCCAAGGCGAGGAACGAGACGGCACCGATCGCCGTGTTGGCAACGCTCCCATTCGACCATTTCCGCGCGCGTTTGGCCGTGAAACGAAGCGCAAAATCCTCAAGGGTCTCGTTCGCGACCCACTGATTATAGCTGCGGCGAACGCGCACGATTCGTTGCTGCGCTGTCATGGACGCCTGTCGCTTCGTTCGTTTTCGGGTTGCCCCACCTCTCGTTTCAGCCCCTGATCGCGCGCCTGTCTGTTCGTCTTGTTGCTCGTCCTTGAGCGCGCGGGCCGGATTGTAGCGGTTGCCGAGGCCTACCGTATGCAGAAAATCTGAGCAGTGTGCGCTGCAAAATAATGCGTTCGCGACCGCCAGCCAAAGTCTGCCACATTTATTAACCTCTTCTGATTTCGCGGGCACTTTGATGCGTCATTTGCCGTATGCCCATACGTCAAATGACGTATGCTGCATTGCAGCATTTGCGGTCATATTGGAATCAAGCAGCGGGGGAACTCGCTCACCGGGTCCACCAAAGATTGAAACCGAAGAGGCGTCAGTATGTCCGGAATGAAGCACTATCCCAATATTCTCATGCCCAATCGCCGGGAGCTTCTGCTCAGCGCCGCAGCGCTCGGCGCCGGTGCGGCGATCCCCGCATCGGCGTGGGCGCAATCGTTCCCGACCGCCAGAGTAAACACCACGGGCCTTGCCGTGACGGACACGGAAGTCACGGTCGGGATCCTGCATTCGGTCACCGGCACGATGGCGATCAGCGAGACCGGTTCGGTGCAAGCCGAGAAGCTCGCAATCGAGCAGATCAACGCGCAGGGCGGAGTGCTCGGCCGCAAGATCAAATTCATTCAGGAGGACGGCGGCAGCGATTGGCCGACGTTTGCCGAGAAAGCGAAGAAGCTCCTGGTCAGCGACAAGGTCGCGTCGGTGATGGGCTGCTGGACGTCGGCGTCCCGCAAGGCCGTGCTGCCGGTGTTCGAGCAATACAATGGCATGCTCTACTATCCGACCTTTTACGAAGGGCTCGAAGCTTCGAAGAACGTCATCTACACCGGCCAGGAGGCGACACAGCAGATCATCGCGGGCCTCGACTGGGTGCAGAAGGAGAAGGGGGCAAAATCCTTCTACCTCTTGGGCTCGGACTACATCTGGCCGCGCACGTCCAACAAGATCGCGCGCAAGCACATCGAGAACTTCCTCAAGCTCAGGGTCGTCGGCGAGGAGTACTTCCCGCTCGGCTCCACGCAGTTCAACTCCGTCATCAACAAGATGAAGCTCGCCAAGCCGGACGTGATCTACGCGATCATCGTCGGCGGATCGAACGTCGCCTTCTACAAGCAGCTCAAGGCCGCGGGCTTCGACCTCAACAAGCAGACCCTGATGACGATCTCGGTCACGGAAGACGAGATCGATGGTATCGGCGGCGAGAATATCGTGGGCGCCTATGCGTGCATGAAATACTTCCAGTCGCTCGACAATCCGAACAACAAGGGCTTCGTAGATGCCTTCCATAAGATGTGGGGTGCCAAGACCGTCATCGGCGACGTGACCCAGGCCGCCTATCTGGGGCCGTGGCTGTGGAAGCTCACCGTGGAAAAGGCGGGCAGCTTCGATATCGATAAGATCGCGGCTGCTTCTCCGGGCGTCGAATTCAAGGGTGCGCCCGAGGGTTACGTGCGCATCCACGAGAACCATCATTTGTGGAGCAAGACTCGCGTCGGCCGCGCAAAGCTCAACGGCCAGTACGATCTCATGTATGAGACGGCCCAGCTCATGGAACCGGATCCTTATCCCAAGGGCTACCAATAACGCAGATCGCGCGGGCGCACTGGTGACCTGTACCCGGTCTTGACGGCTTCCCTGCGTGAGTCACTGAACGATCAACGAACTCGGTCGGCTCCCTCTCCCCTCTGGGGAGAGGGCTGGGGTGAGGGGGAACGGACTCTGGATAGATTGAGCCCCCTCACCCTAACCCTCTCCCCAGAGGGGAGAGGGAACAGACCGAGCCAGCCTCGGGGCCATCGACTCACAACTGTCGGAATCTCTCGGCGCGCCGGAAAACTAGTGCGCCTTCGCTTCGTTTCAACTCACATTTCCAATTCGAACTTGGACCTGCGAACATGATCGGCGACTATTCACTCGGCGACCTGATGTCCATTGTGGCGATGCAGGGCTTTGCGGGTTTGATCCTGTTTTCTGTTTTCCTGTTGATGGCGCTCGGCCTTGCGATCATCTTCGGCCAGATGGGCGT
>DATGVJ010000220.1:0-16522 GCA_035300505.1 Xanthobacteraceae bacterium
CCAGAAACACCGCCGCGGTCCAAACGCGTCGATCAGACGGCGCAGATGCGCCGTCATGTCGCGAAATGGATATGGCTCGTTCGAAAATCCGGGAATCGCGGACAGTTTAACGGTGAGATTCCTGTGTTTTGATAGCGAAGCAATCAATTCGATCCGCTCGCGCACGCGCTTATGTTCGGGTCCTCGCGTCGCCAGTCCCATGTGATCGACGATCAATCGCAAATCAGGGTGGTCACGCGCGATCCGGCCGATCTGGTCTGGTGCGTCCGGCGCAAAGATCATGATCGGCACGCCCGCATCGGCGGCCGCCGGCCAGAGCCAGTCTGCTGTTCCATCCGCAATCCACGACGTCTTCTCATGGTTGAATGCGACGCGTATTCCAAGCATGCCCTTCTGGTCTTTCCAGGTAGCAAGGGACTGTCGCGATTGCGGGCGTTCGATCGAGAACCGGCCCATGACCGCAAAACGGTCCGGATATCGGGTGGCTGCTTCCAGGGCGTGGTCGTTGTCGTCGCCCGGCCAGGTCGGCGGCACCACGATGGCACGATCGACGCCAGCCGTTTCCATCATGGGCATGAACTTCAAAAAAGTGAGAGGATCGGACAGATGCGCCCGCTCACGACCGCCCGCAATCCAAGGCCGTTCAGGAGTCTCGGGCGCCCAGAGATGGATTTGAGAGTCAACAATCATCGGGTCTTCTCCTCCGGCGCATCTTCCCGCGTGGCGTACCAGGCAACGCCCGCCGCCGCGGCAACCAGCATCGCCGCAAGCAGGAACGGAGCGCCCGGCACATGTATTCCGGTGCCGATGAACAGCGCGAAGGCCTGGGTAAATACGACGGGCCCGAACAAATTGGCGATGCCTAAAAGGCTGGCATTCGCGCCCTGCAGCTGGCCTTGCTCGCTCGGCCCGACGCGGCGGCTCATCAGGCCCATCGAAGCCGAATTCGCAAAGCCCCAGAGTGCAAGCAAAGGAATACTGAGCCAGTAAGCAATGGCGGTTGGAGCAAGCCCAAAAGCCGCAAAGCCCGCAATGCCAAAGGCAAGACCGATGAGCAGAGTGACGCGCTCGCCGAAGCGCTTGATCGCCGGCCGGATCAGCCCACCTTGCACGATCATGGCGCAGATCCCGATTCCCGCCATCGTAAATCCGACGGTGCGCTCGTCGAAGCCATAGCGATACATCATGTAAAGGACGCCGACGGCCGGCAGGCTGGCATGCGCCAATTGATCGAGAAAATTGACAATGGCGAATGCCGCAAGCCCCTTGTGCGAACGCAACAGCACCAGCGATCCGATCGGATTGGCGCGCCGCCACCGAAAGGGTGCGCGGCGCTCAGGTGGCAGAGATTCCGGCAGGATGAAAAATCCGTAGGCCGCGTTTGCGAGGCTAAGAGCCGCCGCGATCCAAAATGGCAACCGCGGATCGACGCTGCCCGCGAGCCCGCCGATGGCCGGCCCCAATATGAAACCGGCCCCGAAGGCAACGCCAAGCATACCGAACCGCGCCGCACGATCCTGCGGCGGCGTCACGTCGGCCACATAGGCATAGGCGGTCGAGATGCTTGCAGCCGTGATGCCGGAAATGACGCGTCCGGCAAACAGCCACCACAGCGTCGGGGCCAACGCCATAAGGATGTAATCCAAGCCGAGACCGAAATTCGAACCAAGGATCACAGGCTTGCGGCCAAAACGGTCCGACAGGGCACCATGAATGGGGGAACACAGGAATTGCATAAGTGCCCATGCGGTCCCAAACAGCCCAAGATAATCTGCGCCGCGCGCCACGTCACCGCCGACAAAATCGACGACCAGCTTCGGCAGCACCGGAATGATGATGCCAAGCGCCAGCATGTCGAGCAGGATGGTGACGAAGACGAAAATGAAAGCCGCGTTGCGTATTTGTGGTGGCGCTGGCGCATCCCGCTGTGAGGCCGCATCGTCCGGCCGAGAGGCCGGCTGGTCCGGCTGTGAGGCCGGACGCGGATCAGCGCTGGATGGAGCGTCGCTTCGCATAGGGATTCTTCTTTTCTCGCAACATCAACCGGATCGGCGTTCCCGGCAGATCCAATGTTTCACGCAATGCATTGACCAGATAGCGCCGATAGGCATCAGGAACAGCTTCCGGACGACTGGTAAACAGAACGAATGTTGGCGGCCTGCTCTTGGCTTGGGTCATATAGTCGAGGCGGATGCGCCGGCCCGACACGGCGGGCGGCGGATGCGAGGACACGACATGGCTGAGAAAACGATTGAGCCCGCTGGTCGGAACACGACGGTTCCAAACCGCATGACTTTCCACAACCGCTTGCATCAATCGGTCAAGGCCCTCTCCCCTCAACCCTGATGTCGCCACCACGCCAACGCCCTTGACCTGCGGCAGCCAGTGATCCGTTTCTTCGCGCAATACTTTGATGGCTCCCTGACGCCCCTCGACCAGGTCCCATTTGTTCATGCCGATGACAAGGGCGCGCCCTTCGCGCTCGACCAGATCGACAATTCGCATGTCCTGGTCTTCAAATGGTTTTTCAGCGTCCATGAGGACGATTACAACCTCTGCAAAACGAATTGCATTGAGCGCGTCGGCGACAGAAAGTTTTTCAAGCTTTTCTTCAATGCGCGCCGGGCGCCGCAATCCAGCCGTGTCGTGAAACTTGAACCGGCGATCGTGCCAAACCACGTCGACCGCAATCGAGTCGCGCGTAATCCCAGCCTCCGGACCGGTGAGCAATCGCTGCTCGCCAAGCAGGCGATTGATCAAGGTTGATTTGCCGCTGTTGGGACGTCCCACCACGGCGACGCGGATCGCGCGCGCGGCATCGTGCTCGTCCCCAACCGCAGGAGCATTCTCCTCCATCGGAGCGGCCGTTTCATCCGGGAGGACGCGACGCAATGCGTCAAAGAGGTCCGCAAACCCCTCTCCGTGTTCCGCCGAAATCGCAACCGGCTCACCCAGGCCCAGCGCATAGGCTTCGAACAGATTCGCCGCCGCAGCATTTCCTTCGCTCTTATTGGCAATCAGCACCGTGGGCCTGCCGGCACGCCGAACCAGATCGGCGAATGTACGGTCTAGCGGCGTCCACCCAACACGTGCGTCCACGAGAAAAAAGAGCGCATCTGCGTCTGCGATTGCGGTCTCGGTCTGCACCTGCATGCGACCGGTCAAGCTATCAGGTGCCGCTTCATCAAGGCCCGCCGTATCGACCACGGTGAATATGAGGTCACCCAGCCGAGCCTGCCCCTCGCGCCGATCACGCGTGACGCCAGGCCGGTCATCGACCAGGGCCAGCCGACGGCCGACAAGTCGATTGAACAGCGTCGACTTGCCGACGTTCGGCCGTCCCACGATGGCGACCGTAAAGCTCATATTGGTGGCCGGCAGGTTTGAGGGAGCGCACTTGCGCAATGCGTATATGCTCCCGAAGCGCATTGAATCGGGAGCGATCGAAACAGAACCGCACAGTTAGACGAACTTTGCGCAGCCGGCTAGTGGACTGAATCCGAGACCACTATCGCGTTGGCGGCGGATCCGGCCACTGCACCCCACCGCCGGTCTGCGTGCTGCGCGTCGCGGGCGGATCGGGCCATTGCGGTTGCGCAGGCCGCTGCGCCTGCGGTGCAGGCGAATCCGGCCATTGTTTAGCGGCAGGCTGCTGTTGTCCGGCCGCGGGAGCACGCCCCACCGTCACCTGCGTTGGGCGAAGTTCATCGTCTCGCAGAGCAGGTTTGGCGGCGACCGCGGGCTTGGGCTCAGCCTTAGGCTTGGGTTTTGCCTTTTGCTTGGGCTTTTCTTCCTTGACGGCAGCAGCTTGCGTAGGCTGTGCGGCCGCAGTCAAATCTGGTTCAACCGGTTCCTGGTGGCCTTTCATAAGCTCCGGCGGGATTCCCTTCGTAACGCCCGGTACGCCTTCCGGAAATACGGCTCTTCGTTCGCCCGGCAGCTTTTTCTTGTTGCCGAACCAGTCGCCATCGAACCACTCGGTTGGATCGATCGTAAAATCGCTGATACTGGCACATCCACCGAGGGTCGTTGCCAATAATGATGCAAATAGCACGGTCAACGCGATACGTGTCATCATTGCGCCTCCGAACCTTTGTTTTCCGAGCCCACCAAAGCCATCAACATTTCGACACGGTTACGCGTTGCCGGTGGGGTCAACTGGTCAGTTACAATCAAGTCGTACCAGCGCCGTGCGTTTGGAACGTCGCCAGCACGCCATGCTGCCAAAGCAAGTAATTCACGTGCCAGGTGCCGGTATGGACGCTGATCAGCGGAAAGGGGTTCGAGCCGCGTGCGCGCCTCCCTATACAATCCTGCATCCATAAGGAGCACTCCGGCGCGCATGCCTGCAAGATCCTGCAACTCACGACTGATCGAGCTATCCGCCGCAATCGCCTCATACATCGTCACGGCCGCTTTTGTGTCAGTTTGGGCGAGTTCCGCAGCCCGACGTACGCGTGCGAGCTGCCGGTAGATCGGCGTCCCTTGCGTCGCAACCTTGGCAAAGGCGGCGTCAGCATCCTCATGCTTACCCTGTATGGCCAGCATGGCGGCGGCCTCAAAGGCACTCCCGGCTTCAATCGACTGTTTGGCCATCCAGTACTCGTAACCGCGCCAACCCCCAACCGCGACCAGAACGAGGATAACGACCGCGATGATAAGGTACTGATACCGTTCCCACAGCTTCATCAGCTGGTCTCGGCGTACCTCTTCATCAACTTCTTGAAAGATATCAGACACGTCCCACCCTTGATCCGTTCACCCAAGGCCTGCTGCCAAGACCCGCAGCCAAGACCCGCGACCCGCAGCCTGCCTGCTAATCTAGCGTTATGGCGGCGACATGGCAAAGTGCACCATCAACTTGGCATTTTTCGGGAAAATCGCTGTAGCTATTTGCCCTTAGGCCGCATTCCGTAGACGTGCTCCGGCCCCGGAAATGTACGGGATCGGACCTCGCCGGCATAGTCCGAAATCGCTTTCTCGATGCCCGGACCGAGATCGCCATACCGTTTTACGAACTTTGGCACACGCGGCGACAGGCCGAGCATGTCTTCCAGGACCAAAATCTGGCCATCGCAAGCGGGGCTGGCCCCGATACCGATGGTCGGAATGGCAACGGCTGAGGTTATGCGCCGGGCCAGTGGCTCCGCGACCGCCTCAACCACCACCGAAAACGCCCCGGCATCAGCCACCGCCTTGGCATCAGCCTCGATCGGAGCCCAGTCGGCTTCGACCCGCCCCTGTGCCCGAAACGAGCCGATCGTGTTGATCGACTGCGGGGTCAGGCCGACATGGCCCATGACCGGAATGCCGCGCTCGACCAGAAACGCGATGGTCTCCGCCATCCGGCGGCCGCCTTCGAGCTTGACCGCACCGCAAAGGGTCTCTTTGAGCACCCGGGCGCAAGATGTGAAGGCCTGTTCCTTGGACGCCTCGTAGGAGCCAAACGGCATATCGACGACGACCAGAGCCTGGCGCGAGCCGCGCATGACGGCGTGACCCTGCAGGATCATCATGTCGAGTGTCACCGGCACGGTGGTCTCAAACCCATGCATCACCATGCCGAGGGAATCGCCCACCAGAATGACATCGCAGAAACGGTCGACGAGCCGCGCCGTGTGGGCATGGTAGGAGGTGAGGCAAACCACGGGCTCGCCGCCCTTGCGGGCGCGAATGTCGGGCGCGGTGAGCCGCCGGATTTCCTGTTGGGTCGACATGATCAAACTCTAAAGACCGGCTCTAAATACCGGCTCTAAAAACCGGAACCCCAATTACCCACGGGTGGAACCAGAAGCCAAGCGCGAAATAGACGAGCGTGCCAACCGCAACGGCGAAAAAGTCGTTCCTGCGTCCGCCGCTTGGAATAGGCGGCGCGCCAGCATCGCTGCGTCGCTTGAGCGTGATGCGGTCGTAGACCGCCCATGCGAGCACCGATCCGAACAAGATGATTGATCCCAGATCCCCATTCGCGATGAGATGCGCAAGCGCCCACAGCTTCACCCCCACCAGCATCGGATGCTTGAGCACGCGTTTGATATCGCCCGGAATATATGCCGCCGCGACGCATATGATGGCCGGCCAGACGAGCAGCAGGGTGATGTGCCGCGTCCATGGCGGCGGCATCCAGATATTGACGAATCCGGCCGCACGATATTCCGCGAAACCCCATCCAATCAGCCAGAGGCCGACAAACGACACGATCGAGAACAGGATCTTGTAGGGCCCCACGCCCAGGCGAGCGACCAAGACCGCACGCGCCGGTCGCATGGTGACAAAGGTGTGGCTGCCGAGAAACGTGGCAAGACCGATGATCATGATCGTAAGGCCCATGGTGTCTCCTTAGCACATAACACCGGCGACACGTCACGCCGTTGGCGGGACCGAGAAGTGCCAAACGGATTGGCTTCGTTTTGGCCAAAATGTGGGGGTTCGTTTCGTACCCGACCCATGCAATACAAATCGTTTGTTGAATTCTGCGATTTAAATTTACCATAAGATGCAACGACAGTCGCCGCGTGACCCCACGAGCCGTGATCGAGACGCGGGCGGCGCCGATCACTTGCGACACCAAAACGCGTCCGGCCGGTCGGGGCTGCGGCAGCAAAGAGCTGCGGGCGCAATTTCACATACGCATTTAGCGAATAGTCGATCGTCAAAGTACAGTCAAACGAATGTTTTGTGCGATCTTGTGCGATGTTGTGCGAGCGCTCGGTAAGAAATGGAGTAGCGAAATGCCCCCATGGAAGAGGAAACGCGAGGACATGCTTATCAGGGGTCTAGGCGCGGCCATCCTCGGATTGGTTGCGCTATTTGGCAATTTCGTCGTGCCGGCGGCGTTTGCTCAAGCCAACGCCCAAGTCAGCACACAAGTCAGTACCCAAGCAGTCGCCGGTGACGCCGGCAGTTTCTTTGCCGGCAAGCGCATCCAATTGGTGATCGGCTGGGAGGTCGGAGGCGGTTACGACATCTACGCCCGCCTGCTTGCGCGGCACCTCGGCAAGCACATCCCCGGCAACCCCGCCATCGTGCCGCAGAACATGCCCGGCGCGGGCAGCCGCCAGGCTGCCAATTGGCTCTACAACATCGCCCCGAAGGACGGCACGGCAATTGCCACGATCGGCCAAGGCACGCCGCTCGATCAGGCGATGAACGACCCCGGCGTGCGCTACGATGCGGCAAAACTCAATTGGATCGGCAACCCGATCATCGACAACCTGGTGACGGCAGTAACACAACGAACCGGCGTCGAAACGCTTGACGATCTCAAACGCAAAGGCGGCGTGATTTGCGGTGACGTCGGTGCCGGTCCGACCTCGACGTTTCCTGAAATCCTCAATCAGCTCCTGGGCACCCGCAACAGGATCATTGCGGGATTTCCAGGCGTGAACTCCGTGCATCTCGCCATGGAACGCGGCGAGGTCGACTGCATTGGCGGCACGACATGGTCGTCGATGAAAGCAACCCGCGGGCAGAAACTGCGGAACCGCGAACTGGCGCTGCTGGTGCAGTGGGGCACGCTCAAGGACCCGGATATTTCCGACTATATGCGGCGCGAGATACCGCTGATCATCGACATTGCGCGCAATGCACTCGACCGCAGCGCGCTCAACTACATCGTGGCGAGTGCCACCATGGGCCGCCCCTTCGTGGCACCACCCGGCCTCGCGAACGAGCGCGTGGCAACACTGCGCCGCGCCTTCGACGCAACGATGCAAGATCCGGAATTCCGCGAGGAGGCCGCCAAAGCCAGCATGGACATCAAACCGCTCGCCGGCGAGGCCTTGCAGATGCTTGCCACTGAAGTGGCGCAGGCGCCGGCTGCCGGACTTGAGCGCGCCAAGGAATTGATCGGGCGGACGGGGGCAAAGTAGGGTGGGCCGTCAGGGCGTTTACGCCCGTCTCGACGGGCTGCGGGCGCCTGGCACAATGCCGGTGTATGCAACGAGCTATCGTGGCGCCGTGCCCACGCGCCACGATAGACCATTTGTTTGTTCGACCATTGTGCGAGGCGCCCATAGCGCGCGCAGACGCGCGTAAACGCGCTTTTGGCCCACCCTAGGAACCCGGCATTTTGTTTGAAGTTGGCGGACACGCGCGCCCGAACGCGTGGGCAAAATCGCCGACGCGCCGTGCCCATTACGGACCTCGCGGCAAGCGATTTTACCCACCCTACGACCCATTCCAAAATTCGTTGTATCGCGCCAATGGTCGCGACACGTCACCCCGTTGGCAGGACCGAAAAGTGCTCGCCGGGCCGGCGTAGCGCGAGGTCGTGTCCAGTGCCATCGCGTTGATCGATTGTATCGACGTGTGCGGCCCGCGGCCCGTGCCGGCATGCTTCGATCATCTGCGACACGCTTGATGCCGGCCCCGCAATGACCGTCTCAACGGTGCCGTCGCGGCGATTGCGGACCCACCCTTCGAGGCCCAGGGCGCGCGCGGTCTCTTCCGCCCAGGCGCGATAACCCACGCCATGCACCTGGCCGCGAATGACGAGATGGCAAATTGTTTGCGCCGTTGCGTTCATTCGATTGCTCTCATGCAACATGGCTGTTCCGACTTCGCCAGTATCTCTCAAACGCGCTCCACGCCATCCCGACGGCGACCATTGCTTGAGGGAACGAACGTAGCTTTCGGGAAATCCCCAATCGCGCGCCGCGTCGACGACCAGACTGATATAACCCGGGCGCGCCCTGCCCGTTCCAGGCCGTGTCGCCAAATAGATCAGCGCCGCCTTGCGCTGGCCTGCGTATTCGACCGCCAATTTACGGCGCACGTAAAGGCCGGAGTCGACACTTTCATAAGCGTTGATCGCCGCGATATCGCGCGCCGTCAGACGCCAGAGAACACCATAGGCGAGGTTGCCGGAACGCTTCGCGATCGATCCGACGCCATCGGGCGTTATCACAAAGCGCCAGCCTGCGAGCGTCGCAACTCCAACTACCGTCGCACCAGGACAACGCCCGCCCATGAGAGCGCGGCACATATTGGAACCATAGGCGAAATAGAGTGTCACGTTCGTGTTACGCAGGCGTTAGGCAAACAGCATGATCACATCGTCGACCGCGAGGCTGTCGCCCGGCTTGGCCTTGATCGTCTTGACCACGCCATCACGTTCCGCGCGCAGCACGTTTTCCATCTTCATCGCTTCGACCACGGCAAGAGCTTCTCCGATCTTGACATCCTGCCCGGCCGTGACTGCTATCGACACTACAAGACCCGGCATGGGACAGCGAACGCTCTTGCCGTTGTCGGAAACCGATTTGGCGGGCATCAGATGGGCCGCTGCGGCCTCAAGTGCCGTATTGACGTAGGCGTGAATTTCAACGCCGCGATGGGACAGTGCAAAGCCGTTGAGCACAGGTCGCACCTGAACGGCGATTGCCACGCCATCGCACGTCCCGGACCAGACCGGATCACCGGGTTTCCAAGCCGACGACACAGCGCGCGGCTTGTCGTTATCGCCTTCGAGGCGCGCGTGCGCGAACGAAACCGCGAGCCCGTCTGGTCCCCGTTCAATGGCGAGGACGATCTCGCGATCACCGAGCCGGACCACGCGCGTGCGCTCGCGCGCCACCATTCTTGCGCGCCCCATTTTTCCGCGACCCTCTCCGGAAATCTGCCGCTTGCGCTCGCCGAGCACGTGATCGATCGCAGCCGCGACAGCCGCAAGCGTTTGCGCCTGGTCATCGTCCGGAACCAGCGGCTCGAAGCCGCCCGGAAATTCCTCTGCAATGAAACCCGTTGAAAGATTTCCGGCCCACCAGCGCTCGTGCTGCATCAACGCCGCGAGAAACGGGATATTGTGGCGGATACCGTCGATCACGAAAGCATCGAGCGCGTCGGCTTGCGCCGCAATTGCCAGAGCGCGCGTCGGTGAATGGGTGACGAGCTTGGCGATCATCGGATCGTAAAAGACTGAAATCTCGCCACCCTCCCCCACCCCGGTATCGTTGCGCAGCGTGACACCCTGGTGTGTTCCCTCCAGCGGTGGGCGATAGCGCGTCAGGCGACCGGCTGACGGGAGAAAGTTGCGGGTTGGATCTTCGGCATAGATGCGGCTTTCGATCGCCCAGCCGTCAAGCCGCACGTCGGCTTGGCGAAGCGCGAGCGGCTCGCCGGCCGCGACGCGTATCATCTGTTCCACGATGTCGATTCCAGTGACGAGTTCCGTCACCGGATGCTCGACCTGAAGGCGGGTATTCATTTCCAGGAAATAGAAACTCTTGTCCTGTCCGGCGACGAACTCAACCGTGCCGGCCGAATCGTAGCCCACCGCCTTGGCCAGCACGACAGCCTGCGCCCCCATCCGCTCACGCGTGCCTGCGTCAAGAAGCGGCGACGGAGATTCCTCGACCACTTTCTGGTTGCGGCGCTGGATCGAACATTCGCGCTCGCCGAGATGGATGACGTTGCCGTGTCTGTCGCCGAGGACCTGGATTTCGATGTGACGCGGGTTCTCGATGAATTTTTCAATGAACAGGCGCTCGTCGCCGAACGAACTCTTCGCCTCCGAACGCGCGCGCGTAAATCCTTCCACGACCTCCGCCGGATCGTGCGCGATACGCATGCCCTTGCCGCCGCCGCCGGCCGACGCCTTGATCATGACCGGATAGCCGATCTCGGCCGCGATCCTCTGAGCCTGCGCTTCGTCCGTGATGACGTCGAGGTGCCCGGGAACGGTCGAAACCCGCGCGCGCGCGGCGGCCTGTTTCGCCGCGATCTTGTCGCCCATGGCGGCAATCGCCTTCGGGTTGGGCCCGATGAAAACGACGCCGGCCTCGATGACGGCTTGAGCAAATGCGGCACGCTCGGACAAGAAGCCGTAACCCGGGTGAACCGCATCGACGCCGGTGCGTCGACAGGCGGCAACGACTTTTTCGATTGAAAGATAGCTTTCGGCGGCGGGCGCCGCGCCGATTGCCACCGCCTCATCCGCCATGGCGACATGGAGCGCATCGCGATCGGCCTCGGAATAGACCGCAACCGTTGCGATCCCGAGCCGGCGTGCCGTCTTGATGATCCGGCAGGCAATCTCGCCGCGATTGGCAATCAGAATGCGCTTGAACATGCCCGTACCCCGCAATGCGGGAGGCTTTGCGGTCAGTCGGGGCAAATGTCAATGCGCGGAACCCAAGGAGGAATTCGTTGGTTGACCAACGAATGGGATGTTTACCGTTTGGAGTCCCGCCTTCAGGCGGCTCTTCCTTCAAGGAAGAGAAGAAAGGCCGCCGCGGCGAAGCCGCCGTAAAGGCGGTACTGCAAATGCGACGACCTACGAAAGCGTTTTGGGGTGGCGGGGCCGCACGTGGCTTGCAATCCAGGCCAGGATGAATCCATCCGCGTCTTGCGAGCGGCGCACGCGTTCCCAGTCGGACATCACAAACTTGGGCTCGACCGGGGCGACGACGATCGGCGAATTGGCAATCGTGGTTACAATCGACTCCAAATCACCTCGATTAGTGTCGTTTGCTTCCACATCGGTTATTTCTGTGTCGGCCGTTGGCTCGGACACCGGACTCATGACGTGCTCCCGTCCCATTGTGGGGACCTTTACTCTGATACCTGAAAATGACACCGACCGAGGAAACCGCAAACAGCGATCCTTCAGGTGCCCTCCATACGGACATTAGTCGGGATGAGACCTGATTTGGTTCAATGTTTTTTCGCTCAGGAGAAAGACCGGGTCACGGCGCGATCGTGGCAAAATTGAGGCACTACCGGAACACCACTATATCTTCGCGTTTTGCAAGCCTGAACAGGGGCTCATCCTTGCGTTATGTGAGGTATATACTTGTTCGATGCGACAATTTATCACCCGGGCGGGGTATCCGGCTGGGAGTGCTCCAACCACACGCCAACGCAGATATCAGGTAATATAATACCTCCATCGATTTCAGCGGCATATGCGCTGGAATACCTTGGAACCAAAGGTTAGATGTTGGGACTGAAACGATACTATAATCTCGACAATCAAGGAGGATTACCGTGGGACTAGCCATTAATGACCTTGCGCCCGATTTCGAGGCGCAAACCACCGAAGGCCGGATCAAATTTCACGATTGGGCCGGCAGCTCCTGGGTGGTCCTGTTCTCGCACCCGAAGGATTTTACCCCGGTTTGCACCACCGAACTTGGCTATATGGCCAAGATCAAGCCGGAATTCGACAAGCGTGGCGTCAAGATCATCGGCCTGTCGGTGGATCCGGTCGAAAAGCACGCGGGCTGGTCGAACGACATCAAGGAAACGCAAGGCTTCGCGCCGAATTATCCGATGATCGGCGATGTGGATTACAACGTCTCGAAACTCTACGGCATGCTGCCCGCCAGCATTTCCGGCGATCCCGCGGTGCGTACGCCCGCCGACAATCAGACGGTCCGCAACGTTTTCGTCATCGGGCCGGACAAAAAGATCAAGCTCATCCTGGTCTATCCGATGACCACCGGCCGCAACTTCGACGAAGTGCTGCGCGTGATCGACTCGCTCCAACTCACGGCCAAGCACAAGGTGGCCACGCCCGTGAACTGGAAACAGGGTGACGACGTGATCATCGCGGGCTCCGTCTCCGACGACGACGCCAAGAAACAGTATCCGCAGGGCTGGAAGGCGCCCAAGCCCTATATCCGCATCGTGCCGCAGCCGAAGGGCTAGCGGGCTGACGACGGAAATGAAACGCGGGTGGTAACTCAGGACCTGTAGCTTTGAACATTCTTCATAAGCGCGTTCACGCGCGTCTCAAGACGCGCTGATGACCCGGGCTACGATCCAAAACCAGGCGCTACAAATCCTTCCGCAACGACTTCGCGGCCGCGACCATGACGGCCAATTTTTCACGCGCGAGCGAACGGCTGATCGTCATCAAGCCGCAATCCGGCGCGAGCAGCAGACGCGTCGGCTCGAGATGCTTTAGGGCCGAAGCAACACGGCGCCTCACCTCATCAAGTTTTGGAACCGGCGTATTGCCGGGATCGATGCAGCCGAACATGATGAGGCGGTCGCGATAGGGCTTGAGGATTGCGGGGTCGTAGCCGCTGCGCGCAAACTCGACCGTGAATCCCGAAATGCGCGTTTGCATCAGTCGATCAAGCAATTCCGGATAGGTATAATGGTGCTGAAGCGCGGCACCTCCCGGATAGCCGTAGCAGAGATGCACGATCGTCGGCACGGTGATGCCTTCGAGGCAGCGATCAAGCGCCTGCGCCCCATAGTCGAAGACCTTCTCGTGGTAGCGGGTCATTGCCGGTTCATCGAGCTGGAACAAATCGCAGCCGGCCGCTGCCAAGTCCTTAAGTTCCGCGTTGATGGCCGCCGCGACATCCATCGCGAGTTCGGCCTCATCGGCGTAGCCTTCGTTGAGCGCGCTGTCGATCACGGTCATCGGACCGGCGAGCGCCATTTTCACCGGACTCATGGTATGCGCCTTGGCAAAACGAACGTCATCCACCATGGCGGGCGCACGGCGCGTGATCTTGCCGGTTATGCGGGGAACGATGCGCGGCGCCTGGCGGCGCCGATAGGTGCTTTTCTCAGCCTGGTTGACGAGGTCGATGCCATCCCAGGTTCGCGCCATGTGAAAGATGAACCCCTCACGCCGCTGTTCGCCGTCGGTGAGGATGTCGAGGCCCAATTCCTCCTGCTCGCGCAATACCACCAGCGTGGCGTCATCCTGCGCCTCGCGCAGCGCTTCGCCCTCCAGCCGAAACGAAGCACGGCTGCGGTCGGTTTCGGCAAGCCAGCCGGGGCGCGGGAAACTTCCGACGGTAGTGGTGGTGAGGGGCCGCAGTTTCATGTTTTATCGCCAAGTTCGACTATTTCGGAAAAATGCATGTACGGAAGAGTACGGAAGAATACACGTACGGAAGAATACATGGGGCTGCATCGCCGTGCCGGCTTCCATTGACTGCCAAAAGATCGAATCAGCAACTGGCAGGAATACCTGTGTTAAACAAATATAAATCCCATTGTCACACGGCGCCCAATTCTGGCACGACTCGCAGTATGTTCCCATCAGAACGTGATTCGTCCTGGAGGAGGTCATGCAAGTTCCGTCGATCGCGCCAGCGGCCAGCATAATGGCGGGCAAGAGATGCGCTTTTTGCAATGAACCGTTTCGCATCAACGAACACGGAGTCGAAGCTTATCAAGTGCAAGACAGTTTTTTCTGCAATGAATTCTGCGCACAGGCGATCAGCGAGAAGGCGCAGGTGCGCACGCCCTGATCGCAGTCTCGGTTGACCATGCGTAGGTCAGCCAAGCGCAAACGACGCATTGGCACGCGCTGACGTAACGTACGCCCGCGGTGCGCACGCCAACGTCAACGCATTTGGTCCAACACGATTTGGCACGCGTGACGCAACACACTTGACGATACATGACTGACGCAACGCACATGACACAACACGATTGACGCAATTTACGCATAGGCAGCACCAAAGCACCCTTAGGCGCCTCACACTTACGCATTTCACTCTTACGCAACGCCCACTCCAATCACATCCACGAATTTCCCAGACGCTGCGCGCCCGGGATTCGCGGATTTGGCAAATCGTGGTCTGGTGGCCGGCCTCGTGGCCCGGCCCACACGCGTTCAACTCGCAAGCTTGAGGCGCGTGTAGCGATGTTCGAACCGTGAACGAAAAATCGCCGCATCGAGCGGGTCTTCGAAGCAGTAGCGCACGAAAGCCGCGTACTCGTCTTCGACATACATGTCGAACTTGCCCACATAGGCGCTCAGGAACGCCATAATGTCGTCATCGCCGCCAAGCTGTTTGCGCGGCAATACGACCTGATAGGGACATTCTTCGTCCAACCTGCGCAGCCACTCGTCGCGTTCGTCCCGATCCATTTATTCCTCCTCGACTCGACAAGGAGCATGTTCTCTTTTCGTTCCGAATTTGTCAAGAACAAAAAGAGAACTTGAAATATCAGGGTTAGCGGCTGATTAATCCATACCCACCGGTTTGGCGGTCCCGCGAATCAGCATAATCTTTCGACGGCCCTTCGGCTCCCAGGGCTGCTCCCGATCGCTCTCCGATCAACCTGGGCGCTTTCGGCCTCTACAGTTGGAATAATCGAGACCGCCATGACCGCTGTCGCGCTCCGCCAGGAAAACGCCTTCGAACGCCCCCTGCACGGCCGCCAGGAGATTCTCACGCGCTATCGCCATATGCGACGGGTGAGCGGATGGCATCTTAACAATGCCGTGCAGTTGCTGTCCAATGATGCAGTCCTCCAGCAAGCAAAGCGCCTGGGCTTGGCGTATGGAAAGACCTTCGTGCTCGGCAGCAAGCACGAAATGAAACTAGCCTTCGACCTCTTGGTCTTCACAGCCGCACCCGGGCGTTCGCGGGCGATCGACCGCTATGCAGCACCGGCCGGGTTGCAGCAAGGCACCGACGAAGCCCTTATGCTTGAGGCGATGCGCAAGGCACGTTTTGTGATCTTCAAGGTTAAACAGCGGCACCCGTCGGCTGGATTGATCGTCTCCGACGTATTCCGCGAGACTGAGTTGTGGCTGGTCGACGAAGGTCTTGAAAGTTCTCTGCCCGATGGCGTCGTCTATGCGACGCGCATCTACGCAACCAATCCTTTTGTCATGGCGGCCGGCATCGGCATGCCGGTCGATCCCGACCTGCTCAAAGACGCGATCACTTCGATGCCACGACTGATGCGCAATACCCCTTCGGAGGTGATCGACGACCGTCGGTTCGCGGAAGCCATCTACCGCGGCGGGCTTGCGGACCATGTGATGGAAAGTTAGCGAAAACGACGAATAGCTCACTCCCCCTTGATATTCGCTTCCCGGATAATCCGGCCATATTCGTCGTTTTGCTTGGCGATGTGGGTCGCGAAATCGTCAAGGCAGGTGCCAACCGGATGGAGGCCGAGCGTGGCCAGCTTCGACTGCACATCCGGCGCCTGCATGGCGGCCTTGAACCAAGTGGCGAGCTGAGCGGTCATGTCCTTCGGAGTTTTGGCCGGCGCAAGCACGCCAAACCAGACCGAGACTTCATAATCCTTGTAACCGGCGTCCGTCGTCGACGGCACATCCGGCAGCGCGGGATTCCGATCGGGCGAAAGCGACAGGAGCGCGCGCAGTTTGCCGGCATGAAGCTGCTCGACGACTTCAGAGTAGTTGGCAAGCGCCGCAGTCACGTGCCCGCCGAGCAGTGACGTGATGGCAGGAGCACCGCCGGTGAACGGCACATAGGTCAGCTTGATACCGGCATGTCTCCAGAACTGTTCGAAGCCCATGTGTTGCGTGGTCGCCGGCCCAACGGCAGCAAAAGCCAGTTCGCCAGGTCTCGAGCGCGCGGCCGCGACGTAATCGTTTAGCGTGCGATAGGGTGAATCGCCATTGACGATGATCACATTCGGCGAACTCACGAGATAGCAAACCGGTTCGAAGCTGGTGATCGGATCGTAATTGACCTTGCGCAAATGCGGATTGATAACGAGAGAATTGCCGTTGATGACCAGCGTATTGCCGTCGGGCGGCGCGCGCATCGCGGCTTCATAGGCG
>DATGVJ010000221.1:0-3055 GCA_035300505.1 Xanthobacteraceae bacterium
CGATCAGCAGCCACTCTTTGCTCGGTTTCCCGGGGCGCTCGTGGCTTGATGCAACGTGAACACGCACGCGAGCAAACCGCGAGGACAGCCAGTCATTGGTGCCTTCCCGCCATTTGATGGTGCGCCACGCTCTCGCACGTAGGGAAAGCGCGAGGTCTTTGACCGAGGTCGCATTGGGCGCGTCGCGACGACCCTTCTTGGGCACCCGGCCCGGCCGTACGCCCGGCTTCCATACCAAGGTCTGCGGCTGAATCCCGGCCACATAGGTCAATCCCAGTTCCGTAATGCCCGCACGCAGCTTGGAGTCGTTGCCGTAGCCGGCATCCAACAGCACCATCCTGCCAGGAAGCCCGATCTCATGCGCCCAGCTGATCTGGTCGAGCGCGATCTCTGGCTTGGTCTTGAATGCGATATCCTCAGGCACCTTCGCCTTGCAACGACGGGCTTCATCTTCAGCCCAGGCCTTTGGCAAATACAGCCGATACGCCACCGGCAGGCTCGCATGGTGATTGGCCAGCGACAGCGTCACCGCGACCTGGCAATTCGCCTGCTTGCCAAGCTGACCGCAGTATTGGTGCGACACCCCAACCGAATGCCGCCCCTTCTTGGGAAAGCTCGTGTCGTCGATGATAAAGGCCTCGATCGGTCCATGACGCTCGATCTGCGGCAACACCATCTCACGCACTTTGCCCAGCACATCGTCGTCGGACCAACCCCCTTCACCGACAAAATGCAGCAACGACTGATGCTGCGCGGCCGTGCGCCCCGGCGCCGTGATCGCCGCCATCGGCTCTACGCTCTTGCGCTCACCTGGCATCACCAGTCCCAGGCAATAGTCTTGCAGCGGACCCGCCCGATCCGCGTGCCCGATCACGCTCACAAGCCCCTCGACATAGCGCGTAAACCGCGATTCAATATCCTTCGCTTCGTGGAGACCCATCCCAAACCCCTGCGTTCCAACGGGAAGCGTCTCCATATGTGATTCTCAAAGCCTCCAAATGCGGCTTTCTGACTCAGTAGTACTAGGCCGTATCGCCAGTTTCATTCCGTCCGTGAGCGACCGGGAAGGGTTGACGGGATAGCAGCAGCCGGTTACCACCCCCGACTACAAGCGAAGAAACAACTATTATTTCCCGACCCGGTATTGTGATTCACGTCCGGCACCCCAGCTGGACAATCATACAGGCAAGCAGTCGCTTGACTGGGAGCTGCCCATAAAACGGTGACGTACCGAAGTCTCCGTTCTGTCCATATGGCAGCGCAGTGCCGTCGGCAGGCGAAAACTTCCACTGAAAACTTCAACTATAGCTGCGTTTCAACGGGGGTGCCGCCGGCATCCGCGTCGCAAACCTCGCGCGCTGATTGCGCGAGCCTCCTGATTCCTTCTGACAATTCAAAGGAACAACACGATGAAATATCTTTTAGGCATTACCGCTGCGTTGCTCGCGAGCACCGCGCCGATCCATTTCGCGTCGGCCCAGGAAAGCCCTGGTGATCTCGTCAAGGCCGCTATTGCCGCCGAGGGCGGCGCCGATGCGTTGAAAGCGCTGAAGGGCATCTCGATCAAGGGCGAAGCGAAACACTGGGAGCCCGGGCAGTCGTATAAGGCCGATGGCGAGCCGCGCTTCCTTGGCGACACGACCTTCACCACCACCTGGGATCTCACCAAGGGTGTGGCCAAGATGGACCTCGACCGGGCAATGAAATATCCCGCCGTGGAGACGCTGAAATACAGCGAAGTCGTCACGCCGACGCTCGGCTTTGTCACAAACGACAAGGGCAGCACTCCGGCGTCGAGCATGCGGGTCGCGGCGCAACTGCGCGAACTCGAGCGCGCGTCGCCGGCGCTACTCTTCAAAATATTGGAAGATCAAAAGAATGTCTCCGCCGCGAGCAATCAGAAGCTGGGCAACGAGACGCTGCCGGCGATCTCCTACGCCGACAATGGCAACAAATTCACCATTCTGTTTGATCCCAAGACACACCTGCCGGCGGCAATCCGCACCGTAGATGACGACAACATTTCCGGCGATTCCAATTACGACCTCGTGCTGAACGATTGGAAGGTGGTCGGCGGCGTGAAGGTCGCGCATATGCTGACATATAATCTCAACGGTACCGAGGTCGCGAAGGTCACCTACAAGGATGTCACCGCCAATCCGTCGATTGCGGATAGTGCGTTCGCGCCGCCCGACGCCGTCAAGACGGCGGCAAAGGCGCCTGCCACCGGCAATAATGTTCCGTATCAGTGGGTGTTGCGCCGGATCGCTCTCGGCCGCTTCCTCGACGCTGACACGATTTTCTATCCGCCCACCGCGCCTCCCAAAATGGTGGAGCTCGCCCCCAACGTCCAGCAGGTGATAACCGGGGCCAATAATTTGATCGTGAACATGAAGGACGGCCTCGCCATCTTCGACGCGCCGGTCGGTGAGGTCCAGTCGAAGTGGGTGATCGATGCCGCAAAGGCGAAGTATCCCGGCAAGCCGATCAAATATCTGATCCTCACCCACCACCACATGGACCATACCGGCGGCATGCGCACCTACGCGGCGGAGGGCGCGACGATCATCGTTCCTTCGCCCGACAAGGCCTATTTCGAGAAGGACCTGAAGACCACCCATACGGTCGTGCCGGACGCGCTCACGAAGACTCCGAAGAATGTTGAAGTAGTCGAGGTCAAGGATCAGATGACCTTGAAGGACGCGGATGGCCAGGAGATAAAGCTTTACCGCATCGACAATCCACACGTCGACGGCATGCTGCTTGGCCATGTCGTGAAGGATAACGTGGTGTGGGTGACGGACCTGTGGTCGCCTACTCCAACCGCCACCAAGAACCCCAATGCGGAAGCGGTCGCAGCAGCGCTGAAGAAGCTCGGCATCACCGGCGCGACGATGGCCGGCGGTCACGGTACCAACGGTAAGCAGTCCGATCTTGAAGCCGTTATAGCGCAGAAATAAGGACTGCCCGCCTTTAAGCGACGCGGCATCCGGCCAAGGTCGGGTGCCGTTTTTTTATGAGTGCATTTCTCAGAACAGCTGCACTCATAGGCCCG
>DATGVJ010000222.1:0-2684 GCA_035300505.1 Xanthobacteraceae bacterium
TCACCGCGGCTTTGCGTCTGGCGACATGGGCGGGGCTGGGTCTCAAAGGCTGACGATGTCGTGAACCTGCGGCTCGCCCTGATGGCGCTGTTGCCGAACTTGGCCGGCCTCTTGCTGGCCTTCGCCATCGCGCTACGTAAGCCGAGGCGGTGATCGCGCGCCCACAAGATTTCACCGGATGAGGTCGGCGATTCGCCGTGACAGGCTTGCCGCCCTCCTCAGCCTGTTGTTTGGAGAGTCCCGGAAACTCTCGCTCGTCTCGTGTCCCATCGCCGTTTATACGGCCGCGTCATCGGGAGATCGAGTAGCCTTCCGTCAGATCAATAAAAAAACCGGTAATCGATTGCGCCAGCAGCTAGTGGATGACGCGACGCGTGAGGTAGTAGAGAGTGCCGACAAAGGACGCGGCTACGAGTATTCGAAGAACGAATACATCATGGTCGAGGACGAGGAATTCGACGCCATTGCCATCGAGAGCAGTCACACGATCGATATAGATAGTTTCGTCCCTCGCGATCAGATCGATGAACGGTATTTCGATAGCCCGTACTACATCTGTCCTAATGACAAAGTTGGCCAGGATGCTTTCGCCGTGATCCGGGAGGCCATGCGCGGCAAAGGTATGGTAGCGCTTGGTCGCATCATCCTTGCAAAACGCGAATGCCAATGCGCTGAGCAGTCGCATCCGCAGCTACCACCGCGGCCCAGGAAAGTTGGACCGGCCGTCAGCCGCCACCGGAGCGCGCGATAATCCAACAGTAGCAATGCCATACAAAGCACTTGCGCGCGGATGGCGAGACGTAGCAGCGGCCCTCGCGGAACTGGAAGGTTGAATGAACGATTGGTGGAGAGGCAGTGTTGCATCTCGCTGTTGCATTACGGGGGGTCAATTCGATTTGTCCAGTGTTGCGTAGGAGTCTCCAGTGGCTGCGTCTCGCCCTTATTGGACAGTTATTTGTTCGGCGCGCGGCATAAACGTGCAAAATGGATCGTGTCGACCCGCAGGCCTATTTGCGCGACGTGCTCGCCAAGATCGTCGCCCGCCATCCAATGAGCCGAATCGACGAGTTGCTGCCGTTCGCCTATCGGCCATGCAAGCGGAAAAAGCGGCGGCCTAACAACACCGCTTACGGCCAACAGGCGACCTTAGCGTCTGAATGTTCCACGCCGCTATTCTGGCAACCCAGCCTTGCGCAGGCCCTCTACCCACGTTGCCACGTCTTTCGATCGCTGCACGGAAATCAGATCCGTGAGATCGGAAATTCGCAACGCGGGCTCAATTTGACGCAAGCGTGCCATGGCTTTCGAAAAGGAGCGGCGGCTGATTTCCGAACGCACCAAGGCCGCCCTGGCAGTCAAGAAGCAGCGGGGCGAAGCCCTGCGCAATACGACCAAAATTGCAGAGGCGGGCGAATTAGGACGACGAGTCCAAAAGACGGAAGCCGATCGCTTCGCAGCCGGTGTACAGCACTTTCTCTAGTTCGGTTCATAACGTCCTCCTTCATAAAGAGCCCAGGCGCCTGGACGCCTTGCGAAGCGCGGTTGCGATAAGCGAAGTTGCATGGCTCGGCACATATCTGTTGTGCGGCGGCCCCAAATAGGGGAACTCGGCAAGCAGATCGATGTGGGGGCCCACCTTGTCACTAGGCACCTTCCCGTTGGTAAGGACTGCCAGAAAGGCGTCGGCAGCATCGTCGGTGAGTGTACGGCCATTGCCCGGAAAAGACGCGGGACGCGTCGGATCGTAGGACAGCATGTCGGGCAGCAGTGTTCCCGCCACCCGCCTTGCTTCCTCCGGCGCATAGCCACCGGTGTGCTCCAGCGCATGCGCGAAGACGGCGATGAAACGGGCATCGTTCGCCGGCTCGCCCGCGTGGTAGCTGTCTCGCTCCGAGCCGACGAGAAAGCCCGCTTGCGCGGGCAATGCGCCCCGGTCCGCCTGGACCCAATCCCCGCCCGCGCCGTCCAGCGTGCGCGCCCATAGGCCGACTGGTTTGGGTCCAAGGGCAGAGTTGGGCATTTCCAGCACGATGCTGCAAACGTCCTTGTCGATGAAGAAATCGTTACCGGTGAACTGCAGATCGTTTAATGCCCCTCGCGTGTCAAAGAAGAAGGGATCGCTGCGCCAGCCCGCGAAGAAACGGTAGCGGCCGGCCTCCGTCACGCGCGCGTCCCGACCCGTCGACACAGGTGCTTCGATGACCACTTGGCCGCCGTCACCCGTTCCAGCGGCCAGCGCACCCTCGACGCGCCGCACGGTCGCGGTTTGCGTGCCGTCCGCGGAGGACGAGAAGCGCACCCGATATGCGATGTCGGCGACGGCATCGCCATTTGTATCGATCTTGAGCTCGTACAGCGCCTTGGACGAAAACGGCTCGCGCGTGGTGGGCCCCGGCGGATTCACGACGGCAGAAGGATGGACATTCATGATCAGGATCGATTTGTCCGGTTCGCTTGGCTTGGGGAAGGCATACAAATCCGTGAGGTCTAGGCGCGCGTCTCCGTGTGGGAAGCCGAAATCGGGACCGGAATAATGGTGCGACATAGAACATTCACTCCTCTGTCCTGCTCGTCGGCGCATGAATGCGGCGCGAAGCGACTCCCGCGACAAGCCTCTCCGCTCGTGGTCAGTCCCCAAAAGGCACCATTTCGCGCGGCTCCTGAATTACCCGGCCATTTCTTTC
>DATGVJ010000223.1:0-4427 GCA_035300505.1 Xanthobacteraceae bacterium
AAGAGTCGGTAGGGGCCACCAAGAAATGGTCCTCATCCTGAGCGCGAGCGAAGCGAGCAGTCGAAGGACGCACGATAGCGCCGCAGCTCGACTCATGGTTCAAGACGCCGGCTTCGCCGGCTCCTCACCATGAGGCACCTGGTTTTTTCTCCTCACCCTGAGGAGCCCGCGCAGCGGGCGTCTCGAAGGGTGAGTCGGGCAGCGGCACAATCGAAAAGGAATGCAAGCACCCTGAGCAAGGTATGAGCCCGTATGCATGGGATCATCTTCGTCATCGTCTTCGGTCTGCTGCTCGCGATCATCCCACTCGCGGTCACGTTCTTCTTGCCGGTGCGACAGGCCGGGGTCTTCGTCGCTTGGTTGGCGATGCTCGCATTCCTCATAACGCTCGTCCCGACCGGGGCTGATTATTCGCCCACGACCGGTCTCAGCGGACGAGTAGCGCTGGCGCAGATGATGTTCGTCCCTGTCGCGCTGGGCGTCATCCTGGGCGGCGGCCTGAGACTGTTCTTAGCCACCCGGGACTCTGTCTCGCTGGCGACGACATCTCCCGCCCGCGGCGCCGAGGAGTACGCCTTGCTCTCGCGCACGAAGCCGCAACAGATTGATGTGGCGATGGTCGCCACTGGCGCGCTTGCCGGCCTATGCGTTGTCGCGGGGCTGGCGATAATGGCGTCGCGCTTCCAGCCGGGCTGGGCCGCGCACGCGCCCGCGGTCATCGCCGCCGTCGCGCTATGGGCGCTGACCCCCTGGTGCGTCAGAAGACTTCGTGCGCCATCGGCGGCACGCTGGTTCGCTGCCGGCTTGCGGTGGTCGGTGATTGTCGTTTGTGTCGGCGCTGGCGCTTGGACCTGGTCGCGCATCGCTCTGGTGGTCGACCGAGCCGAAGCCGCGGCCAAGGATGCGCCCTATTGCCTCGAGGCGGCGACGGCGTATGACCGCTACGAGCCGGTCCGCTCGCTCTTGGATCTGTCGCCGTTGACCATGCGGGCGCGATGCAGCGACGGCACGTGCTGGCAAAACCATGCCGTCTTGGGCCTCGATGGCGCCGGCGGGCGGACGCTGCTGAACTGGTCTTATGGCAAGAGCGAGTTTCTGCACGAGGTTCTCACGAACACGCCCAAGATCCGTTGCCTGTCCCAGCCACATTTCGCCCGATGGCTTCCGCTGTATTAGGATGGAGCTTGCGGGGTGGTAGCTGGATCGACGACGTTGCGTCCTTCGACGGGCTCAGGATGAGGGGCGTTGAGTTTGCCATCCGCAGTAGGGCGGCAAAGAGTCGGTAGGGGCCACCAAGAAATGGTCCTCATCCTGAGCGCGAGCGAAGCGAGCAGTCGAAGGACGCACGATAGCCCTGCAGCCCTTCATCTCAACGAAGAGGACGAGATGAGCGAGACCATCCGATACGAGGTCGCCGACCGCATCGCCACCATCACCTTGAACCGGCCGGAGCGGATGAACGCCTTCACCTGGGAGATGACGGACGCCTGGGCGGATGCGCTGTCCGAGGCGCAGCGCGACGACGCCGTCCACGTCGTCATCGTCACCGGCGCCGGCAAGGCGTTCTGCAGCGGCGGCGACATCGGGGCCATGGGCGAGCGCCAGGACCGCACGCCGCTCATGCGCAAGGAGGAGCTGGCCGGCCATGTGCAGCGCATCCCGCTGACATTAGAGGCGATGGACAAGCCTGTCATCGCCGCCATCAACGGCGCCGCCACCGGCGCCGGCATGGATCTGGCCCTCCAATGCGATTTGCGCTTCGCCGCTTCGAGCGCGCGGCTCGGCGAGACCTATGTGCGCGTGGGCCTGGTGCCCGGCGCCGGCGGCACCTGGTTCCTGCCGCGCCTCGTCGGCACCGCCAAGGCGCTGGAGCTGTTCTGGACCGGCGAGATCATCGACGCCGCCGAGGCCGAGCGCCTGGGCATCGTCAACAAGGTGGTGCCCGACGATCAGCTCATGAGCCATGTGCGCGACATCGCCGCCAAGATCGCGCGCGGGCCGCAGCTCTCGATCCGCTTCATCAAGCGCGCGGTCTATCAGGGCACGCGCATCGACCTGCGCACCAGCCTCGACCTCATCTCCTCGCACTACGCCGTGGTGTCGTCATCGGCGGACCACAAGGAAGCGGTGGCGGCGTATCTGGAGAAGCGCAAGCCGAGCTTTACGGGGAAGTGAGGGAGATTCTTTAGTTTGATGGGGCGGAACTTTCTAACTAGCTGAGCCGCATTTTCTATTAAGGCCTATGAAAGCTCGGCTAGACAGAACCGCGCCCTGTCTTCAAGCCATTCCTGGTATCTGCGAAGATAAGCTGGAAGGTAGCCGGTGGTCACGACATCCACGAGAAACCTACGGTTCCCATACTCCTTTGACGCATAGTTGAACGTGTACGGCAACCAGCGGACTTCATTGACGTCGATCTCAGGACCCGATGATACGCGGGCTTCGAACAGTTTCCCATCAATCACCAGCAGGCCGTGCGAGATTCCCACAGTATACGTTTTTAGCTGCGCCGCGTCTCGCAGGGGAGTCTGATCACTTTGGCGGATGTAGCTGCTGAGTTCTATCGCTCCCTTGAAACATGATGCGAACGCGCCGAACGTTGGGATACTATGACCATCGTCCTTGGCCGCACCGTTTTCGTGAGCGGTCTTCTTCATAAACGCTTGGTAGGCAGTGCGGCCGAATCTACCGCATTCGGCGATCGGATGGTTCCGATATAGATCCTTGAACCAAATCTCTTGGGGGTTCATGTGAACTAACGTAGTGTCGAACATCGTCTCGACGTTTTCCAAAGACGCTTTCGGTGACGTGAAGATCACCCATGGCTTGTTCGTCGCTTTCTTGATCTCTATCGCAAGCGCCAACGTTACCGTTACTTTCTTGCGGGCGTCTACCGCCTCGGCGCTCTTGACCGCAGCAACGTCTATTTCGCGCCCCTTGTTCTCGTCTTTGTCCACATAAAATGGATGATCAACGACGATCCACCCAATCTCGTTCAGAGTGGACGCAACGATCATTTCGGTCACAAACCCAGTCTTCGGGATGTCTTCCTTCAAGCGCTGTAAGAGATCGTCGGTCATCTTTATTTGCTTTCAGCCACGGAGCCTGTCACGGCGAGCCTTGCGCGCCGGTGTTGAGGCGGTAGCTTGCGCGCGTTTCATTTGGCTCTCTGCGTCGCCTTCAATGTCTCCCAAATGGCCTTCCCACCAGCGCAAAGCCTCACTTAGGAGATCGAGCTGATAAATTACACGATCCCCTACCCGCATCGCGTGTCTAGCGCTAAGTGGTGAGTCCCCGGCAGAAGTCATGATGACATTGCCATCGAACTCATACTCTTTGAGCACCAAGTTTCGCTCTCGCTCAATAAACTCAAAAAAGATCAGATTTGCGTAGCGGTTCGCTCTGAGACGCGCCCATGCGGCAGTCACGGCGTCATGGAGAATCGGCGAACGGCGTGCATCAACTTTTTCCAAAACGTGACCGACAGCCCTAAGCAAAACAATAACAGTGATCCACCGCAACCGAAACTGCGCGCCATCTTCCGCGCTTTTCAGTTCGTGAAACGCCCGATAGCAATCTCTAAGAGCCGATCCAAAAAGTTGTTGAGTCGGGAGAATCGGTTGTGATTCATTGTCAGGCACCCGACCGTTTGCCGAGGGGTGCCGGATGTGGAAGCCTGAACATCGCCTTGCTGCGGATCGTCGCGGCCTGCGTTATCCCAGCGATTTGACCGATGGCGAATGGGCGCTGATTGAGCCGCTGATACCGCCAGCAAGACGCGGCGGACGACCGCGTGATGTGAACGTGCGCGAGGTGATGAACGCCATCTTCTACGTGCTCTCTACGGGTTGCCAATGGCAGGCGCTGCCCAAGGACCTTCCGCCGAAGAGCACCGCACACCATTATTTCATGCTGTGGGAATGGGACGGCACGCTGGAGCGCCTGCATCATGCGCTCTACGTCGCGACGCGTGAGCAGGAGGGGCACGAAGCGAGCCCGACGGCAGCGATCATCGACAGTCAAAGCGCGAAAGCCGCTCAAAAGGGGGCTCCACGCTCGACCCGCAAGGCTTTGATGCGGGCAAGAAGGTCACGGGCCGCAAGCGCCACATCCTCGTCGACACGCTCGGTCTGCTGCTGAGCATCGTCGTTCATCCGGCCGACATTCAGGACCGCGACGGCATCCGCGAGGTTCTTCGCCAAGCGCGCCGATCCTTCCCCTTCATCGAGCGCATCTTCGCAGATGCCGGCTATCAAGGGCCAAAGGCCGCTCAGGCGGTCGCCGAGACAGGCCGCTGGACCATCGAGATCGTCAAGCGCACCGATGCCCACAAGTTTGTCGTCCTCCCCAAGCGCTGGATTGTCGAACGAACCTTCGCTTGGGCAAGCCGCTACCGCCGCCTGACGCGAGACTTCGAGCGCTACGCC
>DATGVJ010000224.1:0-22118 GCA_035300505.1 Xanthobacteraceae bacterium
CCGAGTCGCTCCAACACCGCTCCGGATGTGATTACAAATCTGTCTCAAATAATGAATGTGAATTGGAACGTCCCCAAGTCGCTTCCGCTTGTGCAGACATCCGATCGCACTACTGCACCAAGGTCCAACATCATTCTGAAAAGTCCCGCGGCAGATTTCGAGGCAACGGCGTCATATCGCTGATGTAGAACGCGCGCGAGGAGTTCCATGCAAATCGCCTCTCCGCGGGGCATTCCCGGGTCTTCGCTGTAGCGCGCCGGATGCGCGCTACACTTCAACCCGGGCTACAAGAGTGCCGGGCTTGATCCGCGGAGCAGCAAGAGGCCACACGACCATTCTGAATCGCGCCTACTTTTTGATTTCACTCCGAAGATTTTCAATGAGGGCAACCAGGTTAGGATCATTTGGCAACAGGCGAGTCAACCGCTCGGCGTATTCGAGTGCGGTGGCAAAATCTCCCGCTTCGCGGCTGAAGCTCACGAGCGCCTGCAGCATGTCGCGATCGTTTGGATGCCTTACCGATGCTTCTCTCAGAAATGATACGGCGTCTTCGCGGCGGCCCGCGGAATGGAGTGCAACCGCGTAGACATAGGAGTATCGCGCTTGATGCGGCTCAAGCTCGGTCGCGCGGCGGTATTCTGCAAGCGCCGCTTCAGGCTGCTTGAGCCGCGTGAGCACGAGGCCGAGCGCATGATACAAGGTTGCGTTTCTCGGTGAGGCGGCAATCGCCGTACGCAAAGCATTCTCGCCGTCGGCGTCCCGCCCCATTTGCCGATAGAGATCGGCAAGGTTGGTGGCCGCTGGAGAAAACTGTGGGTTGAGCCGAAGAGCGATTTTGTACTCAACCTCCGCCTCGGCTCGGCGGCCGCGGCTCGTCAGGAAATTTCCCAATACGGAGCGGGCCTCGGGCCGATCCGCGTTGATACGTTGCGCCGCGATGAACTCGGCCGCGACGCGTTCGAACCGCTCCCGGTCGGCGGCTGGCTGGCTTGCAACAGGAACAGCCGCGAGCAGCGAGACGGCCCGGATGCGCACGCCGCGGCTCGAATCCTCAAGCAGCCGCGAAACCAAGGGCCACAATTGGGCGGCCGGGACATTTTCCAGCATATCGAGGGCGCCGATCCGCACCATCGGATCGGGATCCGAAAGCCCGGTTCGCGCCAGACTGATGGTCGACGGCGAGAGATAGGCCGCAAGCTCGTGCAGCGCGCTGGCGCGCGCGAATGCTGGCGCATTGCGGTCGGACGCTACCGCAGCAAGGCGCGCCGGGGCATCGCCTTGGCCCGACCATGCCCCCTGGAACGCCTCGGCGTAGGTCTGAAAGCCTTTCCGGCTTGGCCCATGCCAGCCTTCGATCGCCGATGCCGCCCATGCTGCCGGCTTGTCGCCGTGACAATCGATGCAGGCGTTGGGAGTACCAAGCTTTACCGATAGATCGGGCCGTGGGACGCGGAAGCTGTGATCGTGACGGCGATCGACGACCATATAATTGCGCGCGGGCATGTGACATGACGCGCAGGTGAGAGCTGGACTTGCGTCTGCATGGCGATGGTGCGTCACCGCCGCGTATTTGTCGTTGGCGTGACATTGCAGACAGACGCCATCGCCGGGAGCGCGCAGCTTCGCGCCATGCGGCTCATGGCAATCGCTGCAGGTGACGCCGGCTGCGAACATCTTGCTCTGCTTGAACGACCCGTAATTGTAGACCTCGTCGAGCATCTGCCCGTCAGCATGATAGCGCCCCGGTGCCAACGGCGAGACGACGTGCGTGTCGGAAAGCCGTCGGCCTGGCACCCAATCCTCGGAAAAACCGGCTCGGCGCGCATGGCACAAGCCGCAAGTCTCAACCTCCTTGCGCAACGCGGGGGGCGTGAAGCTCCGTGCGGCGTTGCCGGTCCCCGGATTGATCGACCATGCGATGTCGCGCCGTTCGTCGAACGCAACGAGCAGCCCCTTGCGCGGGTCTTCGATCTTGCCGAACGGCCACCAGCTTCGTTGCCCTTGCGCCCAGTCGACGTGGCTCGACCCTTGCCCGTGACAGCCCTCACAGCCGACGCTGATCTCCGCAAAGGTCGTGGCAAAGCGGTCAGCGGCCGCGTCATAGTTCTTGCGCACGCCGGTCGAATGGCATTCGGCGCACATGAAATTCCAGTTCTGGTTCAGCTTGGTCCAATGCAGGATGTCGTCGTGCTTGATCTCCTCGTCCGGGTAGAGGTGAAACCACCGTTGGCCGCCCACGTCCTTTGGCCGACTGTCCCAGGCAATCGACAATGCCTGCAGCCGACCGTCGGGGAATTCGACGAGGTATTGCTGCAGCGGATCGAGACCAAATGTGTACTTGACCTGGAACGTGGCGAGCTTGCCGTCGGGTCCGTCGGTCTCGATCAAGAATTTTCCGTCCTTGCGGAAAAAGCGGGACAGCACGCCATAATTGGCGAAGCTGGCGTCGTTGAAATTGCCGAGCACCGATTTGTCGGTCGCGTGCTGCATGGCGAGATTGTGCTGCGAGCCACGCCAAAGCTGCGCTTCGGTCCGGTGACAGCCGGCGCAGGTTTCGCTCCCGACGAAAGTAGCTGCGGCAACCACACTACCGGAGGTTCTAGTCAACGGCCCTTTACCGAGGCCGCCCATCAGGAACTCGAAGGAGAGGACGCCAGCGAGCACCAATGCGACTGCGATCACCGTTGCGATCAACAGGCCGCGTTTTGAATACCCTGTTGCTCGACCATCCGCCGTTGTCGGCTGGAGAGCCGACTTTTTGGGGGATTCGGCTTTTTTACTTGGACGGGAGGAGGCCATTCTGCTGCTCGATCCGGCGTTTGAGCTATGGACGACTGATCGACGCTCGTTTCCTGCTTATCACAAGCGTCAAAGTATTATGCGGTGTAGGAGCAGATCCACACCAGGATTGACATCAGGAGCCCAGTCACCCCCGCGTTTTCGGCGAATACGGTCCCGCCCCCTGGCCACCACATAGAGCGTCCAGATAATCAGCATGACCGGACCTCCCGGCTTACCGAGAAAGATGGCCACGCTTCTACTGGACCATGGTCCAGGATCGGGCCGGAGCACCCGCGCCGAATCTGCTGATCCCATCCAAACCTCGGCACCGCCGACCATGAGCGGATCGAACGAGGTTTTCGAAAACCAACAAGTAACAAGTAAAGAATCCTGACGCCTTCCACGCTCAATCAAATCCGTCACAAATTTGTCTTGAATACGCAACGCGGGCTGCAATGCCTCAACTCTTTAGCGATTATGCGAAGAAAAGACAGCCCTGGGTATTTATCATCTTATCCGACCAGTGTATGGTGAGCACGGGGTCATGGCTGGCTGGGCTGAGAGAAATGGAATCTGCCAGCAATTTTTTGGCTTCGATCTTGGCACGCACGCTCCGGACGTGCCGCCTCGTTCTTTTGCTGATGTTCACATTCCCATGGCTTGTTCAATCTCCCGGCGCGGAGGAATTGCCGCCGCGTCTGCTCATGCTGCACGCCTACAACTTCACCCTTCCCGGCACCACAATGATCGGCGACGCGGCACGTAAGCGATTATTCGAGCAGTCTCCGAAGAGGATCGAAATCGACGCCGACTTCCTCGACCTCGTGAGGGTCTCAGACCCTGATTACGAATTGCGCACCGCTAACTTTCTCCGGGAAAAATATGCCCGCGCTCAGCCAAACGTGGTGATGACGCTCGGAGCGGCCGCGCTTCCCTTCATCATCAAGTTCCGCGACACTTTTGTGCCCAAAGTTCCAGTCGTATTTACCTCTGTTTCACGGGAGAGCTACTCGTCGCTGCATGTGCCGCCGGACGTGACCGGTCTCCTTCTCAACTTTGACCTGGACAAAACGCTTGATTTGGCCGAACGGCTTCAACCGCGCGTTAACCGGCTCTACGTTATTGCAGGAAGCGCTCCCATTGATCGCTTGTGGCAGGCAAGGGCCCGAAAGGCCGTTGAGGGCCGTGGCAGAAAATATGATACGACCTATCTGTTCGACCTGCCGTATGACGCTCTCATGACCGAAGTGTCACGCGTGCCTCGTGATACAATTGTCATAGTTCTTACGGTTTTTCTTGATAGCGAGGGAAAGTCGCATGTTCCGGCGGAGGTCGCCGCAGCGGTGGCCGCTAAATCTCCTGGTCCAGTCTATTCACCCTATGACAGTCACTTTGGTAAGGGCGTCGTGGGCGGATACTTCGAATCATTGGATTCGACTGGGGCCGCCGCCGCCGACCTCGTGCTTGAAATCATGGCCGGTAAGGACCCGGCCACGCTTCCACCGAGGATTAATCCTGGACAAACTCATCAAGTCGATTTCAGGGCAATGCAACGCTGGGGCTTGCGCGAAGGCGACCTTAGCCCCGAAACGGTTGTCTTGTTCAAGGAGCCGACCGTCTGGAATCAGCATCGCGGCTTTGTCCTCATAGTTCTTCTTGTCCTTGCGTTGTACACGGCGGTTACCTTCGCCGTGCTGATTCAAATGCGCAGGAGGCAACGCGCCGAGAGACTGCTCAAGGAGAGCGAGGAGCGCATGGCATTTACGGCTGCGTCCGCGAACGTCGGACTTTGGCAATTTGATCGTAGCACAGGTGAATTGTGGGCCACGGAACATTGCCGCGCGCTGTTCGGATTAGGTAGAGATGTACCGCTCACGCGTGACACATTGCTCGCAGTAATCCACCCAGAGGACCGCGCGACTGCCATCACCTCGTTCCGTAAGTCTTTGAGCGCGGAGCAGTCCGCCGCCCAGGACGTTCGCGTGCTCCAACCGGACGGCCAAATACGCTGGGTCAGCGTTCGCGCTCGCTTGCATCCGCACGACCACGGCGCTCCGAACCAATTGAGTGGAATTTTTGTCGATATCACCGAACAAAAGGCCGCGGAAGCCGAATCCGCCTTGCAACGCCGCGAGGTCACGCACCTGATGCGGGTTTCGGTGGCTGGCGAACTCTCCGGCGCGATCGCGCACGAGGTCAACCAGCCGCTGACGGCGATCCAGACAAATGCGGAAACGGGGCTGGACCTGCTTGCACAGAATTCACCAGACCTCGCCGAAGTTCGCGATGTTTTTCAGGACATCGTTCAGGACAATCGTCGAGCCAGTGAGGTCATTAAGCGACTCCGTAACCTGATCAAGAAGGGTGAGAAAGTATCCGAGTCGGTGGATCTTAATGTTCTGGTCAATTCAACGCTTACCCTGCTCAACAGCGAAATGATCAGCCGGCGAATCGATGTCAAACGTGACTTGGGAAGCGCCCTGCCCACAGCATCGGGGGATCCGGTCCAATTGCAGCAAGTTCTGCTCAATCTTTTCATGAATGCCATGGATGCAATGGCCTCGACCCCTGCCGCGCAGCGGCTTGTCACAATCTCTACCCGCGCCACGACCACCGGAGCCATCGAGGTGCGGGTAAAGGATCGCGGCACCGGTATCCTTCCCACAGAGCAAGAGCGCTTGTTCGAGCCGTTTTACACGACCAAGCCTCACGGGCTTGGTCTTGGCCTGGCGATCTGCTCGACGATCGTCGAAGCGCATGGAGGGGACATCAAGCTGGCGAACGATGAAAGCGGCGGAGCGGTAGCCCGCTTTTTGCTACCAGGTCTCGCAGTGCCTATACTGGCCACGTGATGGACAACATGTTTACAGTCTTTATTGTCGACGATGACGACCGAGTGACCAAGGCATTGTCACGGCTCATGCGCGTGAAGGGGTACGAGGCCCGATCGTATACGTCTCCCCGAGAATTCCTGGCCCAGCATGACGCGGCGGTTTCGGGTTGCGCGGTCTTCGACGTGTCCATGCCGGGTCTCGATGGTCTCGAACTTCAAAGCGCGCTTACAGCCGGGGGCTCACACCGGCCGGTCATATTCATCACCGGGAAAGGCGACATTTCGACGAGCGTGCGCGCGATGAAAGCCGGCGCCATCGATTTCCTGACCAAACCAGTTAGCAACCAGGACCTTCTGGAGGCAATACGGCGAGCCGAAGAACTGGATGCCAAATCCCGAAAAGCTCAATCCGACTTGGCATCAATCGAGGCAAAGGTTACGACCTTGACCCCACGCGAACGCCAAGTGTTTACCCACGTTGTCGCCGGTCGGATGAACAAGCAGATTGCCTACGAGCTGGGAATAGTGGAAAAGACCATAAAGTTCCACCGCAGTGCAATAATGAGAAAGCTGGGGGTTCGCACGGTCGCTGACCTCGTGCGAATGGCTGAAAAGGCCGGCATTTCAAAGTAATCGTTATCGACCCTACGGGGATACTGGCCCAAGGGCTAGCTCGACAATGCCCTCCGGCTGTCACACATTCCTCATATGCCGGTAACTTCGCCTTGGATCGCTATTGTGGACGATGACCCGTCCGTGCTCAAGGCGTTGCAACGCACGTTGCGCGTTCGTGCGTTGCTGTCGAAAACGTTTGGATCAGCGAGGGAATTTCTCGCATCGTTACCCGACGGACTCCCGGAATGTCTGATTGTCGACCTGCAAATGCCTGAGATGACAGGCCTTGAGCTTCATCATCAACTGACGCGCAGCGGTATCCACATTCCGACAATCATTATTACTGCGCACAGCGATATCAGATTGAGGGAACGTTCTGAAGCCGCTGGCATATTTGCCGTTCTTTTTAAACCCCTGCAAAACGCATCGCTGTTCACTACCATCGACGCTGCGGCGCGGCACGACGCCGCGATTAAAATCGAAAGAGGGCCCAGGTCATGAGCCTTCATCAGCGAGCCCCTGACATGCAATACCTCCAGTGCTGCATTTCCTGTTCACAGGGCTGAAATTTCTGAAGTCGACGTTTGTCGTATCAAAATTCGCGTAGTAGGATTAATAGGGTTGGCTCAATATGTGGGGGTTGGGTCGGATTCGCTTTCCATGTGCCTTATTGGCGGCGGAGCGAAAACCGCGAATCGGCGATCTTGAGCGCTTTCCAAAAAGATCGACCATAGAAATCGGATGGTCGAAGTCGGAAAGCGCTTTGGATTCAAGCGTTGTCACATTTCCTGACGGAAAACTGGTGTTCACTTTTCCGGGAAATGCTCAAGGGGGCGAGGGCGATATGACGCAGCACACAACACGCAAGCTTAGTTTCACCGCAATTCCTGCTCGGAGACGCCGGGCCGCATTCGCTTGTGGCGTGCTCGTGCTTGCCGCCGTTGCGACAGGGTCGAAAGTCGCCACGGCCGACGAAGGCGGCGTGAGCTTTTGGGTTCCGGGGCTATTCGGCAGCCTCGCGGCAACGCCGCAACAACCCGGATGGACGCTCGCAACCATCTACTATCATACCTCTGTATCAGCCGGCGCCGATGTCGCTTTCGCGCGCCAGGTCGGGCCCGGTGGGATCAAGGTACCGTTCACAGGAAACCTGAGCGCACGGCTCGACGCCGACGCTGATCTCGGTTTCGTCATTCCGGGTTACGTCTTCGCAACGCCGGTTTTGGGCGGACAGGCGGCCGTGGCCTTGCTCGTGCCGTTTGGCCGCAACAAGGTTTCGGTCGACGCAACGCTGACGGGGTCATTGGGGCCGTTCGGATTTGACATATCCCGCGGGCGCACGGAGAGCGTGAGCGGATTTGCCGACCTCGCTCCCCAGGCTTCGCTGCGCTGGAATTTCGGTTTGCATAACTGGATGACCTACATCACTGGGGACGTTCCGGTCGGGTCTTACAATTCAAAGAGTATAGCGAATCTCGGCATCGGGCATGGGGTCGTCGACGTCGGCGGCGGCTACACCTATTTCAATCCACAAACCGGCCATGAATTCTCGGCCGTGCTCGGATTCAGCTACAATTTGAAGAACCCCGATACGCAATATCAAAACGGCGTTGACATGCACCTCGATTGGGGCGCCTCCCAGTTCCTGACCAAGCAATGGCAAGTTGGCCTCGTCGGATATTTCTACAATCAGATCTCCTGTGACAGCGGCTCCGGCGACAGGGTTGGCTGCTTCGAATCAAGAGTGATCGGCGTCGGACCGCAAATCGGTTATGTCTTTCCAATTGGCACGGAACATCAGGGTTATCTGAATCTGAAAGGGTACAAGGAATTCGACGCCGGGCACCGGCCTGAGGGCTGGAACGCATGGCTCACCTTCGCGATCTCTTCGGCGGCAGCGCCGCCCCCAACCCAAAGCAAACGAATGATCGTCAAATAGGACCTGAGGCCATAGTAGCACCTTTGGGGGCATCGGCCAGGAGCGCGGCGCGCGCGAGCCCCGGAGATGAGGCCGGTATCGCGCGCTTCAGCGCGGCGTGATCGTGTCGCCTTGACGGCCTCGCTATCGCTTCCGGCCGGTGATCGCGGATCACTTTGACAGGAGCTTGTAATAGGTGGTCGCGTGGTGCTCGAAGAATCCATCATGGCATTCGACTCCCTCGCACGGTGCGCCGATCAGCGGCCAGACAGTGCCGGCGGCGACGTAGTACAGTGACGGCTTCAGCGGCAAGATGGGACTGTGGGTCCCCACCGCCTTATGTCCGGTGGCCAGCGCTAGCGCAGCGAACATGCCGTCGAATTTCGCCAATGCGAGCGGTTCGGCGCTTTTCGCGATGCCCACAGCTCTGCTCAACACCTTGTCTATCGCCGAAAGTGTCAGGGTGCTGAGCGGGTTGGGTTTATCGATGTCGCTCAACAACTGCAGCGTCAATGGCACCTCCGGCACCCAGTCGAGGGTATTGTTGATGGTGAACGCCATGCCCGATTTGCAAAACGCGTTTTCATAATCCTCCGCATAATGATCGTTGCCCGGCTTGGGCTGGGCAAAGACATAGGTCTTGTAGGCGAGATCGGCGGGCCGGTTCGGGCCGTATTCGAGATACGAGCGGATCAGCGTCGCCACGGCAGCGCCTTGGCTGTGCCCGGTGATGTAAACAAAACTGCCGGCGCCGACCTGTTGTCTAGGCAGTTGCGCAAGAATGCCGTTGAGCGGATCGAGTAGAAGCAATAGCGCGCCGAGGGTAAAGCCAAGATGGATGCCGGCCTCGGGATCGGTGGCGAAGCCGTAATCAATCTTGAAGGGGCCGAAATCGATGTCACCCTTCGCCTCGATCATCAACGCGATGACATCTTCAAGGATGCTTCCCGCCTGCGGGATGGTCCCACGCACGACGATCGCGAACGCGCCGTCGTTGCGCTTCCAGAACTGCCATTTGTTTTGAAACGGGCCGACCTCCGGCGGATCGAGCACCAATGTCCAGCCCGGTGGCGGATTCGGAATGATCGGACTAATGACGTCCTCGATGGCCGCGCTGAGAGCCAGCAAGTCCTTGGCCTCGCTGAGGACAAAACCAGATGCAAACGCCATGGCAGCGCCTCCGTCGTTTTGTGACTGCGGTTGCCAGACACCGCCGACCCGCGGCGGATATCATGAGTAATAAATTGGAATTTATCAACCTCGGTTTGCGCCGTTATTTCAGGTCGCAGCCGTTATTTCAGGCCGCAAAGGCGGCGGCGCCGCAATTTGGGGGCACTCAGAATTCCATTCACTTGATGTTGCGCCTGCCCTGACGTCGGAATCGGTGCACGAGTAGCGGCATGCGTTGCCGCACACCATATTCTGGTCTAAACAGCCCGCGCGCAGGGTAGGCCCAAGGTAGGCTAGTGCGCGACCCTCAAGGACGCGCCACAGCGCGCCCTTTTTTGTGGGCCAAACCAGGTATTTGCCGGATCTCATGCCCAAACGGACCGATATATCTTCGATCTTGATCATCGGCGCCGGCCCGATCGTTATCGGTCAGGCCTGTGAATTCGACTATTCCGGCACACAGGCTTGCAAGGCCCTCAAGGAAGAAGGCTACCGCGTCGTCCTGGTCAATTCCAACCCGGCGACGATCATGACCGACCCTGATCTCGCCGACGCCACCTATATCGAGCCGATCACCCCGGAAATCGTCGCGAAGATCATTGAGAAGGAGCGCCCCGACGCCCTGCTCCCGACCATGGGCGGGCAGACCGCTCTCAACACTGCTTTGTCACTGCGCCGGATGGGCGTGCTCGAAAAGTTCGGCGTCACCATGATTGGAGCTGATGCCGACGCCATCGACAAGGCCGAGGACCGCGAGAAGTTCCGCGAGGCCATGCACAAGATCGGGCTTGAGACCCCCAAATCTTCCCTCGCCAATGCATCTGATCTCAAGCAGCGCGACCGTGCCAATTTCACAATCGAGATCGCGGCCATCAAGGCGCGAGGCCTGTCCGCTGCCAGCGAACAGAAGGCGCTCGACGACTTCAAGGCGCTATGGAACTCGCGCGAACATGAACGCAAACGAGGCTATATCGAGAAAGGCCTGATCGAGGCCCTCGAAGCCTTGGGTGAGATCGGCCTGCCGGCGATCATCCGCCCCTCGTTCACACTCGCCGGTACAGGCGGCGGCATCGCCTACAACAAGGCGGAGTTCATCGAAATCATCGAGCGTGGGCTCGATGCCTCCCCCACCAACGAAGTCCTGATCGAAGAATCTGTTCTCGGCTGGAAAGAGTTCGAGATGGAGGTCGTTCGCGACCGCAACGACAACTGCATCATCGTCTGCTCGATCGAGAACCTCGACCCGATGGGCGTTCATACCGGAGATTCGATAACGATCGCTCCGGCATTGACGCTCACCGACAAAGAATACCAGATCATGCGTGATGCCTCGATCGCAGTATTGCGCGAAATTGGCGTCGAAACCGGCGGTTCAAATGTGCAATTCGCGGTCAACCCCGCCGACGGACGTCTCGTCATCATCGAGATGAATCCGCGCGTATCGCGGTCTTCCGCACTTGCCTCCAAGGCCACCGGGTTTCCGATCGCGAAGGTCGCCGCCAAACTTGCCGTCGGCTACACGCTCGACGAGATTGCCAACGACATCACGGGCGGCGCGACACCGGCCTCGTTCGAACCGACCATCGACTATGTGGTCACCAAGATTCCACGCTTCGCGTTCGAGAAGTTCCCGGGCGCCGACCAGGTGCTTACCACCTCGATGAAATCGGTCGGCGAAGCGATGGCCATCGGCCGCACGTTTCAGGAGAGTCTGCAAAAAGCGCTGCGCTCCCTCGAAACCGGACTTACCGGCCTCGACGAAATCTCGATCGCCGGGCTTGGTGAAGGGGATGATCGCAGCGCCATCCGCGCCGCACTCGGCACCCCCACGCCCGATCGCATCCTCAATGTCGCGCAAGCCATGCGCCTCGGATTCTCGGACCGCGACATCCATGCATCGTGCCAGATCGATCCCTGGTTTCTGGCCCAAGTCCGGGGGATTGTTGAAACCGAGGCCGAAATAACCGCCAAAGGGCTTCCCGCGGGCCCCGGCGCACTACGTCGCCTGAAAGCCATGGGCTTTTCGGACGCACGGCTCGGGAAGCTCACCGGATTGGCAACCGCCGAAGTCACAAAGCGCCGCCATGCGCTCGACGTGCGCCCGGTGTTCAAGCGTATCGACACCTGCGCCGCCGAGTTTGCTTCGCCGACCGCCTATATGTATTCAACCTACGCAACGCCATTTGCCGGTCAACAGGCTTGCGAAGCCGAGCCATCATCGAAGAAAAAGATCGTGATTCTCGGCGGGGGACCAAACCGCATCGGTCAGGGTATCGAATTCGACTATTGTTGTTGTCATGCCGCTTTCGCGCTCGCTGAAGTCGGTTACGAAACGATCATGATCAACTGCAATCCGGAGACAGTTTCGACCGACTACGACACGTCCGATCGGCTCTATTTCGAGCCTCTCACGGCTGAAGATGTTCTGGAGATTATTTTCACCGAGCGAGCCAATGGCACGCTGCATGGCGTCATCGTACAATTCGGCGGCCAGACTCCGCTGAAACTGGCGGAGGCATTGGAATTGGCCGATGTGCCGATCCTGGGCACTTCTCCCGATGCCATCGACCTCGCCGAAGACCGTGACCGGTTCAAGCAATTGCTCGATCGCCTGCAGTTGCGACAACCCGAAAACGGCATTGCCAAGAGCCCAGGCGAAGCGCGCATCATCGCTGAGAAGATCGGCTACCCGATCGTCATCCGGCCGTCCTATGTGCTCGGCGGCCGGGGCATGGAGATCGTCCATGACACCGCGCAGATCGAGCGATATTTGACGCGTCTGCTGGGCGATCTTGATCGACCTTCTGAACTCGTGGTCTCCGACCGGCGCCCGCTCCTGATTGATCGCTACCTCTCGGACGCCATCGAAATCGATGTCGATTGCCTCTGCGACGGTAAGGACACGCGCATCGCCGGCATCATGGAACACATCGAGGAAGCCGGCATTCATTCCGGCGACTCGGCGTGCTCGCTGCCGCCTTATTCGCTCGACCAGGCGATGATCGCCGAACTTGAGCGCCAAACGAGGGCGCTGGCGCTGGCGCTGGGCGTTGGTGGGCTGATGAACGTGCAATACGCCATCAAGGATGGCGACGTTTACGTGCTCGAGGTAAATCCGCGAGCTTCGCGAACCGTGCCGTTCGTGGCCAAGGTGATTGGCCTCCCGGTTGCAAAGATTGCGGCACGGATCATGGCCGGGGAAACGCTTGAAAGTCTCAAGCTCGCTATACCGAGTTTCGACCATATCGGCGTCAAGGAGGCCGTGTTCCCATTCGCGCGCTTCCCCGGTGTCGACACCGTTCTGGGACCTGAAATGAAGTCGACGGGCGAAGTCATGGGCATCGATCGGTCCTTTGCCATAGCCTTCGCCAAAAGCCAGATTGGCGGCGGGTCAAGGCTCCCGCGCGAAGGAACTGTGTTCATTTCGGTGCGCGATGTCGACAAGCCGCGTATCCTGCCGGCCGTCCAGGTCCTGGCCGGATTAGGCTTCCGGATCATCGCGACCGGCGGCACCCAGCGATTTCTGGTCGATCAGGGTATCAAGGTAGAGAAAGTAAACAAAGTAGCCGAAGGCCGACCTCACATCGTCGATGCCATCCGAAACGGGGGAGTCCAGCTCGTTTTCAATACCACCGAAGGAGCCATCGCGCTCGCCGACAGCCGGTCACTTCGACGCGCCGCCCTCTTGCATAAAGTTCCGTACTACACCACTCTTTCAGGGGCCGTCGCGGCGGCTCAGGGAATCAAAGCCTACCTCGGGGGGGACCTCGAGGTGCGTACGCTGCAAAGCTATTTCGGTGGCAAAGCCTGACCCGGGAATTCGGGTCGCGGGCGAGCAACTTATTGATTCAAGTGCGGCTTTTGAATTTGAAGTTCCCAAACGTATCTGGCCGCAATATAGTGGGAGCTTCAAATTCGCCGTACGAGTGCACCGATTGGCAACGTAGTGATTCTATTGTGATATTTGGACTCGTGTTCCGGTGCGGCCGTACCGCAATAAAGCCCGGAACTTCGAGTTCACCGCACTAGAACGGGATGAGTTTAGAACAAGTTTCGTGGTTGCATGGCAGAAGAAGCCGTTCGGCCGGCAGTGGAGGTTTTGCCTGGGGCGCGTTCCGTTTCGTCGGAAGCTGGAAAAGCCCCAGTCAAGTTTTGGAGGTCAGAAGGTCGAATGGATACGATTCCTATGACGGCGGCGGGCTATGCCGTGATCGAGGAGGAGCTCAAGCACCGCCAGCAGGTCGAACGGCCGCGCATCATTCAGCAGATCACTGACGCGCGGACGCACGGCGACCTATCGGAAAATGCCGAATATCACGCGGCCAAAGAATCACAATCGCTTAACGAAGGCCGCATTGCGGAACTTGAGGATCGCCTTGCGCGAGCCGAAGTCATTGACGTGTCGAAATTGTCCGGCGAGACAATCAAGTTTGGCGCGACCGTGACCCTCGTCGATGAGGATACAGACGAAAAAAAGGTCTGGCAGCTCGTTGGGGAACCGGAAGCCGATGCCAAGAAAGGCAGGATTTCCATCACTTCTCCGCTCGCCCGTGCGCTCATAGGCAAGTCCAAGGGCGCCAGCATCGAGGTTGTCACACCGGGCGGCGCAAAAGCATATGAGGTCAAGAAAGTCGAGTGGCGTTAATCCGCCTGGACCATTTCCACCGGTACAATCGCAGCGTCCTTGGAATTGCGGAGCGTGAGTGAGGTCTTGACGTTTCGCACGTGCGGCGCTGCGGTCAGTTCGGCGACGAACCCCTGCAGCGTCTTTAGGTCCGGCGCCACACATTTGAGAACGAAATCAATCTCGCCGGAAAGCATCCAGCATTCCCGCACCAATGGTTCCTTGCGTACGAACTCTTCGAAGGCCTCCAAATCCGCTTCGGCCTGGCTGGAAAGGTGGACCATGGCAAAAACCGTCACTTCAAATCCAAGAAGTTTTTCGTCGAGCAAGGCGCGGTAGCCCTTGATGTAGCCCGCGAGCTCAAGAGCGCGCACGCGACGCAGGCAAGGCGGCGGAGAAACCCCGACCCGCTGCGAAAGTTCGACATTGGTCACCCGGCCATCGTCCTGCAATTCCTTGAGAATCTTCAAATCTATAGCGTCGAGTCGCAGCCCCACGGCGGCCTCCTTGGATTCGTTGGCCAATCCGTCGTTACCTACTCCGTCAAACTTCACGAAACAATCTTGCGCAATTTTGGTAAAATATTACCTCTTTGGCGATTTCACTTGCCACGTTGTTGTGGCTTCTGCTCTGCGGAACTTGCATAGCTCGTTACAAGGCCTACATTATGAGACCGCATGGCAGACCTCCGATGGCGGCCCGCCACCTCATCATCCATCGCCAACTCGCGCATGAAGGCTGCGGATTTGGGTCGTCCGAGGCTCCTTGGCGCCTAGCAGCCGCAAAAGGGATATTCCAAATGGGGAAGACTACCCACGCCAAGGTCGTGATTATTGGCTCGGGTCCCGCTGGCTATACGGCCGCGATCTATGCGGCCCGCGCCATGGTCGAACCGGTCCTCGTGCAGGGCATCCAACCGGGCGGCCAGCTCACGATTACCACGGATGTGGAAAACTATCCTGGGTTCCCTGATGTCATCCAGGGGCCGTGGCTGATGGAGCAGATGCAGAAGCAGGCCGAACACGTCGGCACTCGAATCGTGACCGATCACGTCAATCAGGTTGAATTGGCGCGGCGGCCGTTCCGGCTCCAGTGCGATTCAAACGACATATATCTGGCAGACGCATTGATCATCGCGACCGGCGCCCAGGCGCGGTGGCTCGATCTCCCCTCCGAACAAAAATTCAAGGGATATGGCGTATCGGCCTGCGCAACCTGTGACGGCTTCTTCTACCGCGGCAAAGAGGTGCTGGTAATTGGCGGCGGCAACACGGCTGTCGAGGAAGCGCTGTTCCTGACCAATTTTGCCGCGAAAGTTACGGTCGTCCATAGACGCGACAATTTTCGTGCTGAAAAAATCCTGCAGGATCGATTGTTTCGACATCCCAAGATCGAGGTGTTGTGGAACACCACGCTGGAGGAAGTCGTCGGCGACGAAAGGCCATTCAGGGTCAAAGGTGCAGTGCTCCGCAATGTGAAGACAGATACCCTGAGCAGTCGCCCCATTGATGGAATCTTCATCGCCATCGGCCACACGCCGGCTTCGGAGCTTTTTGTCGGGCAGGTCGACATGAAGCCCTCTGGTTACATCATGACCGCGCCGTTTTCGACCGCGACCTCCGTCGCGGGCGTGTTCGCCGCCGGCGACGTCACCGACGACGTCTATCGCCAAGCAGTGACGGCCGCCGGACAGGGCTGCATGGCGGCGCTTGAGGCTGAGCGATTCCTGGCCGCGCAGGGCAAAGCACACTCCGAAATCGCAGCCGAGTAAGGCGCCGGAGCACATGGCCGGAGCACGTGGGATGTCAATGGATTGGGATAAGCTCAAAGTCTTCCATGCGGCGGCCGAAGCCGGCAGCTTCACCCATGCCGGTGAACAGCTGGGACTGTCGCAATCGGCAGTTTCGCGCCAAGTGTCAGCACTCGAAACCGAGCTGAGTGTATCGCTGTTTCATCGCCACGCACGCGGGCTCATTCTCACCGAGCAGGGAGAATTGCTTCATCGCACAGCTCACGAAGTTTTCATGAAGCTTGAGGCCGTGCGCGCCAAGCTGACCGATACCCGCGACCGTCCCAATGGCGAACTCAAAGTGACGACGACACCTGGTATAGGGGTGCACTGGCTCACCCCGCGGCTCGCGGAATTTCTCGACCTTTATCCTGATATTCGCGTCATACTGATCACCACCGAAGAAGAACTCGATCTCGCGATGCGCGAGGCGGATGTCGCCATAAGGCTGCGCCAACCGACCCAACCCGATCTTATCCAGCGCAAATTGTTTTCTCTGCACTTTCATGCTTGCGCGTCACCGGAATATCTCAAGCGCTTCGGCACGCCGCGATCCATGGAAGAACTCGATCAACATCGTATCGTCGTGCTGGGCGGAGCAGTCCCACCCTGGCTATTGCAAAGCGGTAACTGGCTGTTGACCAAGGGCCGTGACGGCGGAACGACCCGCACCCCCTGGCTGACCATCAACAATGTGCTCGGCGTCTTGCGCGCCTGCCAACGCGGCATCGGGATCGCGATGCTGCCGGATTATCTGGTCGAAGAAAATGGCGGCCTGATGCAGCTGTTCGGGGACACGAGCTCCGTGGCTTATGACGCTTTTTTTGTTTATCCGGAAGAACTCAAATCCGTCGCACGTGTGCAGGTTTTCCGCGACTTCCTGGTGTCAAAAGCGCAGCGTTGGAATTTCTAGCGCGGCGCAATTCTCTTCAAATTCACAAGCCGCCAAATTCACAAGCCGCACTGAATCAATAAGGCACACTGGTGTTGCATCCAGGCAACCCCTCCAGCCCCACCAGATGCGAGGCCGATTGAGACCGGAGGGTTGCCCTTGGTGCAGGGGAGGCAGCACCTGGCATTCAACGCCCGATCTTCCAAAAAGGTTGCAATGAAATGTGATGCGTTTGCGATTTGATCTCTTATTTGACCTCTTGGCGGGTATCCGCAGGGGCATTTTTTTTCGGGCAGCTGGCATCCGTGCCGCAGATCGCCGGACGCCAAGTGTAAGAGGCTGCAACGAACCAACCACAAAGATCGACGCGCAGCTTGGGCGCCGCTAACGGCATTTGTTGTTGTACCGTGGAACTTTCAGGGAGCTAAGAGACTTGCCAGGCAGTTTACATTTATATTCCCCCTGCACTGCAAAGTACCTCGCGGGCATCGCTGGGAATGGTGGGCAAACGACTTCGGCGTCTGCGTGTGGACCCGCCACGCCGGGCTCCCAAAATGGCCGACCCAGGCCGCTGAAGGAGGCACCTCTGAATGACCAGGAAAAAGACGACCGAACGTCAAGGTTTTAAGATTGGTGAATTCGTCGTGTATCCGGCCCATGGGGTAGGGCAGATCGTGTCGATCGACGAGGAGGAGATTGCGGGTACCGAGCTAGAATTTCTAGTTATAAATTTCGCCAAGGACAAAATGAGACTTCGCGTTCCGACCGACAAGATTGCATCGGTGGGTATCCGCAAGCTGGCGGACGGCCCGCTAGTCACGCGCGCCATGGATGCGTTGGCGGGTCGGGCTCGGATCAAAAGGATCGTGTGGTCGCGCTGGGCTCAGCAACATGTAGCCAAGATCAAGTCGGGCGACATTGTTTCGATCGCAGAAGTATTGCGCGACTTACATCGATCTGCGTGCCAGCCGGAGCCGTCTTCCTCGGAACGGCAGATATATGATGCCGCGCTCGACCGGCTATCGCGCGAGATCGCGACCGTGCAGCGCAGCACCCAAACCGAAGCCGTCAAGGTAATTGAAGCCTCCTTGGCCCTGGGGGTACGTCGTGGACTCAAAACCGGTGGAGACCAACAAGTCGGCAAGGAACAGGCGGCATAATAGTAGTCATACCGACGAATCCGATACCGGCGCGCTGAAAATTCATAAATCCAAGAAAATTCACAAATCTAAGGATGTGTGCCCGTTCCCAATGGTAGGAAACAATTCTCCTTATCGTACGTCAGGTGGATTGGGAGGGCTGAATTGCTCAGTTATACCGCGCACTTGTTGGCGCGCTTTTTTGTGGGCTTCCAGGCTTAACCATGCTTCCGCCATTGCCAGCAGCCGGCCTTTGTCCGCGGAGGACGCTGCGCGTTGCGCAAGTTTTACCAGTTCAATGGCATTATTTCTGTAATCGTCGTTTCTGCAATCGTCATTTCTGTAATCGTCTTCTTTGGCCATGGGGCGTCCCCCTTTTCTTGAAACTTAAGAGAACATTGCAACGCGCCTCGAAAGTACTTTTTCGCAGCGAATAATTAAAAATTTACTGATTCGCAACAGCCTTGATCTTATAAATGACCCGATGGAGATAAATGAGCCCTGATGGAGCCCGTCGCACTTAGACGTTGGGGCGCAGGAGTGCCCGCCCCAGGGTCGCGACCGGGACGGGCCACCTTGGCACGAGAGCCGGACCTCCTGCACTCTCGCCCGCGCTAACACAGGGCGTTGGCCGCACAAGTGGGGCCAAGACGGGTTAGCGGCTGCGGAGGTAACGCAATCCTCGGCGCTCGGTTCCTTTCGATTTGCGTTGCGTTTTATGGGGCAGGATCAGCGTTTTCTCTTGCACGTGACTCTGCGGCTTGAGCAAACAGTGCGAACGCCTGGCGTGCCCCGGTTATGACATCTTTTTCGCTGCTCAGCGTTCTGCCCAGCGTTGCGCCATGGCGCTCGAGCATGACGAGAAAGCTTCGCCACAAATGCTGACCGGACCCATGGCTCAAATAGGCCGTCGTCGTGGATACGACGGGATCACTGGATTGTGTGACGACTTTCAATAAGATCCTCGCGCCCAGCCTTGACCCCTCAAGCACATATGTCGTTCCGAGGATTTGACCGAAATTCAGTGGCGGCGGGACCGCTAGAAGGCGGACCATGCCGTCGACGCGAGCCAGATCGTCCAGAACGGCACGACGTCGCGATCGCAAGGGCCAATCTGGGAAAAGATGCTTGACGCCAGCTTCGACCAGGGCGGCCTCCAGCGGCAACAGGGCATCCGCACTGGCCTCCAGGAACCCGCGATAGCCGGCACGCTGACGCAGATCGAACCTGCCAAATTGCTTATCCAACATGCCGTGACTTTCCGCAGTGGCCTGTCGCAACCGGGCATGCAAGCTTACCGATGGGCGATCACCGCTCTGAGACCGCATTTGGATTGCAGAAATCGGCTGGATTGCAGAAATCAGCATTGGATTCGCCCAAAGAGTTTAAGGGGTTGGACAGCATGGTAACTCCGATGTCCGACGCTTGTTCCGTGACGCGCCGAGGTCGCAGCACAAACCGGTCATACTCCTTCATAACAGGCATAACAGACAATGCCTGCCACGATCTCTCGTCTAGACAATTTCTCTAGACAATTTCCATCTTGTTCGATCTGGGCGCCGCCAAGCATGCTGCTGTTTCACGCTTCTCTAAATCATCGGAGCCGATTCCGGGAACCACGGGCTACTTCAGGCGTTTTGCATTTCTCTTGTTGCTTTTCTTTTGCCTTCGAAGGAACACGACATGTCAATGAACCCAGTGAACCCCGGGCGTTCCCGCGACCGTGAGAACGGCACGCCCATGGTATGGATTGTCGGGGCCATTGCAGCCCTCGTTTTACTCGGTTTTGCCATCTGGGCCAGCGGCCCGACAAACGTCGCAACGGACAGCACGGTTCCCCAAACGACCGGTCAGGGCCCCCCCCCTCCAACAAACCGCAAGGGTCCCCAAACCACCGGTCAGGACACCCTCCCTCCAATCAGTCCGGCCAACCCAAATTTACCTGCCCGATAATAGAGACCCTCTCTTGCAGCAGAAAATTTTGAGACGAAAGAGGGCTCTACCGGCGCCGGGACCTTTGCGGGTTCCTTTGGCGCCGGCGATGGAGCAGGCGTCGGCTGCGGCACAGCGGGGTTCGGAATGGCTTCCGGGATATCAAGTGGCTGCGAACCAGGTTGATGCGCATACATAGTACGGGCTTTCTGCTCAGTAAACCAAGTGGGATTGCCTCTCCAGCAGCCTTCGATATTTCGACAGCAGGCTTTGCATCTCGTCTAAAATGCCACTCGGAGCACGGGCGGGAATATCTCGCCAAGTCCCGAACAATAGGAAACGACGCTGTTTGACGCGTGCAGATTCGCCATAGGCATAGGCCACAAGCTCTAGGAGCGCTGCAAAGAATTGGTCGTCGTCCCCAATTTGAGCCCAGCGTTCGCGCACCCATGGAGCGTCAAGCAGTCCGGAAAGAATATGCCGACTGAGCAGCGATTCCATTTCCAGTATGAATTGCTCACCTAGTGACCGCCAGTAGCCGTTATATTCGGAGTGAATGAGCAATGTCGCTAGCAAGTTTACATTTTGAATGTCCAACCTGCTACCGGATCCGATCAGGAGATCAGTCCGAGTATTTTCGAACGGGAGTTCCGGCTCGATGACCCCTTGCGTGTTCCACCAAGCGAACTCTCGATCGAAGTCGCCTTCTGCGTCATAAAGCACAAGTCGGATTCCTCGCGGATGGTTGAAATGGGCTTCAAAGGTGGTTCGGAGGTCGGCCTGCGTATAACGGCGCAGCGTGTCGGAGCCAAGGTAAAACCCTATCCCTAGCAAGGCGGCCCCCCGCGCACTTAGTCGCCCTGGAGAACAGACCTGAAGTTGAATGTTCCGGTTGTTAAAAATTGGCGATCCGATGCATCGCTCAAGCCCTTCGATAAGGTGAATCGCGGAGTTGGCGTTTCCAACGGCAGGCATCACCAGACACAGCGATGCGCGAGCATCCTTGTAATAGTTGACCTCGAGAACGTTAGCGGCGCCGCCGAGGGCCGCGACCAATTGATCGAACTGCTGCCCATCATCCAGGCAGTGGATTTTGAGCCCGACGGATAGCAAGCCCTGATCGACGTGTCGACAGTCAGTTGCGAGAGAATCAGCAGCGAGTGGGGCGTCCGCGTGCAAAAGGTCGATCAAGTCCCGGAGCCTATATGTGCAGGTCACGTGCTCCTCCCGCCGGTAGTTGCAAATTCCAAACGAGTTAGGGGTTCGGACGGTTCCGTGTCCCGTCTGCCATTTTTTCGGCTCCAGGTACGGCCTTTTGAGCGTGTTCTCCAATCTTGAGCGTGTCCTCGTCGCCCAGGTGACACGAACTCCGATGCGATCAAGTGCCCGAAAGCCCGCATGTCCTGTGCAGACATGTCCTGCGCATGGGCAACGAGGGAAGCCGCGAAACCACGAGCGTGTGCCGGAATCACGGTGTGCCGGAACCTTGAGGTTCAGTCAGCGTTGAAGTCGTGTCGTAAATGGACGGAGGTTCTGCTATGAAAATATTGCCAATTCTGGCAGCGACTTTTGCCCTTATGAGTTCGGTCGCCCTGACGCAGGAACCAAATCAGTCGCCCCCGGCAGCGGATAGATCAATTCCAGGGAAGGATATCCTACCCCAAGAACAAGGTCTTCCTGTTCCGCCGGTTACGGAAGGGCAATCGGACAAGGAATCCAAGGAACCGTGGAGTGAGAAGCTCGACCCTGGCGCCGTTTCACCGCCGCCGGACGTGGATCCGGGCTTGCGCATCCCCGCGCCAGTGCTTGATCCTCTGACGACTATCGTCGTACCGCCGGCCAAGTCTCCTGAAAATCAGTCGACCGATCGACCAAAATGAATCACGGTTTATGGGCTGAAAGTGTTTGGGGCTGCGCTGGGCGCAAACCTTATGCACAAAGTTCAAGAACCGTTCCGAGAAAATGAATTGGGTGGTCTCAATGGATGCGCTGACGGCAATTTTTGCGACAGGATTGGCTTTGAGCCAGGTCACACTGGCCCCAGAGGAGGTCCGAACAAAATTTGACCCGCAACGGGATCAGGCTGCAGTCGCGCAGCTATTGACAGCGGGGTGTGGTCACATGCGCAAAGCCTTCGATGTCGAGGACCTGAACCTCGATGATTTCATCGAGGTCGCCATGGAGGATCTAAAAGGACTCGCCGGCGCGGAGCGGTCATTTCGCGGCATCGACTTCAACGATCTGCGCACGGCCTACCGGCAATTCTGCAAGATGGAGGCGCTCCCCGGTTCGGTCATTGATCTTGGTGCGGTAATTGACTTCTACAACAAAGCCGTGACCGATCTTCCGGATCACAATAAGCTCAAGGGGATCAGGTTGCCGGGAGCAAGCGTCGTGCTCGACCGCAAGGGTGAACGCTTCGCGG
>DATGVJ010000225.1:0-2199 GCA_035300505.1 Xanthobacteraceae bacterium
AGCCCTTGGAGGCGTGCAACGTCAGCAAGAGCACTCCCGGACTATAAAATCCGACACCCCATCCGAAAACCGCGATTACAAACGCGACCCAAACGACGGACCAGCCCTGAAATCGCGATTGTCGAAGCTCGGGGATCTGCATAGTTGGGTGTCCTGATCTGAGGGCAGGGCGACGACTTGCCAAGTACGCGCCGTATGCGCGATCAACCGCGCGTTTGCTCGTAGGCCTTCAGATGCGTGTAGGCCGTGCGCAGCCGGGGCACCGGAACTTTTGCGGTGTCAGCGCGCGCAATCAGGTCGCCAATCACATGATCGGCTTCGACCGGTTGGCCCGCCTTAATGTCGCGGAACATCGATGCGGTGAGCGGCGAGCCTTCCGTGGTCAACATCCCTGTCGCGCGTTCCAGCGCAGGCGCGCGGGGCGGATAGCCCTCCGCGGTCGCGACCGCCCTGCATTCGTCGAGAATGCCAAGCAGGAAGTCCTTGCCGCCGGGCGCCGCCAGGATCATGCCGATCGGGGCGCGCATCAGGCTAGTCGAGGCCGCGCTCGATGCGAGGAAAACCCATTTTTCCCACATGTCCTGCAGGACGGTCTCGCTCGCCGCGCCGTCGAAATTGCAGCTTCTGACGACGTCCGCGATGGCGCGAACCCGGTCTGACATTTTGCCGTCGCGCTCGCCGAAACCAAGCGACTGCACCGGGCCCAGCTGGACCACTTCGCGCTTCTCGTTCAGTGTCACCGCAATCAGGCAGAGCCCGCCCAGCACCTGGCTCGCGCCAATTTTTTTGTCGAGAACGTCCAGATGACGCATACCGTTGAGCAGCGGGATGATCGCGGTCCTCTCGCCTACCGCCGGCGCGAACGACTTGATCGCATCGTCGAGGTCGTAGGCCTTGCAACTCAACAGCACGACGTCAAACTTGTCCTTGATGGTGTCGGCCTGGACGACAGGCGGATCCTTCAGCGTTACGTCGCCGTTCGGGCTTTTGATCACGAGGCCTGCGGCGGCAAGCTCCGAGGCACGGCGCGGCCGCACCAGAAAGGTGATGTCGCGGCCGGCTTGCAGCATCCTGCCGCCGAAGTATCCGCCAATGGCCCCCGCGCCAACGATGAGAACGCGCATCTCTCAATTCCTCTTGTTGTTGGATACCGGATTGTCCAGAACGTTGCTCATCCGCGGCTCCCGTGTTCCTGGACATCTACATACCAGAAGGGGCACTCTGTGCGCTCGCCGGAATCGGACTCCGTCGCCGGCTATCCTCGAGGAACTCAATGCTCGATATCGAAGAATGCGAACGGGCACGCGTTAGGCGGGATCGTCGCTTCGACGGCCTATTCTTTTCTGGCGTTCGCACGACACGTATCTACTGCCGCCCTGTCTGTCCGGTGCGCCCTGCCAAGGCGGCCAACGTAATGTTCTATCCGTCGGCAGCGGCGGCCGAACTTGCGGGTTTCCGACCGTGTCTGAGGTGCAGGCCGGAGGCTGCTCCTTTCTCGCCTGCATGGAAGGGAACACGCACCACTGTCGAACGTGCGCTCCGGCTCATCGCGGACGGTGCACTTGATGACGGCAGTGTCGAGACTTTGGCCGATCGTCTCGGGATCGGTTCGAGACATTTGTCCCGGCTCTTCCAAATGCACCTCGGTGCAAGCCCGGTTCAGGTCGCCCAGACGACACGCGTGCAGCGGGCGAAGCGGTTTCTGGACGAGACCGATCTCACGATGTCGGAGATCGCCGTGCGCGCAGGCTTCGGTAGCTTGCGGCGATTCAATACGGTGTTCGCTGAGGTTTATCGGCGACCGCCAACGCAGATCAGGCGTGCCCGCAAACCGAGTGCCACGTAAACGTCGGCTTCCGGTTGAAGCGGACAGATCGTCAGCCGAGCGCACACGTCTCTTGTTGGCACATAGCGTCGTTGCGCTGCTATGCAGCAATACGTCGGCTATCGAGGCATAGCGGACTCTGGCGTGGCGTCGGCCCTGCAGATTTATGGGTTCACGGCCTAGCCCGAGTTCGCGGATTCGCGTCCGAGAACGCGGATTTTGAGATTTTTTAGACGGCTAAGTATCTGATTTGCAAGGGCTGGTGTCTTCCGTTTTGGCCGAAAACGGCTGTAGTGAAGACCTACCCGATTCCCAAACGCGGCATGGTGCGGGTAGATTCGCCGCATCATGTTTCTGCGACGCACCGAGCGAAG
>DATGVJ010000226.1:0-7517 GCA_035300505.1 Xanthobacteraceae bacterium
TCACCGTCGCAGGACAGCGCGGCAAGCTCACCTTGGCCGTACGGTCAGCGGTCGACCGGCAGGATACAGCGGACGCGGACACGACGGTGGTGGTTTATGCACGCAATAACGGCACGAAATTCTCAGTCAAGAAAGACGATAGCGGGACCTCGCGCACTGCGTTGAGCGGAGGGAGGTAGTGGTGAGCGTTAACATGGCAATGGTCAGTCCGCCTGAAGAACCTACGTCTCTTGGAACGCGCAACCGAATCGTCTGTTTCGTAAACGACGAGCTCAGTGCAGCGGCTCTGCGCAAAGGCCTCGAAGGTAGCAACCTATCGATCAGGCGTGGCACGATCCGTAATGCCATACGGATGCTCGAAACCGACACCGAGCTATTCGCGTTGGTGACAGACATCAGTGGACTCGATGATCCATTTACCGAACTGGAAAGGTTGGCCGCCGTCTGCCCACCCGATGTCCGGGTGGCTCTGATCGGTGAGAGCAGAGAGATCACCTTCTACCGCGAGCTTATGGAAATCGGCTTGAGCGAGTACCTTCCGAGGCCGCTCACGCGCGATATGGTGCTGGACCAGCTGCGCCCGAAGCTGCTTGGCGACGTGGCGCCCGGTGCGACGACCGATCGTGGCGGGCATGTGATCTCGATCTGCGGTGCGCAGGGGGGCGCCGGAGCAACGAGTATCGCTATCAATCTCGCAATGCAACTGGCCGAGACCACCAAGGCCAAGGTCGCGCTGCTCGACCTGCATCTGCAAAACGGCGAAACGGCAGTGATGTTGGGTGTTCGGCCCGGGCCAGGGCTGCGCATCGCCCTTGAAAATCCGATGCGGGCGGACACCTTGTTTCTCGAACGCGCGGCAATTGAAATCAACGAACGGGTTTGCCTGATTTCCGCCGATGAGGACCTCGATGCGCAGCTAAACATCACGGAAGCGGGAGTGAGACACGTGCTGGGTCTGCTTCGCCAACGGTTCAATTACATCGTTGTCGATATACCAGTCCCGTTTCCGTCATCCATCCATCCGGTGCTCGCGCTTTCCCGGCACGTGCTGGTGCTGCTGGAAGCCGAGGTGACCGGACTTCGCAATGCCCACGCGCTTCGCAACGCCGTCACCAACATCGCCGGCAAGGATCGGGTCTTTACCTTGCTCAATCGTGCCGATCGTGCCGGGGGCCTTCCCAGGGCCACGATTGTCAAGGCCCTGGGCGCAGAGCCGGACATGGTGATTCCAGATCTCGGCAAGGGGATGACCCAGGCGGTCAATCTCGGAATTCCGGCTCTCAAGCACGTGTCAAAACTGCGACGTCACCTCGCCCCGATTGTAAGGGAGATCGCCGGTGTCGGCGCCCAGCGGAAGGGATGGTTCAGGAGGCTGTTGCGGTGACGAAAAAATTCGGTACGCGCGAACGCGACGGCCGGCCTACCCGTTTTCCTGTATCGACGCCAGGGGACGGCACGCCCACTCGTTTGCCTGCATCGACGCCAGGGGACGACACGCCAACCCTTTCTCCTGCATCGACGCCATGGGATGGCACTCGATTTCCTGCATTGACGCCCAAGCGCGACGAACCTTCGACCGAACACCCCGCGATGCGAGCTTCGCTGCGCGAACGGGTCATTGAGCAGATTGAGCCAGCGGTGGCCGCAACGGTTTCGCGCGATGTTCTTCGGCGGCAGATCGAGGAAATCATCCATGGAATCGCCAACCAGGAACGGCTCGAACTGTCGGGTCGCGAGCAGTTTCAGCTAGCGGACGAGATCGCGGACGACATGACCGGCTACGGGCCGCTCCGTCCGCTTCTGCTGGATGAATCGATTAACGATATCATGGTCAACGGACCAAGTAACGTTTATGTCGAGCGAAAGGGCAAGCTGGAACGGATCGCAATACGATTCCGCGACAATGCTCACATCGCATCGGTGGCGCAGAAGATTGCCGCTCAGGTTGGACGGCGCGTCGACGAATCCAGTCCGATGGTGGATTGCCGCTTGCCGGACGGCAGCCGGGTCAACATCATCTTCCCGCCGCTGGCGATCCATAGCCCCTGCATTTCAATCCGAAAATTTCCAAGTCGCCGTCTGGATATGGCCGGAATGATCGCAAACGGTTCAATGACCGCGGCCATGGGACATTTGCTGGAGATTGCCGGCCGGTGCCGGCTCAATGTTCTGGTCTCTGGCGGCACCGGTTCCGGCAAGACGACGCTGTTGAACGCCATGAGCCAATTCATCGATCACAGCGAACGCATCGTCACTATCGAAGACGCCGCAGAGTTGCAGCTTCAACAGCCGCATGTGATCAGCCTGGAGACCCGGCCTCCCAGCCTCGAAGGCACGGGGCAGGTGACACAACGCGATCTGGTGTGGAATGCCCTCCGCATGCGTCCTGACCGGATCGTCGTAGGCGAGGTGCGCGGCGCTGAAGCGTTTGACATGCTGCAAGCGATGAATACCGGCCATGATGGATCGATCTCCACGGTGCATGCCAACTCCGCCCGCGACGCCCTGACCCGCATTGAAAACATGGTGCAGATGGGACAGCCAAATCTGCCGCTGCGGGCGATTCGATCCCAGATCGTCGCTGCGCTGGATATGATCGTGCAAGTAGAGCGCATGCGGGATGGACAGCGTCGCGTTATCCAGATCAGCGAGGTGATCGGCCTGGAAGGCGATGTGATCACCACCAATGACATCGCGGCGTTCGAGTACCAGGAGGAGGATGTTCACGGCCGGATCGTGGGGACCTATAAGTCCACGCACGCCATCCCGAAATTCAAGAGCCGTCTGACCTATTATGGGTTCGATCGAGCCTGGGCCGAGGCCATGAGGCAGTTATAATGGCGCAGTCTTTGACCATCATTGTCCTGGTGCTCCTGATCTGCGCAGCAGCCATAACGTTGCGGCTCGGCGCTCGACAAAGCCGCATTGATCGACAGGTAGCGACAGCTCTGCCAACCTCAGATCCGGCGAGCCTGCCCTCCATTCGTCGGTTAGAGGCCGGGTCCCGGTGGCGCTTTCTCCACCGCCCGGCCAATTACAACGCTGGGATAGCTTACGCCTGGGGTCCCGCGTATGTGCTACTTGCTGGTGTCATCGCAGCAGCGGCAATCTTTTATGTTAATAGCCTGCTGAATTTTTATTTTTCCAGAGTCCAGGTGTCTCTCGCAGCTGCAATTGTGGCCATCATGGTGGTGCGAGGTCTTTTTGGATGGCAGCAGCGACGCCTCGCCAATCAACTTTTTCGACAGCTACCTGACACGGTCCAGTTGGTGACAAGTACGGTTCGATCGGGGCTGCCCGTGAGCGAAGCATTTCGCATCATTGCTCGCGAGATGCCGCAACCGACCGCCGGGCAGTTTGCTATCGTATGCAGCGAAGTGACGATGGGACGCTCTCCAGAGGAAGCTGTAGAAGCTGTCTATCGGCGAACGCAAGTGACAGAATATGGGATCTTTGCGGTGACACTTTCGGTCCAGCTGAAGTCCGGTGGCAGTTTGACCGAAACGTTGCAGATTCTGGCAGACACCGTGAGGCAGCGCGTTGCGCTCGCTGCTCGTGCGAAGGCTCTGGCAGGAGAGGTGATCTTTTCTTCACGCGCACTTTCATTATCGCCCATCGTTGTAGGTGGGTTACTCTACTTGATCAATCCGCAAACAGTTGACCTACTGATCTACGATCCGACCGGAAACTTGCTGCTGGCTTACGCAGCAGCCTCGGTGCTTCTTGGGACCCTTGTGATACGTTGGATGGTCCGAAGGGAAACAGAACTATGACTTTTGGTTTCAGTTTGGTCGCCCTCGCCATAACGCTTGCGACTGCGACCTTGGTGTTGATCATTTACGAACTACACATTCGTGCGTTGAACATGCGGGTGTCAAACGCCGTGATGGGCGTTCCTGACCGGTCAGCGCCCTTGCGAGACATGACCGGTTGGTTTTCATCGATCGGCGTGCGGTATCGGCGCTTCTACGCGTCGGAAAATCTTGACCAACTACGAACGATTCTTCAATCATCAGGTTTCAATCACCATCGAACCTTGCCGATCTGGATCGGTGTCAAAACCGTCAGCATGTACTTATTCCCGATCGTTGCCTTTTGTGCTGCGCAGATTCTTGGGTACCCACTGACCGACGCGCTGATCGTCACGCTCATTGGCGTGGTGATCGGAATTATGGGGCCGCGGTTGATCCTGTCGGTGCTGAGACGGCGTTTTAACGCGGCCATCCGGCTAGGCACGCCGGATATGATCGATTTGCTGGTTGTCTGCAGCGAAGTGGGAATGGGTCTCGAGAGCGCGCTGGAGCGGGTAGCGGAAGAAATGAACGAAACTAATCCTGCGATGTCCCGGGTGTTATACGGCCTTCTTGATGATCTCCGGATATTGCCAAATCGCACCGAGGCATTCGAGAAATTAGCATCTACATCAGAAGGACTTCGCCGGTTCGGCGTCATGGTTGGCCAAAGCCTGCAATATGGAACGCCGTTGAGCCAGGCGCTGCGCAGCATCGCCACCGACCTCCGGCGAGAACGTATTACCAACCTGGAAGAAAGAGCACACAAGCTGGGCGCCAAGCTGACTATTCCGATGGTGTTGTTCCTGCTTCCAGCCATGTTCGTCATTTTGGGTGGAAGTCCGTTTCTGCACCTCATGCGTACATTCACCAGCTTCGGCATGAACTAAGCCATGAGCACGATTACCTTGTCGAAAAACTGGTCTTACGAGCGGATGATGCAGCTGTTTGGCGGCATGTGGTTCATGTTGCTGGCGCTTGCCGTCGCCATCAAAATTGGGGCATCGCTTACCGACCCCTGGCCCTCGCTTGTGTCGAGTTTTTGCCTGGCCATCTTCTACACGCTGGTGACGGTGTTGATCATGACCAGGCCACCGGCAAAGGCGCAAGCGCCCGGCCTGCTGCCCAGAATAGCTGCGTTCGTCGGCAGCTATATGCCATGGACAATCACCTTCTTCGGCAAAACCGACCAAGCGTTGCCAAACCTGCTATCCACCGCTTGCGTGCTGATTGGCATGATTATGATGCTTGTCACGATCCGACATCTAGGTCGGGCGTTCAGTTTGGTCCCGCAGGCACGTTCAGTGGTGCAAACCGGTCCTTATCGATGGGTCAAACACCCACTCTATCTCTCGGAAGAAATCGTGATACTGGGTGTCGTGCTGCAATACCTCACGCCGGTAACGGTGCTCGTGTTGATCGTGCATATCGGCGTCCAGGTATGCCGTATTCTTTACGAAGAAGACCTGCTTCGGCGCAACTTTCCTGAGTACTCCAGTTACGAAGCATCACGCTGGAGAGTGATTCCTTATGTTTGGTGAGTGAGCCATGCGTGGCTGCCAGTTTTCGTTATATTGCTCGTGATGATCTGTATCGGTTTAACACTTGCGCGAAGGTGCGAACGTGCTGTCGTTCTTTGGTCGCCCCTGTCGAAAGAGGCGCGTGAGACATAGAGTTTTTTTCCTCGCCGATCAGCGCGGCGCCGCCGCGCTTGAGATGCTGATCGTTTTCTTTTTCCTGGGGGTGAGCCTGCTTCTGCCGCTTGCCGACGTGGCCGCCGCGGGATTCCGGTTTATGTCCGCGTGGGGCGCGTTGCGCTCCTTCGGGCAATATATCCAGTACAACAATCCGCCCGACCCGGCGAACTCGGGCAGCTGGTCGTCAGGGCTACAGACGACCGTCGCAGGGTATACGATCGGCAACATCCAGGTCATGTGCGGAACCGCTGCCTGCTCCTCTGCAAACGTTATTTCGATTCCCAAGTACTTTACATTTACGACAACTGTCACTTTGGACCCGATTCTGTTAAGATCGGTGCTGTGTCCCAGCAGTTGTACGTACACGCTTTCTTACTCAGAACGCTTCCAGTAGGGGTGTTTCCATGCGTAATCTGCTCCGTTCCCGACGAGGCTCGGCCGCATTCGCAACAGTCATCGCCCTCGTGCCGCTGATCGGAGCGGTCGCACTGGGGGCCGAGGCCGGATCGTGGTACGTCACCTGGCAGCACGCGCGGAACGCCGCCGACTCGGCGGCCTACTCGGGCGCCTTGCGGCTTGCATGCACGATTGCTGGTGCGACTTGCGAGGCACAATCAGTGGATTATCGCGCCAAGCAATTCGCGGCACAGAGCGCGTTCTGCAACTCCGGCGACGCCGCCTATCCAGGCACCAACTGTGCGAGCAGCCTTCCGACAGGAATCTCGCAGGCCGTGCAGATCGATATCGGCGACTACAATGCGGGCGCGTTCACAACGCCGGCCGCAGGCATCGGTAACGCCGTTCGCGCCAGGGTCAGCCAGCAACAGCCGGCCTACTTGGCGGCAGTGCTGGGTTTGACCACCGTCAACATCCCCGCCCAAGCCATTGCTCAGGTCCAGCAGCCGAGCAAACTGTGCGGCTTGTCGCTTGGACCTGATCCGAACGGTGGGGGGGGCGCGCTTAAACTTGGCGGTAACGTCAGCAACAACGGAACGGGTTGCCCGCTGATGTCGGATGCCAGTGTCCAATTTGCCAGCACTCCTACTTTCAGCGGTTCGGGATGGGCCGTCCTTGGTGCAACTGGCTGTAGTCCCGCCGGGACCTGCGGCAATGCCACCGTAACGCACAACTACTTCATGCCTCCTGCTCTGGATCCACTTCAGGGACTGAAAACCGAAACGTTCAACACTATGCCGACTATGACTGGCAATACCAACATAGGAACCGTAAACTGTTCGACCTTGTCACCGCCCCCTGGCGCCAAAAAATGTTATTCGGTGAATCCAAACACTGCTGGTACGACGTACGGAAGTCTGGGGTTGAACCAGGACGATTATGCAGCTTTTGTCACAGGAGCACCAGGAACATACTTCTTTAATGGCAACATAAATGTTAACGGCGGCGGGACCGTAAAATTTGCTCCAGGAACACACTACTTTAACGGGAATAACTTTAGTGGCGGCGGGACTATACATTTTGCCCCAGGGACCTACTTTTTTAATAATGTGAATATAAATATCAATGGAGGAACTGTCGACTGCCCCACCTGCACACCCTGGTCGGGCACAGGTCTAGGCGTAACCCTCGTATTGCTCGGCACTTCGAGCCTTTCCATCAGTGGTTCCACTAACGTTAGCCTTTCCGCGCCTGTGACCAACACTTTCAATTCTGATCTGAACGGCGTTCTGATTGACGATCAAGCGACCGGGGCCGTCACCATCAACGGCAACGGCTCAGTTGCGCTTGCGGGCGCGATGTACTTTCCCAAAACAGATGTGTCGTTCGGTGGGACGGCTCAACCTGCCAATACGACCTGTTCGGAAGTGATCGCCAAGACACTCACCATGACAGGTGGCGCCTACTTGAGCACGGATGGATGTGTTCCGAGCACCATCGCTTACAGCCAAGTCGTCGCTTTGGTGCAATGATGAGAAAGCTCGATCAGCGCGGCATTGGGGCGATGGAGTTTTCCCTTGTCGCCCTGCCGCTTTTCATCTTGATGTTCGCCATCTTCGATCTCGGGCGTTAC
>DATGVJ010000227.1:0-11607 GCA_035300505.1 Xanthobacteraceae bacterium
CCGCAAAACGCCAGCTGCGAGTAGGTCAATAGCGAATGACGGGTTGGTTCCAAGCATTTTACTGTAACTTGCCGAGCAGCGCCGATAATGGTTGATGACTGTCGAGACATCGGATGTAAAATGGCGTACAAGTCGCTCATACAAAGGAAATTGTCGGTCCGGTCGCAGTTGGCAATCATTATCGGCTTTCTTTCCTTGGTCTTCGGCGCCGTCCTAATCACCTCAAAGGCGGATCGCAGTGACGTCTCTCCCGAGGCCGATCTGAAGAAGCAGGCCAGGCGGGAAGACGGAAAATATTATCCGACCTCGGCGCAATGGGCGACACTCACCGTTGAACCCGTTACCAGGCAAGTCTTTCGATCCGAGCACGTGACGGAGGGCAAGATCGCGGTGGACGAGGACCGCTCGACGCCGGTCTACTCGCCTTATTCCGGCCGCATCATCAAGTTGCTCGCCAAGCCTGGCGACACCGTCACTGCGGGGCAGCCCCTGTTCACGATCGATGCAACCGACATGGTGCAGGCGCAAAATGATTTTATTGCTGGACTTGCAGCGAAGAACAAGGCGATCTCTCAACGCTCCTTCGCGGAGATTGACGAGAAGAGGTTCCGGACTCTCTCCCGAGACAAGGCAATCCCACAGCGGGATTTCGAACAGGCGCAGACCGCTTTGGTCTCCGCGCAGAATGATGTCCGTACTGCCGAAACGGGGCTGGAAGCGGTTCGAAACCGGCTTCGCATTTTGGGCAAGACCGATGAAGAAATTACGACCTTCGAACAGACCGGCAGGATCAATCCAGAAACACCAATCTATTCCCCGATATCGGGCACTGTCGTCAGCCGCAAGGTGGGGCCTGGTCAATATATCAATACGGCGACGAGCAATGATGCGAGCTTCGTCATCGGCGATCTCTCGACGGTGTGGTTGATCGCCTACGTGCGCGAGACGGACTCCGCGAAAATCCAAACCGGCCAACAGATCAGCTTTACGCTCATCGGAAGACCGGGCGAAGTTTACCGGGGAAACATCAAATACGTCGCCACCACGATAGATCCGAATTCGCGGCGGCTCATGATTCGGACGACCATCAACAATCCAGTTGGATCCTTGAGACCTGAAATGTATGCCAGCGTCAGCATATTTACCGATGAAGGGGACTCCTGGCCCGCTGTTCCGCGTGATGCGGTCATCTACGAAGGCGCCGCTGCCCATGTTTGGGTATCGAATGAAAATCAATCGATCGAGAGGCGACTGATCAGGCCAGGCTTGATCGATGGCAGAATGATCCAGGTGCTGGAAGGTCTGCGACCGGACGAGAAAGTGATCTCCAAAGGAAGCCTATTCATCGATCGCGCCGCCACAGGCGCCTAACCGCCAGGCGCAGCGCGAGCTGCCCGCCCAACACCAATCGTACCGTCTGACGGCTCACGTGTCGCTCTCATACACTATGCGTTACACAGACCTGGGGGGAACATGTTGCAACGTAATGACGCGCTGAGCCGGATCGAGCTCAGCCTGATCGTCGGGCTCGGAATCGTCATTTTTGCATTCGGCTGGATCGTCCTGAACCGCTCGGCGTTCCTGCAAAACCGCCACACGGATGCTGGCGTCTATTTCCGAGCCGCATGGGCCGTTCAAAGCGGAACGAGCATCTATCAGGCCAAGGATGACAATGGCTGGCCCTATGTCTCCACGCCCTTTCTCGCGATCCTATTGACGCCGCTTGGCGATCCTCCCGCCGGCACCCCGCCTGAAAAGCGCGGCTACAGCCTGCCCTACCCGGCTTCGATTGCGGTCTATTATGCCATCAGTGTCGCTGCGCTCTTTGGCGCCATGCATATCCTTGCATCGGCAATTGAAGGTCAATCCGGCGGTCCGAATTCGCGTCTGCCGCAGCGCTACGGCAGGCAATGGTGGGCTCTGAGACTCGCACCGATTCTCATCGGTGCGCCAATGCTTGGCGCTACGCTCAGCCGCGGCCAGCCAACAACTTTAATCCTCCTTTGCCTTGCTGCCATGACGGCAGCGTTCATGCGCGGGCGAAGCGCTTCGGCCGGCTCGTGGCTTGCGGCGGCCATTTGCATCAAGGTGTTTCCGGCCTACTTGCTCTTGTATCCGCTGTGGCGGCGCGACGTGCGATGCCTCACAACCTGCTTTGCCGGCGTGCTATTGGGTTTGTGCATTCTGCCGGCCGCCATCATGGGACCCGCAACAACGATTGCTTCATACCAGGAGTACTTCGAACTTTTCCTGCTGCCGGCGTTCACCGGCGCTGACAATATGTCGGTCCCGGATGGTCCGTGGGACGAAATTCATGGTCACATTCAATCTTTCAAGGCGGTACTCTTCAGGATCGTCAATCTTTTCTCGGCCGAAACGTCCACCGTAATCCCACCCATTTTCTGGATGGCACATCTCGCACTCAGCGGAGTCATGACGATTGTAGCGCTGCTCATGGCGGGAGGTTGGAAACGGCCATACAATTCGCCAGGTGACGCCGAAATTGGGCTGAGATCGCTCCTGTTCGCCGGCATATTGAGCACCGGCGTGTTGCCGATGATCCCGGCCAGCCGCGATCACTATTTTGCACTCGGCACGATATTGCTGATCGGGTTGGTCGCGATAGCCTGGAAGCGCGATGGCCCACTGTGGCTCTCGACCGGATGGGTTGCTCTCTTCGGCGCGATCTTCGCTCTACAGATTGCAGTTCAAGTTCCGCGACTGATTTCGGTCGATGACATCGGAAACGTGATCTGGGCGGAACTCATTCTCTGGTCTGCCGGAGTTTATCAGTTGTGGAAGCTAACAGGTCCATTACAGAAAGGCGGTCACCCACAAAAATTGGCCGAAAGGTGCTGAACGATATTCGCTTATGGCTCACTTTGTGCTCTTACGTCGGACGTCTCTCCATGCCTGCTATGGGTCATTTTGAGAAATAAGTGAGACTTTCTGGTCGGCTGTACCCCTCGAAATCAGACGTCTTGTGTGCAACGGAGCAATCCAGGTGGTCCGGGCCATTATGAGACTGGAGCCTGACCATTCAGAGTGGGGCGCTGGTCACGAAGCCCGGACTTCAACTCCTAAGGAAAATCCACACGAAAAGCAATCGCAGATCGCCCCCGATGGACGGCGACTCACACCGTCGGCTTCTTGTCTTGTCATTGGTATCGAGGGTGCTGTTCAGTAGTCTCGTGGCCGTCCGGATCAGCCATAAATATTCAGGGATGATGATTAGAGATCTGATGGGCGATCGTGACAATCGCGCTCGGCCGCGCCATTATTGTCGCCGAAGGGTGACGGTTTCGGCGAAATGGGATGCATGTTGGCGAATCAACGTTTTGCGCCGATATGCCTCAAACTGAGGACCCCGGGATCCGGCAAGCCATTGAATAGCTTAGCTATGACTGGAATATTCGAATATGTGAACGGGATGGCCACGATGCTGCCATACCGGAGACGTCAATGGGGGTGGGGGCCGTGTGGGCGGGGCCGTCCACCCAGGCCGCGTTATTGCACTATGTTCCTGTGGCCATGTTCTTGCGGCGCCCGCCCAAACAGGCCATTCTGAACAAGGGCGCTTGTTGCGTCGGCAATGGGGCGCTCGTTGGCACCTGGATACCTAGCCCGGATATCGCACACATAGGTGTGAGATATCCGGGCTAGGGGCGCGATGCTCCAGTCTTGCAAATAAAATGGGCGGGCTGCTCACGCACCAAGCATTGAATTTGAAGCCTCGTATCTCGGCAAATTGATGCGAACATTGGAATCGATGCACTAGGCTGCTGGCACTCGAAACTGCTAAACTGGATGTTTATCTGCTAAATTTGGCCCCGCCCGGCCATTGCGGGATGGGCCCACCAGATGGAGTCGACCGAGCCGTGAAATCTTCAAACCTGTTCAAGCGCACGGCCCCGCCCGCGCTCGCCGCCATTACGCTCATGTGTGCACTCACGTGGCTGGTCTTTGCAGGAGGGCTGCCAACCGCTCAGGCGCAAGGGCAATCGCAGGCCCCAACGCAATCCCAAGCTCAACCCCAATCGCAATCCCCGACGGCGACCTATTCACGGTCGTCGATTTCCGGGACCTTTCTGGCGGCGCGCCATGCTGGGAACGAACGCGATACAGGGGCGGCGGCGACCTATTATCGGTCGGCGCTCCGGCTCGATCCGCGCAATAACGAACTGCTCGAAAAGGCCTTTCTTTCCGTGCTTCAGAACGGCGAAGTCGACGAAGCCGTACGGCTTGCCGAAAGGGTGTTGCAGGTCGACAAGAACCATCGGATTGCCCGCCTGGTGCTCGGGGTGCGCGCGATCAAGCAAAAGCAATATCCGAAGGCACGCCAGGAACTCAGCCAATCGGTCCGCGGCCAGATCACCGACCTTGCGGCAACTTTGCTCTCGGCCTGGACCCAGGCCACTGCCAATGAGAACAAGATGGCGCTCGAGGCCATCGATAAATTGAACGGACCGGAATGGTATAATCTTTTCAAGAACCTCCATGCGGGGCTCATTCTTGATCTGGTGGGGCAGCGCAAGGACGCGACCAAACGGTATGAGAAAGCTTACGCGCTCGATCAAAATGCGTTGCGCATCGTGCAGGCCTACGGCACCAACTTGGTGCGCCAAGGCAACAAGGACGAAGGCCTGAAAATCTATCGGGCTTTTGATGAGCAGTTGCCGCGGCATCCGCTGATTACCGAGGCGATCAACGACGTCAATACCGGTAAGCGCCTGCCGGCGATGGCCGATTCTATTCAGGCAGGTGCGGCAGAAGCCCTGTACGGGCTTGGCGCGGCGCTCGGACGGCGCAACGAGGATCTCGGCACCATATACCTGCAACTGGCTCTGTATTTGGCGCCCAGCCACTCGATGGCACTGCTCTCACTCGCGGATATTTATGAGGGCACCAAGAAATACGAATATGCGAACAAGATTTACGAGCGCGTGCCGGCGAATTCGCCGATGCACCGCAATGCCCAGATCCAGCGCGCTTCGGGGCTCGATGCGCTTGAACGTTCCGATGAAGCGATGGTCGTTCTTGCCAAGCTGGTCGCTGAGAATTCAACCGATCTCGAAGCCGTCACGGCGCTGGGCAATGTTCAGCGCGGCCGCAAGCTCTATGCCGAATGTGCGCAGAGCTATTCCAAGGGCATCGATACGATCAAGAAGGACGATAAGTCGAATTGGGTGATCTTCTATTTCAGAGGAATTTGCAACGAGCGCGCCAAGCAATGGGCGAAGGCGGAAGGCGACTTCCAGAAGGCGCTTGAGTTGGTCCCCGAGCAGCCGCTGGTACTGAATTATCTGGGCTACTCCTGGGTCGACCAGGGCATCAACCTCGACGAAGGCATGCGTATGATCCGGCGCGCGGTCGAGCAGCGCGCGGATGACGGCTACATCGTGGATTCTCTCGGGTGGGCCTATTACCGTATCAGCAATTTCGAGGAGGCGGTGAAGCACCTCGAACATGCGGTCGAACTCAAGCCTGAAGATCCGACCATCAACGACCACCTTGGCGACGCTTATTGGAAGGTTGGTCGAAACCTTGAGGCCGGGTTCCAGTGGTCGCATGCCCGTGATCTCAAGCCGGAGGCGGAAGATCTCCCGAAGATTCTGGAAAAGCTCAAGTCGGGTCTCACCGATGAACCGGCAGCGGCGTCGGTCGACGAACGCAACAAGAAACCACCGGGTGGTGGCTGAGGCGTGTCGGCGGCTCGCGCCGAAACGGCGCCAGCCAAGGTCAATCTCACGTTGCACGTCATGGGCCGCCGGGTCGACGGTTATCATGAGATCGAGAGTCTGGTCGTTTTCGCCGACATCGGCGATACGATCACGTTTGCGCCCGCGCCCAACAAGGCCCTCCAAAACTTGAATCTACCAGACTTGAATCTACAAGCCTTGAATCTGCAAGGCTTGAATCTGGAGGTGCGCGGCTCGACGGCTGCCGCATCGGGCACGATCGAGGACAATCTCGTGATCAAGGCGGCCCGCGCGCTCGCCGAACGAGTCGAAGGTCTCAAGTGCGGGCACTTCGTTCTGTCGAAGCGCCTTCCCGTCGCGGCAGGCGTCGGGGGAGGGTCCTCGGACGCCGCGGCGGCGTTGCGGCTCTTGGCACATGCCAATCGCATTCCACTCGATGATTCTCGTCTATACGAGGCTGCGCGCGTGGTCGGGGCGGACGTGCCTGTTTGCCTCGTCCCGCGTGCACGGGTGATGCGCGGCATCGGCGAGGTCTTGTCGCCACCACTGGATGTCCCGCGCCTGCCGGCCGTTCTGGTCAATCCCGGTGTGGCGGTTCCGACACGCGACGTTTTTGCCAAGCTGGCGGCTGCGCCGCTGGCGGCTCCCCCGCTTACGGCCCCGCGGCATGCCGGCGGCGCACCCATGGCGGTGCCTGTGGGCATACCGACGGATCGTTCCGGCTATCTTTCCCACGTTTTGGGTGGAACGAACGATCTTGAAGCCCCCGCGATCTCGCTGCAGCCGGTTATTGCCGAAGTGCTCGGCGCCCTGCGCAAGCTCGCGGGCTGTCGTCTGTCGCGAATGTCGGGTTCGGGCGCGACCTGCTTCGGCCTGTTTGATTCGCAGCGTGCCGCAAAGGCCGCGGCAGCGGAACTGCGCAAACACCATGGGGGCTGGTGGGTTAGGGCAACGACACTTGGTTAACTAACAATGGCCAGATTGGTAGGGTGGGCAAAGGCGCCTGGCACAATGGTCGAACAAACAAATGGTCTATCGGGGCGCCGTGCCCACGCGTCGATGAACGGGCGCGCGGGGACGCGTGGGCACGGCGCCACGAAGGGCCGTTGCATAATCGACCATTGTGCCAGGCGCCTTTGCCCACCCCTACGAAAAAATCGAAAAATGCATCAGCCGTCAGGTCGATCGCGCGATACAGAACTCGACGGCTTCTTCGAGCGCTGCTTTCATAGGCGAAGCAGGGAACAAGGCGAGGGCGTCTTTGGCAATCGCGCCGTAGTGACGCGCGCGCTGTACCGTATCCTCGATCGCCCGATGCTTGGCCATCAGCGAAATAGCCTCGTCGAGGTCGGCGTTGGAGGCTTCGCCGTCCTGTAAGGTGCGTCGCCAGAACGCGCGCTCGGTTTCCGAGCCGCGCCGGTATGACAACACGACCGGAAGAGTGATCTTGCCCTCGCGGAAGTCGTCGCCGACATTCTTGCCAAGCTTGGTGGCCTTGCCGCCGTAATCCAGGGCGTCGTCGACGAGTTGGAACGCAATCCCGAGATTCATTCCAAACGACCGGCAGGCCGACTGCTCGTCCTTCGGCCGGGAGCCGAGCGCCGGGCCGACTTCGCAGGCCGCCGCGAACAGCTCCGCGGTCTTGGCACGGATGACGCAGAGATATTCGTCTTCGGTCGTGGCGGTGTTCTTGGCCGCGGAAAGCTGCATGACCTCGCCTTCGGCGATGATGGCGGCGGCGTTCGACAGGATTTCCAGCGCCCGCAGCGAGCCGACCTCGACCATCATCTTGAATGCCTGGCCGAGCAGGAAGTCGCCGACCAGCACGCTTGCTTCGTTGCCCCAGAGCAGGCGGGCGGCCAACTTGCCGCGCCGCATTTCGCTTTCATCTACGACGTCGTCATGCAGCAGTGTCGCGGTATGCATGAATTCGACGGCGGCCGCGAGCTTGACATGGCGGTCGCCGGAATAGCCGACGAGCCGCGACATCGCCAGCGTCAACATGGGGCGCAGCCGCTTGCCCCCGGATTCGATGAGGTGATTGGCAACCTCGGGGATCATCGTCACTTCTGAACCGGTGCGCGACAGAATGGTCGTGTTGACGCGCTCCATGTCGGCGGCGGTAAGGTCGATCAGGTGCTTGATGGACGGGGTGGAGGGATTTTCGAAAGGGACGATGACGGCCAAGGAACTCTCCGAGACGCGAGGACATGCGACAATAGAAATGCTATGGCGTTGCGGCAAGTGCGCAATGTGGCGGCAAGAGCCGCCAAACCCGCCGGGCTCGATATGCCACAGCAAGGAAGGCTTCTGGCTGATATGTCGTGAGGGTCGGCACCAATGTCCAGACCCTCTTGAATGGCCAGACTGACGCAAGAGGCCTCCACCAAAATGGCAACGCCCATAGAAATTCCCTAACCTGAGGAGATTGTGTTGCGCGAACTTATCCGCACCAACGACCCCGTACTGGTTTCGGTAATCGAAGCCCTGCTCAAGGGTGCCGAAATTCCACATATGGTTGTCGATGGCAATATGAGCGTGCTGGAAGGCTCAATCGGGATTTTGCCGCGCCGTGTCCTCGTCGAGGATCAAACCATCGCCAGCGCCCGCCAGTTGCTGCAAGATGCCGGGCTTGGACACGAACTTCGCCCGGACTAGTGGCACGCTTCATCTTAATTGAAAGGATTCGTTTTGCGTAGGGGCCGCCCGGTGTTCTACAAATGCGCCCGTTATGTGGGCCGACGGGCGGCCACAAGAAAGGGCCGCCCCTACGCCACTGCAATCCCTTACTTTTTAGCTGAAGCGCGGCACTAGTGCGGCGAAGAGTTCCCCGATGACAACAGACCTATCACGGAGTGAAATATCGGAAGATGCCGTATTGGGCGGCCGGTTGCGGTTGCGCCAGCCAACACGCGGCCACCGGGTGGGTCATGACGCGATCTTGCTCGCGGCGGCGTGCCGGACGGAGCCTGGTGACTGCGTGGTCGACCTTGGGGCAGGGGTAGGGGCCGCCGGCCTTGCGCTGGCGATCCGCACCACCGGCATTAACGTTACGCTCGTCGAGATTGACCCAGAACTCGTTGCATTGGCCGATGCCAATGTGGGACTGAATGGCCTCACGGGTCGCGTGCGGGCAGTTGCGCTCGATGTGCGGGCGCCGGCGCGTACCTTTGCGTGTGCCGGCCTGGCGCCCGGGAGCACCGGAGCGGTGCTCATGAATCCCCCGTTCAATGACGCGGCGCGGCAGCAAATTTCGCCCGACGACGGGCGTCGTCTGGCCCATGAGGCAACGCATGAGACGCTGGCCGGCTGGGCGAAGACGGCCGCGCGGCTGTTGCGTCCACGTGGTTCACTCACCATGATCTGGCGCGCAGATGGTCTTGCCGATGTCCTCGATGCTTTGACGCCGAACTTTGGCGGAGTGGTGATGCTCCCGGTTTATCCGAGGCCCGGCCAGGACGCGATTCGCATCATTGTGCGGGCCACGCTGTCAGGTCGCGCGCCGCTTCGCTTGTTGCCGGGATTGACTCTCAACGGCGGGGACGGACGCCCGACGCCGGAAGTCGAAGCCGTGCTGCGCGGCGGCCAGGAACTGGTGTTGGTCCAGCCGTAACTTGCACCGACATGGGGACAACACTATGTGGTTGGGGCTCGGCGGGCGCAGGATCCTATGACTGACCAGAAAAATTCGGAATTCAAACAACTCCTCAGCGGTGCTCGCGACGCGTTGCGTCCATTGCTGCCGAAGCGGCTGCGTAGCGACATTCCGGTCGTACCGGTGGTTCGGCTGTCTGGCGCGATCGGGATGTCGACGCCTTTGCGGCCCGGGCTCACACTGGGCGGTGTCGCCCCGGTGCTCGAACGTGCCTTCAAGATGCGCCATGCCCGGGCGGTGGCGCTGCTCATTAATTCACCAGGCGGCTCGCCAGTGCAGTCGCACCTGATCTATCTGCGCATTCGCGCGCTTGCGGACGAACACAAGTTGCCTGTTATCGCATTTGCGGAGGATGTCGCCGCGTCCGGCGGTTACATGATCGCATGTGCGGGCGACCAGATCATTTGCGATTCGTCGTCCATCCTTGGCTCAATCGGTGTTGTCGGCGCCACCTTCGGCTTTACCAAGCTGATGGAGCGGATCGGGGTCGACCGCCGGATCTACACGTCGGGTGAGCGCAAGGCGACACTCGATCCGTTCCTGCCCGAGAATCCGCAAGACGTCGATCGTCTCAAGGCCATCCAGCAGGAGATTCACGACGACTTCATCGCCCTCGTCATGGACAGCCGGGGCGTGCGCCTCAAAGGTCCGGAAAAAGATTTGTTCTCCGGCGAATATTGGGCCGGCCGCAAGTCGGTTGAACTCGGACTAGCCGATGCGATCGGGGATTTGCGTTCCGTCTTGCGCGAACGTTTTGGCGAAGAGGTGCTGATGCCGGTCGTTGCGCCGGCACGTGGGCTGCTTTCCCGTCTGCGGCCGGGCGGTGGCGAGATGGCCATGCTTTTGGATCGCCAAGAACTTACGAGCGGTCTTACGAGCGATCTTGCCGGCGATCTCCTGTCGGCGCTGGAGGCGCGTGCGCTTTGGGCCCGTTACGGATTGTAGCCTATTCCTTGATCTCTTTGTCGCGCACGATCTTGCCCCAGCGTGCGAGTTCGCTGCGCAAGAACGCGCTGAACTCCGCAGGCGTTGTCGGTGCCGGGACGGCGCCCGACTCGACGAGTTTGGCATTTATCGCCGGATCATTGAGGGCCGCTGTGAGCACATTATTGAGGCGCGCAATGATTGCCGGCGGCGTGTGGGCCGGTGCCAACAGGCCATACCAGTTGTCGGCGGTCGTGTCCGGCAGGCCCTGTTCGGCGAGCGTCGGCACGTTGGGGAGTCTTGGATTGCGGGCGCCTGCTGCGGCCCCGAGCGGCTTGATCTTGCCGCCATCGATCTGCGGCATCAGCACCGGGGCGTCCGCAAACATGCCATCGACCTGCCCGCCGATGAGATCCGTCAGGGCTTGGGCGGCGCCGCGATAGGGAACATGCAGGAATTTCACATTGGCTGACACTTGAATGAGTTCAAGCGCGAGGTGCGGCATGCTGCCGATGCCGGTCGAGGCAATTGCGATGGCGCCCGGTTTCTGCCGCCCCAGCGCAACCAAATCGCCCGCCGTCTTGGCACTGTGTTCGGTGCGCACCACCAGGAGCGTGGTGTTGTGGACGATGAGGCTGATGGGGGCGAAATCGCGCATCGTATCGTAGGGCAAATCATTGCGCATGCCGGGCGAGATCGCCACCGCACCTGCGGTTGTGAGGAAAATCGTGTGGCCGTCGGGCTCGGCCTTGGCCACATAGTCGGCGCCGATCGCCCCGTTGGCGCCCGGCTTGCTCTCGATGATGACGGGTTGGCCCAGCAGGTCTTTCATTTTGTCGGCGAGGATGCGCCCGACGAAGTCGGTCGGGCCGCCGGGCGGGAAGGCGATGACCATGCGCACCGGGCGCGTCGGGTAGGTTTGTGCTGAAGCCTGGGGGACCGCGAGCGTAAATCCGATCGCGATTGAACCAGCGACGCAGATCGAGGCCATCCCCGATTTCCGAAAAAAGCACGCAACGAAGGTCATGGCATCCTCCCGTCGTGGGTATGTCGACACGCAATGCGCATGCAATCACCTGTCGTTCCAATCTTTAGCGCTTTGCCGTCAACAAGGCGACTGGAAGGAGAGTGGGCCCCCGTGTTAGCCGCTGATCTCCCGGCACACTCGGGCGACTCCCTCTCCCCTCCGGGGAGAGATGCTATGGGGCAGGCGACGAGGGTGTGGCACCATCGTTGCTTCCAAAACCAACCGATGGAGCGCCCCGATGCAACGGAACGACTTAAGCCGATCCCTCGTCGCCTTTGATCAAAATAGCACGCTGGTGGCTG
>DATGVJ010000228.1:0-3458 GCA_035300505.1 Xanthobacteraceae bacterium
ACGTGTTCCTCGTTCACCGTTCATCCGCCTGGCGCGCGTATAAGAACCGCGACCTGACGTATACGGAGCGCCGACGCCTCGCCGCCATGGGCGGCACGTCGTTGTTCTTTTGGCTGACCTCAATCGGCGCCGGGCGTATGATCGGTTACTGGTGAGTTCCGCCGTAACTTGTTAATTTAGCAGATTTGCGACGGACGACACATGCCATTGCCCCGCCACGGGCTGTTCGAAACGCCGCGTTCGTTGAGGGTCTTGGCGAATGGTGACCATGCCAATTGGCCGGGCCGATTGATGCTGCGCAATGGGCAAGAGATTGGCTGCGAACCGATCGGCCTCCGCCATTTGGATGCGTCGTCCGGTCTGCCCCAGGGATTCACCTCTTTGCTTCTTGGCCGGTGCGGCATTCGTTTCTCAAAGCAGGATTTCTCTGGTTGCGGGCGACTGCGTGGTGGAGCTGGTCGGACTCGAACCGACCACCAGAGTGTTATGGAACATGAGGGTGTTCGACCAGCTCACCTGGTCGAACACTAGGCACTCGAACTCGAGGAGGCCGCTGTTCATTGACATTTCTACAAACGGAAATCTTCGGTTGCCGTCAGGACGGGAAGTCCCCGGTGTCCCGCGCACGGTCGGGGGGTGATTGCGATTTACCACGACCCCGCCGATTTGCTCACCAATTGGGGCTGTTGGCGAGGGCCTACCAAGCGAGAACTCTCGGCCGCGCACAGTTAGCCGCCGCGGCCATGCCTTACCTCGTGCAGATACTTCTCCCGCTTTAAGTGGTTCGAGCAAAGCTGACTGAGACGTTGGGTGGCTTAACGCCGTACACCCGTGCCCCGGCGGATGGGCTCTGGGACACCGGCAGCACACTCAAGGACAAGCTCGTACCGGCTCGGCGCCTGCATGGGTAGGTCGCCCGGCTCGAAATCGGGCTGATGATCCGACCTGCTGGATGCGCCTTCTCTGCCGTTGGTCGTACAGCGGGCCGCCGGCCTTCCGCCATTTACGGAACAGAAGAAAATCCTCGAACGTTGCCGCGGGCTGTTCTATGACTGCGCGCAAGGGGCCGAGGCGAAGCGCTTCAATCGGCTGCTTATCGATGCCGGCCTTATCAAGAACCTTTGAAAGTCATCCCATCCAATGACGGTATCCTCTTCGCCCCCGGCCCCGCGGTCGACTCTGCTCGGCGCCTGGTCCAGGCACGGTGCCGCGACGCTGGTCCCGGTCGCGACATTCCATCTGGCAGCGCTTGCGACCTTGGCGTGGAGCGAGACCGGCCTTGAGCGGATGGCGATCTTCGCCGCCGCGTGGGGTTTGCTGAATTTCCTCTGGCTCGTGGTGCTGTGCCGGCCGGGCCTTTCGGCGGCCCTGTCGCTGCTGATGCTCGGGATCCTGATCATCGTCTCGCGTTTCAAATTCGGTGTCCTCTCGATGTCGGTGAGCTTCATCGATGTCATGATCATCGACGGCGATACGTTTGCCTTTCTTTGGATGATGTTTCCTAAGGTGCGCGTCGCGATCGCTACCGCCATCCTCTTATTTATACCGGTGGTCTTCTTGCTCTGGAGGATCGATCCATTTCGTGTACGACGCGTGGTGTCGATGGTCGGTGCGGCGGCTTGTCTTGCGGTCATCGTCGCATTGGGCAATGCAACTCGGGTGGAGCATGGCGATTCGTTCGGCAACGAAAATTATGTATCCTACTTTGTGCACTCAGGCGTGGAAGCACTCGCAGCCTATTGGGGCCACGGTTACCTCGAAGCAGACAACGCGGCCGTCGATCGGCTCAGACAAGATGCGGCAGATGATTGTCAGCCAACCGGAAAGCGCCCGCACATCATCATGGTGCATGACGAGGGCAGTTTTGATCTGCGTGCGGCCCAGAGCGTCAGAGTACCGCAAGGCTACGGGGAGCATTTCCGCTCGTTCGATGGCAAGGCCCGCAAGCTGCTGGTCGAAGGCGCCGGCGGCCCAAGCTGGTACACCGAATATAATGTGCTCAGCGGGCTGTCGACCCGTTCCTACGGTCGATTCCGGTTCTTCGTGACCAGGATTGCGGCGGGCCGGGTCGAACGTGGTTTGGCCTCATCATTGCGACGTTGTGGCTATCGCACCCATGCGATCTATCCTGCCTTCGGAGGATTTCTTGCCGCACGTTCATTCTATATGGGGACGGGGATCGACGATTTTGTCGACGGCAAAGATCTCGGCAGCGGCGTCTTCGAACCGGATCGGTTCTATCTCGATCGGGCCTCGCAATTGATCGAGCGCGAGCGCATGCATGGACCGCTGTTTCTTTTTGTCTATTTGACCGCAAACCATTTCACCTGGGACTATCAGTTCCATGCAGAACTCACGCCCGCGGGCTGGAGCGATCCCGGCAATGCAATGCCGGAGGCCAACGAGTATTTGCGCCGGCAAGCTATGACGGAACGTGACTACAAAGAATTCTTGGCGCGGCTCACGCGCGAGTACCCGAAGGAGTCGTTCCTGATTGTCCGCTATGGCGACCATCAGCCGCATTTTGCCAAGCACATCATCGATCCAACGGGCGATGTCGATGAGCGCCGCCGTCGCTTGATGTCGTATGATCCGCTTTACTACTCGACCTATTATGCGATCGATGCTTTGAACTTCAAGCCCGTGGATGTGCGTTCGGCGCTCGATGTGCTCGATGCGCCCTACCTGCCGTTGATCATTCAGGAAGCCGCCGGTTTGCGGCTTGATTCCTCCTTTGCCGAGCAGAGGCGTATTCTCGACCGATGCGAAGGGCTGTTTTACGATTGCGCGAGTGGGGCCGAGGCCCGCCGTTTCAATCGCCTTTTGATCGATGCCGGGCTGATCAAGGGGCTTTGATCGCGGATATCAACCGACCGAGGGCTCGAGCAGGAGTTTAACTTGCTCGACGCTTAATATGATGCCTCGCAATCTTATATCCGGACGCAAGCACATGATCACGCATCTGCGGCTTACGATCGAAAAGCTCAAGCGCGAGATTTATGGACCGCGCAATGAGCGCAAGGCGCGCCTCATCGAGCAGATGGAACTTGAACTTGAAGAGCTTGAAGCCGCAGCCGCTGAAGACAAGCTTATGGCCGAGAAGGCCAATGAGAACAACACGACGGCGGTTCGCGCCTTCACGCGTAACAAGCCGTCACGCAAGCCGTTCCCTGCCCACCTCCCGCGCGAACGCGTGATTGTGCCGGGGCCGTCCGCCGCGAGCAGCGCTGGCAGCGCTCAGAACACGTTCTTCAACAAACGGTTTTGTGCCAATAAACGGAGGGGCTCCCGCCCGGTTGAACTCGGTTCCAAAAACAATGATGCGTGTTTGCCAGAGTAGCTGCTTGCGCGAGGGTCGGAATGTCCAGGAATTCTCCGGTTGTAGGCGACTGCGTGGTGGAGCTGATCGGACTCGAACCAGCAACCAGTTCCCACACGAGGACCTTTAACTTTCGGCA
>DATGVJ010000229.1:0-2482 GCA_035300505.1 Xanthobacteraceae bacterium
TGGGTAGGTAGTAATACCCGACGATGTTGTTGTTGACGGTGAACACGGGCGGGAGTTCTGGCGTCACTGGCTTTTCAGCCGGCGCCTGCGCGTCCACGGAGCGGTCGCGAGTCTGCGCCCACGCATTCACGCTGGCCGTCATTGCCATCACGGCAACCAGAAATGTCCACTTCGCTGTCGCTCTCATCAAACGCCCCCAATGACCTCTTCGGAAGAGAGGCGAAAAATGCCATTCGCCACAGAGCGACGCGGATATTACCGAAGGCGAAAGGTCCGGAGTTTTAGGAGGCACTGTTGTCGCCGCTGGTGACGCCGGTGCCGCCTGCCAACGAGAGCTTGAAATTATCGGTCAGCGCGGTGACAAGAGCCGCCCCGGCAGACGCGATGCTTTGGCGCAACACGCGCATCATGGCCCCGAGCCAACCGTGTGCCCTTCATGCTACTTATTCGGGGAGACACACACTATTTGCTTGTGGCGCAGTCACCGCGGTTCTTCCCGGCATGTTGCGTTTCGAACACACGGGAATGCGGCGTTGTGCATCACAACAAATTTGGGCAGCCGATGTCCGCTTTGGGTCATAAGCAGACATTCGGCGACGTCGGTTCAATGTCGGGTTTGCCCAACAGCGGACATGAGTGGGCGATTTATGAGTACACGCCCTTCTGTAATGGGCCCGTTGATGTCAACTGTTCCCCGATCGTCACGCCGCCGAGCTCACGCTTCTGTCCGTGGTCGACGCTGAGGCCGCCACACTATGCTGTCAGAGGGAGCGGTGAGCCTATCTAGATACGCGTGGTTCGTCGGATGACGGCCACGGGGCGTGTAACGGCTTTACCGCATCCACCGTCCCGGCGACGGGACTTCGGGCAGTAGGGGCCTCTGTTCGGCCCGCTTGCGTCTCGTATTCCTCCTTGATCAAGCCTGCGCTGCGATCGGTTTCGCCTCGGCCCACCGGTAAGTTGTGCCGTCAATCCACATGCGGTGCAGGATTACTGCGATCTTGCGAGCCAAGGCGACCTTCGCCCGCTTTGAACCTCGCCGCTTGGCGACGTCCATCCCCCAGCGTTTGAGCTTGGAGAACCGCGTTATCCGCGACAGCAGAACATTGGCAGCTTCATAGAGTGCCGTGCGCACCATCTCGTCGCCGGTCCGCGTGATCCCGCCAGTGACATCTTTTTCACCCGACTGATACTTCTTCGGTGTGAGCCCGAACAGCGCTCCTGCCGCCTTCGACTTCGCGATGCGGCTCGGATCGTCCATGGCCGATTTGTAGGTTATTGCCACCAGCGGACCAACGCTCGGCACTGTCATCAGCCTTCGGCAGACCGCGTCTTCACGAACGATCGCAAGTACAGCTTTGTGCAGCTTTTCGTATTCCGCCTTCAATGCAGCCCGCGCCGATAGCATCGCCTCGGCGATGCGCTCCAATGTGGCGTGGCCCGTCACCAACTCCCGAATCCGCGCCTCGAACCCCTTGCGCGTCACCGCACCAACCTTCAGGCCAAAACCGCGCAATATTCCCCGGATGCTTAATTCCACATCGATAAGCCGTCCCAGCAGCTGCTTGCGCCCGACTAGCAGTGCCCGCACTTCCTGCGATGCCATCGATTTGGCGTGCACCTGCTGGAACCATCCCATCCGCAGCAGCTGTGCAAGCCCGCGCGCATCCTTGCGGTCAGTCTTTACCGTCATCGCTGACAAGGCCGCTTTCACATGCCGCGTCTCTAGCAGAACGGTTTCGAACCCTGCTTCCTTTAATCCCGCATGTAGCCATTGCGACAATGGCCCAGCCTCAAGTCCGATCCGCTTCACTGCAAAGCCAAGCGCCTCAAAGAAAGCAACAACAGCTTCGGGTTCGCTCGCGACCTTCGCCTCCTTTACGATCTTACCCTGTGCGTCCACAACGCACACGCTCGAGAGTTCCAATGACACGTCGATTCCTGCATAATGCTCCATGGCTGTCCTCCGTCTCCAGATGCTTGGGGCCGACTCAACGTCGTGACCCCGTTTCATCATCTATCGGGGGACAGCCACATCAACTCATCGCTCAGAGAAGGCCCATTACGGCATCTAATCACTCCCGCCGCCAGCTCCTGGCGAATGCAGCCATAGCCCCCTCGCGGCTTGCGGCGTAGCCGTAGGTTGGCGTGCGATCTTCGTGGTGTCCGAAGGCCAGCGTCCACATCCACGGGCTTCCTACCGGCGCGGCGTTCACCTTGAAGATGCGGCCGACAACTTCGCCGTTGGCGAGCACGTCGAAATCGTCGTCATTCCATTCCCCGGAGGGGCGAGAGGCCGAGGCAGGTTTGAGGATGAGGTAATCCTTCTCCATCGGTATCCCGATCTTTGGAGGGACCTGAGTGACGCCCACGGCCAACGCTAACCGAATAGACTCGACGCCGCGATCACGATTCCTGTTATGAAAGCGGCTCCGCATGAGAGCAGAAGAAAGGTTTCGCCCATGCGTGTCCCCTTAAGCCA
>DATGVJ010000230.1:0-2891 GCA_035300505.1 Xanthobacteraceae bacterium
ACGCGGAATGACGCTTGAGAGCGCCACCAGGTATAAAGTGTCATCGCTGCGGTTGTCATAACGTGATCTCGGCATCGTTAAACTATACCGGCGGGCATCGGCAGGGAATAGGGCTTGGCACAGCCATTCGTGACTGTCGCGCAATCGCTGTTTCGCAACCTCGTGCGACTTCCTTGAGTGGGGAAGTCCTCGCCAGCCTGATGGAGAGCTGCGAGGAGCTGAAAAGCCGCGCCATTAACCGATCGTTAACCAAGCCCGCCGATCCTTAACCATTCGAAAATACCCGAGTCTCAAGATCGCGGGGCTGCTACATGATTGCGGACAGCAATAGCGACATCGCCTGGCACAGGGTTCAGCTCAAGAAGAACCGTGACGCGGTGAAGGCCCTGGAAACAGTCCGGTTTACGGTGGGCGAGATGTCCGGCTCGACCGGCCAAACGCAAAAAACCATAGCCAGCCTGAAGCGGAAGATCGCGGAATCCGAGCGATGCATCGCCGCCCATGAGAGGCAAACCAGGCGGCCGGTCGCGACCGACCTTCAGAGCCTCGCCAGCGTGAGTTGGAGCAGTTGGAACGCGCGTGGCATTGGCCGCCGCTGACGGGCGGCTGACAGGTAACGTGCGGTCTTCCCTTCGTACCGCCTTGCAGGATTCGGTTTGGCCGGCCTGACCTCGCGTTAAGATTCCGTTTAGCCGCAAGCATGATCATTCGACAATCACAAGAGGGTCCGATCATGCAAGGCCAACAGCAGAATCCCCCTGGACAGATGGAGCCGCTAGAAGATACGGCCGTCGGCCAGGTTGGCGAGGATCCGACGCAGCCTGCAATCATCTGCCCACTGGATTTGTCCAGTCGCAGTCGAGACGATGTCTTGATATCGCCCAACGGCGACGGCAGAGGCCGACACAACGCCCGGCTTATCGCAGCCGCTTTGGTCGCCGCGTTTGGACTGGGATGGGCCGGCGGCGCAAACTGGTATCGTTTTTCAAATATTGATGCGGCCTTCAGCCCGGCGACACAGAAGGTCACGTATTTGCGTCGTATTCCCGACGCCGAAACAAAGTCAGCCGCCAAAACCGATGGCCTTGTTCGCAAAGCACCGGCAACGACGGGTTCGCTAGGCACTGCCGTGGTCGCCGCATCCTCGCGCACAGCCTCGGTCGTGCAGCCAAACACCAGTCCATCCGGCGCCTCGGTCCCGCCGCGCGAGATGATGGTGGCGGTCCCCGAGACCAGGCCGACGACTATCGAGGGTTGGACAGTCCGTGAGGTGCGCGGCGCAACGGCAATTCTCGAGGGCCCCGACGGCGTTTGGACCGTGACACGCGGGGACACGTTGCCGGGGGTGGGCCGCGTCGACTCGATCGTGCGTTGGGGCAACCGCTGGATCGTCGCAACGGCGAACGGATTGTTTGCAACGCGATAAGATCATCAGTCCCTGGTCGTTGCTGCAATGGGGTCAGGCACATCGAAAATCGGCGCAATCCCATGACGCAGTATCTGCGTTCAGCGGCAGGGTGAACTGAAACGCGGCACCCGGCTTAGGCCACCTGCGCGATCGCGCCTTCGATCTCCGGAGCGAGCGTGACCTGTGCGGTGTGAACCCGGGGAAGATCGGCCCAATGCATGTCTTTGTAATTGAAGCCGCGCGCCAGTGTGGGCTTCACCACCATGAAGTAGGGCGAAATATCGAAGTCGCGCGGCGAATAAAACGACGGGTGACGGATCTCGGCGATTTCGCGCGGCGCTGTCTGGCTCTCGACGCGGGTGATCTTGGGCAAGATCGGATAACGAACGGCGTCGAATGCTTGCGCAATCAACGAGGAACAGATGATGCGGCTGGCATCGCCGGAGCCAAGCGCGATCGTTCGGCGGTGCCGACGCCACGCCGCTGGCCATGGCAATAGATAACGCATCAGGTCGATGACATTTTTGAAATCGTAGCTCAGACCAATGCGCTCGGTAGCGTAGCGGCAGACCTTTTCGCAGTCTGCCTCGCTCAGGCCCACCGGCCGGCAGATGCGGGTTTGACAATGCAGATATTTCGATAGCGGTGCCGACACGACACCTTCGTCGATATTGGCTTCGATCAGGACGTGGGGCTCGCCCTCGGTCGCGGCGCCGGCTATCGGCCCGACGTACAACGCCGAATGCGACCAGGTCGATTGAGTGAGATATTTGATGCTGCCGGAAATACGACCTTTGCCCTCCACCAGCAAAACATCACCGGGTCGAAGGGTGTCACTTAAGGCCGTCGAATCGCCAACACTGAACGACTCACAGTGGTTGTCCGGCTTCTGCAACCGGGCAATCAAACGTCCGACAATGTCGAACATCCAGTCCATGACTCGTTCCTGCCTCCTGGTGTTTTTCCGTAGGGCAGTTCCAGCTCTCCTGCCGTTCGGTTGCGCAAGCTACACTGCAAGCTTACCCATGGAGATGGACCGGACCATTGTACGGAGGGTAATCCGTACGTTACGTTCGGTTGAGAAGGGCATACCTAGCAGCCTGTCGGACTGAGGTTTGAGACTGAAGGCCGAGAGCGATTTTGCCGTCGGCAGAACAGCGACGGGCACCTGATGGCGTCCCGACCGCGTTGTGACCGCCCATGTCGCGCTGCGGCCATTTTTTTCGCAGCCGGGACCCGCGTCCGGCAGGATCAGGCGGAGCTGAGGGTGAACATCCGCTTGATGTTCCATGCCATGGTCACGAGGCTCCACTCGCCACGCACCTTGTCGAGCCCGCGCAGTAGGAACTGGCGGAATCCGAGGACCGATTTGATGATGCCGAACACTGGTTCCGGGATCTGTTTACGCAGAGAATAGAGCTTCCTGCCTTCTGGCGTTTTCAGCCGATGCGCCATGGCCTCGACCGGCGTTGGGTTTTTCGGC
>DATGVJ010000231.1:0-2081 GCA_035300505.1 Xanthobacteraceae bacterium
GCAAACCTGACGTCTGATGCCACGGCAGAAAGATAGTGAACGGACATCAAACTACCAAGGGTCTTTCACCAGATGGTTACGCGGAAGGAATCTCAACCTCAACATAAGTGCCGGGTTTAGCGGCGTTCACGGCAGCAACGACAAACCGTACGTGTGGCTTTAATGCGGGCCATTGTTGTGCGCGTATGACAACAATTGCGATTTTGCGACCTTCAAGGTTTTGTTGGTATTGGATGTTTTTATCAGTCGTCAATAGAACGTCAAAGCCTGCGGCTTCGGCTGCGTCGAGAAGATCGCCGTTTTGAAGTTCGCTCCAACCTTCATGGGCGGCAGTGGTAACTGTGTGGCCGGTAAGAAACGGTCGTATCGGAACGGTGTTCCTTGATCGAAGAGAACCCGCATTTAGAAACCGGTGCCTACTGAGGTGTCTTTTCCAGGCTTCGAGCAGCAAATTCGATCACGGCTTTGACCTGCTCGCGGTTAAGGCCATCGAACCATTCCAAGATGTCATCTATGTTGGCACCAGCCTCAAGGTTTTCAAAAATTGCCGATACCGGCATACGCGTCCCTTTCAGCACCCATGCGCCGCTGACCCTGCCGGGAACGCTTTCTACGGCTGGGCATTGTGACCAATCGAGATTTGCCATTGGGTTGCTTGCCTTTCTTCGTGGCTTTTAGCAGACTTCAAATTTGGCGTCACGCTGCGTCAATCTGTGAAATCTCACACCTTCCGCAGCAGCGGCCAGAACTCGGCAAACGAGGGCTGCTCGCCGATCGTGCTCAGCATCGCGTAGATTTTTTCGGCTGCCGAATTGTCGATCGCCTGCGCGGCACAGGTGTCGAATTTCGCCTTGATCTGCGCCGGCGACATCGGCACCTGCATCGTGCCGCTCGGGTAGTATCTCGACCGCTCGATCTTGCGACCGTCGTTGAGGGTGACGGTCACTTTCGTGGGGGAATCCTCGAGCAGGTCGGCATATTCCGGATAGGCAACGAGCGAGACCTTGCGCGCCAAACTGCGCACGGCCTCGTCGTGCAGAGCCTCCTCCGTGAAGGCGGCAAACATCGGGGCGCCGTGCACGAGCGTGTAGGCGGCGAGATAGGGGCCGCTGAACTTGGCGCTCTCCTCGGTCTGCGGATATTTGTCGGTGATGCGGCGCGCGACAAAGTTTGTAAGCGCGATGTCGATATGGGCGATATCGTCGAGTTTGATCAACTCGCGCAGTTCGAGCGCGGCGTCGATGGCCGTGTGGCCGAGTCCCCCGCTCGGATAAGCCTTGAGCCTGTAGCCCAACTCGGCGAGATCGTAGCGTCGCCCAAGATCTGCGAACGGTTCGAGTGTCCAATTTTGCACGAACCTTTCGAAGTAACCGCCGCGGCCTTCGAGCGCGGACCCACTTGCCGTAAAGCCGCGCGCGCCCAGCATCGCCGCGAGGATGCCCTGCTGCGCCGAGCGCCCGGAATGCAGCGGCTTGGTCATGGTGCCGAAATTGACGTTCAAGCCCGCTGCCATCGACGCCGTGATCCCGACGATGTCGGGAATTTTCTCTGCCGGAATCTTCATCAGTCGGGCGCTGGCCATTGCCACCGCGGTGGTGCCGATCGTGCCGGTGCCATGCCAGCTGGTGTTCCGCCAGCGCTCCGGGGCGGCGCGATAAAACCGGGCAGCGATCTCGGCGGCGACAATGAAGGCCGCCAGCATCTCGGAAGGGGAGGCCCCCGTCGTTTCGGCAACCGGCAGGATCGCCGGTATGACGCCGGCGACCGATTGTGTGGCCGTGTTGAGGTCGAAATCCATGGCGTGACCAGCCACGCCATTCGCGAGTGCCGCAAGCTGCGGCGAAGCCCGCAACGGCCGCCCCACGATCGTGGCGGCGGGCGCCGAGCCCTCAAGCTTGACGATATCGCAGACAATATCAGCGGGCGGCGTCTGGCTGCCCGCGAGCATCACCCCGACAGTGTCGATGAATGCGATCCTGGCGCGCTCGATCACGAGGGGCGGCGCGCTCTTGAGATCGAAGCCGGTTACGAAATCAGCGATGGCTTTGCTTGGTGCTTGGGCCGGTGCCCGCTTCGCCGGT
>DATGVJ010000232.1:0-8279 GCA_035300505.1 Xanthobacteraceae bacterium
CGGGACCGCGTCGTAGGGGTTACCCCACGGCGACGGCATCTTGTATTCCTTCATCCGCTCAGTCGCAGGGTCGAACACACCGACCGCGTTTCCGGCATATTCTGCAAACCAAAGGCGACCCTGGTCGTCGAACCTGCCGCGGCGCGGCCGAGTGCGCTGGTTGGGCGTCGTCCAGATCTTGACCTCGCCGGTCTTGGCGTTGCGCATGCCGATGCTGTTGCCGCTGAACTCCAGCATGAACAGATTGTTGTCCTTGTCGGTCGGGTTGCCGTAGCCGGTGATCACCCGGCCGCCGGCGGTCTTGGCCTGGCCGATGTTGTCCCATTTTCCGGTCTTGATATCGAGCCGGTAATGGTTGCGCGTCGCATTGTCGCTCAGCCAGACCTTGCCATCGATATACATGTTGGTCGGCGTCACCTGGTTGGTCTGGGTGGTGAGGTCGAGCCATTCCTCTGGCAGCGGGTAGGTGGTGACCTTCTTGGTCTTGCGGTCGATCTTGGACGCGCCGCCCTGGTACGACATGCCGATCCAGAGATTGCCGTCCGGATCAAGCTCGATGTCGAGCGAGCCCTTCGGCTGCGCGGGCCGCAGCAATTCAAGCTTGTAATCAGCGACCTTTCCGGTCTTCGGATCGAGTTCGCCGACGACCTGGTTGCCGAAATCGGAGTACCAGGCGTGTCCGTCGGCATCGATCACCACGTCATGCGGCTGCGCTTCCTTGCGCGGCAAATCATATTCCGTGATCACGACCTTGGTGGCTTTGCCCTTCGGGCGCGGCAGCGTCCTGAATTCGTATTCGAGCCGATCCGGATTGGCGATGCTCACCTTCTCCAGATATTCGGCCGCCTGCTGCATCTGGTTGGCCGCAACGCGCGGCCGCTCGCTGCGGGCGCCGCCCTGCACGATCAGTTGCGGATGCAACGGGGTCGTTTCAGGCGCGTAGCGCCCCATGCGCGTGAAAACCTGTTTCCATTCTTGGGCGTCATGCGTCGCCGTGAACACGCGCTGGAGCGTGTGGCAGCCCTGGCAGTCGAGCATGAACGACGCCTTGAACGCATCTTGACCGGGGATACTGAGCATCCATTCGCCATTGGAAAGCTGCGCGGCGATGTTGCGAGCACGACCAAGCTTGATGTCGGCCGATGTACCGCTCGCCGAAACATCCACGCTCTTTGGCCCGGTCAACGTGTAGCCGATGGCGCGAGTCGAGATCGTATACTTGCCGGGTTCAAGCCTGCCGGCCGGGAAGCTGAACTCGCCCTTGTCGTTAGTCACAACCGTGGTGGTGACAGTCGCGCCTTCTTTCTTGGCGCTCACCAGCACGCCTTCCATCAGGCCTTCCTCGGCCGAGGAGACCTTGCCGCTCAACGTCTGCGCTTGCGCGCTGAGGGCACCCGCAACCGTGAACACCGTGGTGGCGAGCAGAAATGTCCGAAATGTCATTATTTCCTCCGTGCGAGTTGAAACGCGTCGACGACTTACCGGAAGCCGGAGCCTTGCATTTTTCACCAGCTGGGGATAGGGCCTCGATGCCAAAGTTCGCAAGATGTCGCGACCAGTTCGAATGCAACGTGCGCCATCGGCGCCACGCGCAAAATCATGTATGGTTGAATCCGGACCGAGGGTCGACGATGACTATGAGTCAATCGCGGCCGTCGCCCCCTGTTGCGACCCTTGCCCCCCTTCCCCATCGCTGCAAGACTGAGGTACTTTGTTTTTCACACTGTCGGTGGCTTAGCGCGTACAACGCTTGAGCTTCAATCTGGACACCGCGTCGTCTGCGTGACGCGCGAAGGGAAAACCGAATGACCGCTCATTCTCTTGTTGACAGTCGCACCATCGACCGCCGCGACGTACTTGCGCTCCTTGTGGGTGCTGGCGTCGTCTTGAATGACGTTTCCTCAACAGCGCAAGCGCAGACAGCTCCGAGGTTTAGCCCTGCTCAAGTTCTCAATGGAGCAGACGCCCGCGTATTTGCGTCGGATATCAGATCAGAGCTGAAACAGCTTGCGCCCAACGTCTATGCATTTGTTCAGTTGCAGCCAGCAGGCTGGAGCAGCTTCAACATCAGTAACTGCGGCGTCATTGCAGGAGCTGATTCACTACTGGCTATCGACGGAGCAGCAGCACCCCTGATGGCCAAGAAGCTTGTTGCCGCCGCCCAGCAAACGACGAACAAGCGATTCAGGCAGGCGGTCATTACGCACTTTCACGGGGACCACACCAACGGAATTCAATTCATGGGCGTCGCGGACGTGATTGCACACGAACAGTGTCGTGCCACGATGGCGAAACTCGTTAGTCAGCCGAAACCGGCCAATTGGGCAAAGCGCGAAAACTGGGCGGATGGCAACGAGGATTTCAAGTTAGCACTTCCGAATCTAACCTTCAGCGAAAAAATGACATTTTACCACGACGCCACTGAGGTTGAATTGATTTACCCCGGACTAGCCCACACTGCGGGAGACACGCTTGTCTACTTGCCCAATCAGAAAATTCTTTTCACTGGCGATATCGGAAGTTTTGGGGTTACTCCGCTACACGGTTCTGGCTATGCGACAGGTGTGATCAAGACCTGCGACAAGATCCTTGAAATGGATGTGGAGACAATCGTACCGGGCCATGGGCCGGTTGGCGGGAAGGCCGAATTGGCGGAAATGCGTGACTATTTCATCCTTCTCCAGCGTGAAGGGAAGAAGCGCTTCGACGCGGGCGTGACCGCCGGACGTGCCGCGGCCGACATCGATCTTGGCAAGTACAAGACCTGGGCCGATTCCGACCGAATCTCGACCAATATGGCACGCATGTATTCCGAATTTGGCGGGACCATTTCCCCCGACCAGGACTTTCCCGCGTTCGTCAAGGCACGGGAAGAATACACCGCTCTTGCGCGCCGCTAGGCGTTTCATTCGACGAAACCCAGCGAGCCGCGCGTTCCGAGTCGCAAAAATTGCGTCAGCCCATGCCAATTGCTTCCTTGACGTTATCGGCTCTAAAGTTGCTCATCGACTATTGCGGCGGAAGACGCGCACATGATTAACACGAGACTGATGATGCATGCTTATGTTTGGCGGGCCGGATGGGCCGTGATCGCAATTTCGCTGTGCACGGTGCAGGCGAGCGCTGTTGGTATAAGCCAAATCGTCCAATTCGCCCAGAATGTTTCCGGCAGCGGGACCACCGCGCCGGGCAAGCCGGCGGTGGCCGATGCGCCTGCCGCCGTGCCGGCGAATTCGCCCGAGCAAATAAGAATGGCGCAAACGGAACTCAAGCGGCTCGACTGCCTCAAGGGCCGTATCGACGGTAAGCTGGGTGACCAGACCCGGCAGGCCGTGAAGAAATTCTGGACCAGTGCCAAACAGCCCGAGGCCGGAGTCAACATCACCGACGAATTGATTTCCGACCTTGCCGAGCGCGGCGCCGGGTTCTGCAGGCCGGCGCGGAAATTCTTCGCCATGGGGTTTCGCCCAAGGGCAAATTCTACGCAACCGACGTTGGTACGCCCATTCGCGCCAGGAAACCGCTAAGCAGGACGGCACGGCTTGTCCAACGAAACTCCGAATGGGCGGGTTCGGAGTACCGCCTTCACGGCGGCTTCGCCGCGGGCGGCCTTTCTTCCTTGAAGGAAGGACCGCCTAAAGGCGGGACTCCAAACGCGAAACATCCCATCCGTTGGTCAACCAGCGAATCACTGCTTAGTGGATTGCGTCTTTGGTGGGATCCCACGGCCGCCCTCTATGCCGCATGCTGCCGCAGGCGCCAGACGTTTCCATCTGCCCCAAGCTGTGGCATCGTCCGCCCAACAAGAGTGCTTTTGGGGAAATGCCCGTGAATCGAATTGTCATAGCCACAATGGCTTGCGCTGCTGTCGGGTGCGCCACTATAGCGTTGGCGCCGACGGACGGCCTCGCACAGCGCGGCCCGGATCTCATCAAGCCTGCCGGCAAGGAGTGGCTCACCATCGGCGGCGACTGGCGCAATACCCGCTATTCCACCCTGACCCAGATCAACCGCAACAATGTCAAGAATCTGAAAGGTGCCTTTGTGGTGCACCTGGGCTCGGGCCTGGGGTCGAAATATTCGATGGAGGGAACGCCGATCGTCAAAGACAGGATCATGTATGTCTCGACCGGCAATGACGACGTCTTTGCACTCGACGCCCGGACCGGAGCGCTGATCTGGGAAAACAAGTCCGGGATCAATCAGAACATCAATACGGTGTGCTGCGGCTGGTCGAACCGTGGCGTTGCGATCGGCGAAGGCAAGGTATTTCTAGGCTATCTAGACGGCAACTTCGCTGCCCTCGACATGAAAACCGGTAAGACGCTCTGGAAGACGCAAGTCGGCCGCTGGCAGGACGGCTACACCATCGTGAGCGCACCGCTCTACCACAACGGCGTCCTCTATACCGGCATCTCAGGCGGCGATCGTTCTACGCGTGGATTTCTAGCCGCGCTTGACGCCAAGACCGGCCAGGAGAAATGGCGTTTCTATACGGTGCCGGCGCCCGGCGAATTCGGCTCCGATACCTGGCCGAAGCCGGACGATCGCGATCCCAAGCGCGCCAATGCCTGGAAGGTCGGCGGCGCGTCGGTCTGGCAGACGCCGGCAATCGATCCGGAGCTCGGCCTCATCTATTTTTCAACCGGCAATCCCGGACCGGAAGCCGGTGGCGTGGGCCGTGACCGGCCGGGCGATAATTTGTTTTCGGCCTCGATCGTCGCGATCACGCTCGAAGGAAAATACGCCTGGCACTTCCAGCAGGTGCACCACGACCTCTGGGACTTCGACTGCCCGAGCCCGGTCGTGCTGTTCGACCAAGTGTACGAAGGTCGGATACGCAAAGGCATCGCGGAAGCCTGCAAGACGGGGTGGATCTACATCCTCGACCGCACCAGCGGAAAACCGCTGATCGGCATCGACGAGAAGCCCGTCGAAGTCGACCCGCGCGTGGCGTCGTCACCGACGCAGCCGATTCCACGCGGCGATGCCGTGATGCCGCAATGCCCGCAGGCGCTCGCGCCGTGGGTCACCAAGTGCATCTTCGGCGTGATCTATGACGAGCCGATCCTGATGTCGCCCGGCGGCAATGGTGGGGTGAATTGGTCGCCCATGGCCTATAGCCCGCGTACCGGCTATTTCTACGTCACCGCCGCCGACCGCCCACAGAGCCGCATCCTGCGCGGCCTCGGCAAGACGGTCGGGCCGGCGCTCGGCGCAAAGTACGGTGGGACGCTTACGGCGGTCGATTCCCGCACCAACAAGATCGCCTGGCAGAAGCGCATGCCCTATTCCATTGGCCAGGGTTCGGGCGTGCTCGCAACCGCCAGCGACCTCGTCTTCCATGGCGAGCCCGATGGCAACGCGCAGGCCTATGATGCCCGCACCGGCGAACTGCTCTGGCAGTGGCAGACGGGAGCCGGAGCAGACGCGCCCGCAATCACCTACGAGATCGACGGGACGCAATATGTGGCCTTCATGGTCGGCGGCGTATCGATCCAGACCACCTCGGCAAACAGCGACACGATCTGGGTGTTTTCGCTCAAGGGTTCGCCGGGCGACCGCCTCAAGCCATTTGCCGCACCGAAGCCGCCCGAAAACGTCGTTGGTTTCAGCGGACCGGTCGCACGCAGCAATACCATCAAGATCGATGACTTTACTTATGGGCCGATCCGCACCACGGTGGCAACCGGGACTAAAGTGACGTTCTCCAATGCGGGCACACAGGCGCACAATGCGACTTCGTCAGAAGCCGGCGGCTTCGATACCGGCATGCTGGCTAAGGACGAATCCGCCAGCGTGACATTCAACCAGCCGGGAACTTATACGTATATTTGCTCGCCGCATCCTTCCATGATCGGGCAGATCATCGTTACCGGTCCGGCGATTGCGTCCGTGCCCGCAACTGTGGTGGAATCGAATGCACCGAAGTCAACCGGACCAACCCCGCCGCATGGCGTGCATTAATCAGCGTGGTGACAACATGAGTTACGCAAAGCTTCAGGGATCAGGGCATTGGGTGGGTGGGCCGACGATCGATGCGAGTAGGCCAACAGCAGACCGGCAAGCTCGGTGGACTCCCTCTCCCCTTTGGGGGCGGCAAAGCCGCCTAGAGGGCTGGGGTGAGGGGGGCCGGGATCTATCGAGGGATCGTAACCCCTCACCCCAACCCTCTCCCAAAGGGAGAGGGAGCAGACCGAGTTCGTCTCTATTCCAGTGCCTTACAACGGCAGTCACGGCATTCACGCTCCTCGCAACCTTATCGCTGACCACCGCCAACGCCGCCGACCGCATTCGCGTTGCTGTGCAGCGCACCGGCATTCTCTCCTGGGAACTCGACATCGTCCGCCACCACGGGCTCGACAAGAAGGCCGATCTTGACATCAACGCCATCGAGCTTGCTTCGACCGAAGCCGGCAAGATCGCCATCAAGGGCGGGTCGGCCGACATCATGCTGTCGGACTGGCTGTGGGTTGCGCGCGAGCGCTCGCTTGGCGACAAACTTGTCTTCTATCCAGCATCGAGCACGGTCGGCGCCGTCATGGTCGGACCGAACTCGACGATCAAGGGCATTGGCGATCTGCGTGGCAAGAAGCTCGCGGTGGCGGGCGGTCCGATCGACAAGAGCTGGCTCCTGCTGCAGGGGCTGGCGCGCCGTTCGGGCCTTGATCTGCGCCGACAGGCAAACATCGTCTATGGGGCGCCGCCGCTTCTCTCCGAAAAGCAGGTGCAGGGAGAGAACGACGCGACGCTGACGTACTGGAATTTTGCCGCCGAGCTTGAATTCAAGGGACAAAAACGCGCCATCCAGATGGACGATGTGATGAAACAGCTTGGTGCCAAGTCGCAAGTAGCGATCATCGGCTATACGTTCGAGGAGACATATGCCGCCAAGAACAAAGCAGCGGTCGGCCGTTTTATTGCGATGCTCAATCAAGCCAAGGAAATGCTCGCTTCATCCGATGCGGAATGGCAGCGGCTTGCCGCGCGCGTCGGCAACCGCGATCCGAAGGCTCTCGCGATCTTCCGCCAGCGCTATTCGGAAGGTATCTTCCGCCGCGATGTAGCCGACGAAGAAGCGGACGCGCGCGCACTCTATGGCGTGCTGGCCGAGGTCGGAGGCACCGAACTCGTAGGAACGGCACGCGAACTCGACCGCGGCACGTTCTACCACCTGGGGAATTGAGAACGTGGCAGCACGGCTTGTCTCGTTGGCGCTGCTCATTGTGGCCTGGTACGTGGGCGCCCACTTCGCGGGGCCGCGTCAACTACCGGACCCGCAGGCGGTCGCTCTCGCCATCGCCAATGAGGCAAGCTCCGGCGACCTTTTCGTCAATCTCGGTGTGACGCTTTTGCGGGTCGGCCTTTCTTTCGCCATCGCCATGGCGCTTGGGGCCGCGATGGGGTTCGCCATGGGACGCTCGCGCCTCGCCGACCGGCTCGGCGATCCCTGGTTGGTGGTACTACTCAACCTTCCAGCGCTCGTCATCATCGTCCTCGCCTATATCTGGATGGGACTGACGGAAGCCGCCGCCATCGCGGCGGTTGCACTCAACAAGATCCCAATCGCCATCGTGACGGTGCGCGAGGGCGCGCGCTCCCTCGACCAGGGGCTCGACGAAATGGCCCAAGTTTTCCGTATGGGCCGATGGGCGCGCATGCGCCACGTGGTGCTGCCCCAGCTTGCCCCCTACCTTGCGGCGGCGGCCCGGTCCGGGTTATCGCTGGTCTGGAAGATCGTACTCGTCGTCGAATGGCTCGGACGCCCAAACGGCGTGGGCTTCGAGATCGGAGTGGCATTCCAATTGTTCGACGTGACTAAAATTCTGGCCTATGCTCTCGCCTTCGTCGCCGTCATGCTTTTGATCGAAACTTTCCTGGTGCAGCCGCTTGAACGACATGTCTCCCGTTGGCGTCCCAGGACAGCTTGAAGCCCCGGTGCGGGTTGGAGCCCCGGTGCGGCTTGAAGTCGCCGTCAAGCACAAGTCCTATTCCGCCGCCACAGGCGGCAGCCTGCAGATCATCAGCGGGCTGACACTTAGCCTGCGCAATGGCGAGGTCGGGGCCTTGGTCGGCCCTTCAGGCTGCGGCAAGACCACCTTGCTGCGCATCATCGCGGGTCTTGACCGGAACTTCGAAGGCACAGTGCAATTGCCGGACCACGGCCGGCTTGGCGTCGTATTCCAGGAGCCGCGGCTCCTGCCCTGGCGCACGCTCGAGCAGAACGTGCGGCTGGCGGCGCCGCAGGTGAGCGACGCCACGCTCGATGCGCTTTTTGG
>DATGVJ010000233.1:0-17730 GCA_035300505.1 Xanthobacteraceae bacterium
GTGGAGATGCTGTCCAACGGATTCACCACGCATCGTGGCCGGCGCGGCGCCCTTATCCATCATGATGGCGTCAATCGGCGCCTGCGCGGCCGGCGCGGCGCGCGGCTGACCGCGCTCACGGCCGGCGGCACCATCCCGGACAATGCCGACTATAAGGTTCAACTTGAGCCCGAGAACCATTTTGTAGGCACCGTGAATGAGGATTTCGCCGTCGAGAGTCTCGCCGGCGATATTTTCCAACTCGGCAACAGAAGTTATCGTATTCAGCGCATCGAGCGCGGCGTGGTGCGGGTCGAGGACGCGCGCGGCATGGCCCCGACCATTCCGTTCTGGCTCGGCGAGGCGCCGGGACGCAGCGATGAACTCTCGCAATCCGTGTCGCGCCTGCGCAAGGATGCCGCATCTCACCTGCGGCGCGACGCATCCGGCAAGTCAGCTCTGCGGTGGCAGGTCGACGAACTTGGCATGACCCCAGCAGCGGCCGAGCAGTTGGTCGAGTATCTCGCGGCCGGGCACGCAGCACTCGGCTGCCTGCCGACGCAGGACACCATAGTTCTGGAGCGCTTCTTCGACGAGGCGGGCGGCATGCAGCTTGTCGTGCATTCGCCTTACGGAAGCCGGATCAACCGAGCCTGGGGCCTCGCGCTCCGCAAACGCTTCTGTGTGAGGTTCAATTTCGAACTGCAGGCCGCCGCCACAGAGGACAACATCGTGATCTCGCTCACGCAGGCGCACAGCTTTGCGCTCGACGAGGTTGCCCGCTATCTGCATTCGGCCTCCGTGCGGGCAGTGCTTACCCAGGCCCTGCTCGACTCGCCGATGTTCACGACGCGCTGGCGCTGGGTGGTAGGTGTCGCCCTCGCATTGCCGCGCTTTCGCAGCGGCAAAAAGGTGCCGCCACAGCTTGCCCGCATGGGAGCCGAGGATCTGATCGGGGCCGTGTTCCCCGACCAGATCGCCTGCGCGGAGAATCTTCAGGGCGAACGCGAAATCCCGGACCATCCCCTGGTCCGCCAAGCCATCGGCGATAGTCTCACGGAGGCGATGGACGTCGCGGGACTTGAGCGCCTGCTCGCAGGCATCGAGAAGGGGAAAGTGCGCGTGATCGCGCGCGACCTTACACAACCCTCGCCGCTCGCGCTCGAAGTCTTGTCGGCGCGACCCTATGCCTATCTCGACGACGCACCGCTGGAAGAGCGCCGGACCCAAGCCGTGATGGCGCGGCGCTGGATTTCGCCGCAGGACGCCGCCGATCTCGGTCGTCTCGATAGCGAAGCTATCGCGCGCGTGCGGTCTGAAGCGTGGCCCGAGGCGGAAAACGCCGACGAACTGCACGATGCCCTGGTGTGGCTCGGTTATTTGACCGGCGACGAGGTCGCCGACCCACGCTGGGGCGAGTGGCTTAACGAGCTCGCCGGTCAAAAGCGGGCTGCGCGCATTACAATTGCGGGATCGGACCTGTGGATCTCAGCCGAACGAATGCCGCAGTTCCGCGCAGTGTGGCCCCAGCTGAAAACGGTACCAGCGCTCAGCGTTGCGACTTCGCCTGACAAGCCGGCATGGTCACGCGAACAAGCCCTTGTCGAGATCGTACGCGGCCGGCTTGAAGGTTTGGGTCCGGTCTGTTCGGATGCGCTGGCGGGCCCGCTGGACCTGGCTGCAACTGACATCGCCATTACACTCGCCGCGCTTGAGGCCGAAGGCTTTGCGATGCGCGGGCTCTTTACGCCGGGAGCTAATGCCGAAGAATGGTGCGAGCGCAGACTGCTGTCGCGCATTCACAATTATACGCTCAAGCGACTGCGAGCAGAAATCGAGCCGGTCGCTGCGCGCGACTTTCTGCGGTTTCTGTTCGCCTGGCAACACGTTGCCACCGATGCCAGGATGGCAGGGCCGAAGTCCCTCGATAGTGTAGTGGCGCAACTTGAAGGCTTCGAAGCGGCGGCAGGCGCTTGGGAAAGCGAGATTCTTAGCGCGCGACTCTCCGACTACGATCGCGGTTGGCTCGACGAACGTTGTCTGGCCGGCCACATCGCCTGGATGCGGCTGCGGCCCCGCAATGATCGCAAAAATGGCGAAGCAAGGCCGACCCCGGTACGCACGACACCGATCACGCTGCTTCCCCGGCGACACGCTTCTATTTGGTCGTCCTTGTCCCCGCGCGACGCTGCCGTACATATGAGTCCACGGGCGCAGTTGATTGCCGACTGCATCAAGGAGCACGGCGCGTCGTTCTTCGACGAACTCATGGACATCAGCCGCCTATTGCGTTCGCAGGTCGAGGAAGCGCTCGGTGAGTTGGTCGCGCTCGGTGTTGTAACCTCCGACAGCTTCGGCGGGTTGCGCGCACTCCTCGTGCCATCAAGCGAGCGTTCGACCGGAAGTAATGCACGAAGGCGCCGGCGCACTTCGTTATTCGGGATGGAGAATGCCGGCCGCTGGGCCTTGGTCCGGCGCACCGTCGCCGTCGAACGAAACAGCGACGCGATCGAGCATGTAGCTCGTACTCTTCTGGCGCGTTACGGCGTCGTGTTCTGGCGCCTGCTGGAACGCGAGACCGCGTGGCTGCCGCCATGGCGGGACTTGCTCCGTGTCTACCGCCGGCTTGAAAGCCGCGGTGAAGTCCGCGGCGGCCGCTTCGTCGCCGGCTTCTCGGGCGAACAGTTCGCACTGCCCGAGGCGATCGGAATGCTGCGCGCAATGCGACGGCAGGAGACGACCGATAGTTTGGTCTCCGTGTCGGGGGCGGACCCGCTCAACCTCGTCGGAATTCTCACTCCAGGCACGAGACTGCCTGCATTGACAGGCAACCGGCTGCTGTACCGCGATGGAATTCCGGTCGCCCTGCTGGCCGCAGGAGAGGTTCAATTTCTCGAACCGCTTGACGATGCGAGCGCGTGGAAGGTGCAGAAAGCGCTGTTGAGAAGTCCGATGACTGCTCCTTCGTTGAGCAGCTCGGTGAATGCTCCTTCGATCTCGGCCGGAACCAAGGGGCAGATCGCAACACGCGAAACGGCAATTGACGCTGTCGCACCGGGTCGGGCCAGCTAAGGCACCTATAATGCAAAGCCGTCAAGCCGATTTCATTGCATTGCGTAACCGGGCGAGACTCCCGCCCCCCATGACCGAACCCGGCAGCGGATGACCGACAATGTCCTCCGCGAGCCTCGCGCAATTGATCAGCGCATCGAGATCGATTCCCGTCTCGATGCCCATCTCCTCGCACATGAAAACCAGATCCTCGGTGCAGACATTGCCAGCGGCACCACGATGAGCCGCGAAGGGGCAACCACCAAGGCCCGCGACCGACGAATCAAAGCGCGTCACGCCCATCTCGAGTCCCGCAAAAGCATTCGCGATGCCCATGCCGCGCGTGTCGTGCAGATGCAGCGCAAATTCGACGTCGGGAAATGCAGTGCGCACGGCACCCAGCACGCACTTGATCGACTTGGGCGTCGCCCAGGCCATGGTGTCGGCCAGGAGAATGTATTGCAGCGATACGCCGTTCTCGGCCGCGACGTCGAGCAATTGGGAGGCCAGCGACACCACACGCTCGACCGGAATATCGCCCTCGAAATTGCAGCCGAAGGCCGCCATGATGCCACCGCGCAGAACCGGGACGCCGTGCTGCTTGTACATGCGCACCATCGCGCGCTGGCCATCGAGTTGCTGCTCCGGCGTCTTGTTCTGGTTGCGCTTGAGGAATGTGGCCGAGGTCGCCACGACGACGGAGCCCACGAAGTCGAGGATGCCGACCGCGCGTGCGCGCTCGAATCCCTTGTCATTGAGCCACAGCGCCGTATAGGCAACGCCCGGGCGCGGGTTGATGCCGCGCACCACGTCTTCGGCGTCCGCCATGCCGGGGACCAACTTCGGATTGACGAAGGACACGATCTGAATGTGGTCGAGACCGGTCTCCGACAAGCGATCGATCAATTCGATCTTGCGCGCGGTCGGTATCTGGCCCTTTTCGAATTGAAATCCCTCACGCGGGCCTTCTTCCTGGATATGGACGCGTTTTGGCAGGTCGGTCACCGTGAAGTCCTTCCTTCTTTTCATTCGATATATGGCAGCGACCATAACCCCCCGATCGAACGGTTTACAGTTCAATTCGCGGTTGGTTACGGTGCCGGCGCATACGCTAGCGAAAGATGGATGATACCAACGGCCCTGCCACCATGGGTTTGACCACTGCCTGAAGAAAGTCCTGGACCCACCGGATATCCCCGAATTCGGCCAGGGACCCGCAATCGGCAGATACGGCTCTATTGCGCGCCACCCGACGCACGTACTATCCAAAGTATCGGGGGGCTCAAAGGGAGAGGTGGATGCGGATGCGTGGCATAGCCGCGGCAGCCGGTATCGTAGTCTGGAAGGGACGCTGATGCCGGACCTCATCGAATCCTTGCGCCCCCTGTTCGAACCGAAGCATGTCGCCATCATCGGCGCCTCACGCACGCCCGGCAAGCGCGGCCACACGGTTACGCGAAACCTGATGCGATGCGGCTTTGGCGGCCGGATCACGCCGATCAATCCCGCGACTGTCGAAGTCGAGGGACTGGCTTGTTACTCATCCGTTGCCGAATTGACGGAACAGATCGACTGCGCTTTCGTGGCGCTGCCGGCGGAGAAAGCGATTGAAGCCGTCCGGCAGTGCGGGCTGGCGGGCGTGCCTGCGGTCGTTGTGGGGGCGAACGGCTTTAGCGAGGCCGGCACGGAGGAAGGTGCCGAACGCGAATCAAAACTCTTCACGATCGTGCAGTCCTACGGAATGCGACTGCTCGGCCCGAACACCAACGGCATCTTCAATTCCAGGGCCCGGTTTTCATTGGGGTATAACCACTCGCACGGGGAACCGATGCCCGCGGGCGCGATCTCGATTGCGTCTCACAGTAGCGCCATGTTTGATGGCATCGCCGGGCGATTGCGAAAATCCGGTGTGGGGTTGTCCAAATTCGTTCCGGTCGGCAACGAGGCCGATCTCAACATTCTCGATTTCTTCGAGTATTTCATCGCCGACTCCAGCACCCGCGTCATCGGATTGGTGATTGAAAATCTTGCCAGTGGAGCCCGCTTCCGCAGCCTTTGCGAACGTGCAACCGCCGCCGGCAAACCCGTCGTCGTAATGAAAATCGGCCGATCGGCGGCCGGTGCAAGCGCATCGCTCGCCCATTCGAGCCGCCTCGTCGGCCGGGCACGCGCCTACGACGCGCTGTTTGAATCGTGCGGTGCCGCAGGCGTGCGCACGGTGGAAAGCCTGGTCGGCACCTGCGCACTGCTGGTCGCACGCAAAGGGCCCCCGGCACCGGAGGACCGGCGCATCGTTTGCATTACATCGTCGGGTGCCGGCGGCGCCGTGGTCGCGGATTTTTGCGATACCTACAAGCTGCCGCTTGCGGGCGATCGATTCGGCGACTGGGAAGTCCCGGTCGCCGCCGCCCTCAAGACACTGCCGACCAACACGCCTTTGCGCAACCCGATCGATACCGGCTCGCTCGGAAACTGGCAGACGTTGTCCGGCATCTTGGGCCGCCTTGGCACGGCTGGCCACAATGGCCCGGTCCTGGTCTATGCCCACAACATGCCGGAACGCCGGCTTGAAGACATTTTGGCCATAGCGCTCGCGGAGCGCCGGAAGCAAGTTACATCTCCGGTTGTCATCCTCGCGCCGGGCGGCCTGTCGGAGACGATGGAGATGACCCACCGCCGCAACGGCATTACGATCTTTCACGATATTGCGACCTGCTTCGAAAGCCTGGCGGCTTATGACTTCGTGATCAACCGCAGGCTTGCCGACGACCGCTTTTCCGTCACGGAAGCACCACGACGACCGGCCGAACTGCGCCGCTTGCTGATTGATCTTGTGTCGCGAGCCAAACGCTCGAATCTCCTCACGGAACTTGAAAGCGCCGACGTGTTGCGCCTGACCGGCATTCGCATGGTGGAAAGCCGGTTGGTCCATACGTCCGAAGTCGCCGTCGGCGTGGCTGAGCGGGTTGGCTTCCCGGTTGTTCTCAAAGCGCAGGTGCCGGGCGTGGCGCACAAATACGACCGTGGTCTCGTCATCGCGCGCATCAACTCGCCGGCCAGTATTCGCAGCGCCTATTTGTCGCTGGAAACACAGATCGCCACCCATCGTTACTCCCGCGCCGAGACCAAGTTCGTGGTTCAGCCCATGTTGCCGACGGTCGCCGAACTGGTCGTCGGCGTAACCCAGGAACGCAATCTCGGCTACTTCCTCATGGTCGGGCTTGGCGGCGTATTGGCCGAGGTTCTCGATCGGGTCATGCTCATGCCGATGCCGACCAATACGGCGGCCATGCGCGCGCGCGTCGAAGCGACACCGATTGGAGCCCTGTTGACACGAATCGATGCCAGCGGCTCCGTCATGAAACAGCTCATTGCGACGCTCGAAGCGTTGCAACTGCTCGTGATGAACTATGAATCGTTTATCGAATCAATCGACGTCAATCCTCTCATCATCACCAGTACGTCATGCGTGGCCGTCGATGCCGTGATCGTGCTTAAGCCGACCGCGGGACAATGAGCGTTGGAGTATGCAGATGATGAAACTTCCTCGAAGACATTTTCTGCATCTGGCAGCGGGGGCGGCCGCGTTTCCGGCTGTGTCGCACATTGCAAGGGCGCAGACTTATCCGGCACGGCCGGTGCGTATCGTCGTCGGATTTGCGCCCGGCGGCGCAACCGATATCTTTGCGCGTGTGATGGGTCAGTGGCTATCGGATCGCCTCGGCCAACCTTTCGCCGTCGAAAACCGGCCTGGTGCGAGCGGCAACATCGCGACGGAGATGGTCATAAACGCGCCCCCCGATGGCTACACGCTGCTCCTGACTGCTCCAGCAAACGCGATCAACACGACTCTTTTCGACAAGCTCAGCTTCAATTTTATCCGTGATATCGTGCCGGTCGCCAGCATCGTCCGCACCATCTACGTCATGGTGGTAAACCCAGGGGTTCCGGCCGAAACGGTTCCCGAATTCATTTCCTACGCAAAGGCCAATCCCGGCAAGATCAATATGGCGTCAGCCGGAAGCGGGACACCGCAACACGTGGCGGGCGAGCTATTCAAGATGCTGGCCGGCGTTGAAATGGTCCATGTGCCTTATCGAGGGGCGGCTCCCGCGCTTACCGACCTGATGGGCGGACAGGTGCAGATCATGTTCGATAACATGACCTCATCCTTGGAGTTCATCAGAGCCGGCAAGCTGCGTGCGCTGGCGGTGACGACCTCTACGCGTACGACATTGTTGCCAGACATCCCGACGGTTAGCGATTTCGTCCCGGGCTTCGAGGCGAGTGCTCAGTTCGGCTTGGGTGCGCCGAAGAACACCCCGGCCGAGATCGTCGCCAAGCTCAATAAGGAGACCAATGCCGGCCTCGCCGATCCCAAGATCAAGGAGCGGTTTGCCGAGGTTGCCGCGGTTGTGCTGCCAAGCTCGCCCGCCGACTTCGCCAAGCTCATTGCGGACGAAACCGACAAATGGGGCACGGTGGTCAAGTTTGCGCGCCTAAAGCCGGACTGAACCGCCACGCGGGCTCGACTCGTCGCAGCAGCCCCTCATCCCAACCTTCTCCCCGCAAGAGCAGGGAGAAGGAGCGCACCGCGCCCGCGGCGTCATCGTCAATCCGACAGAACTGCCGCAAATTACTTCAGCAAGGCCTTGGCGTGCCCGATGATCGCAGGTGGTGTTTGCGCCACCGCCTCGATCATCTTTTGCAGCTTTTCGCCAGGCATCGAATCACGCTCGACCTGCAGCCTGTCGGCGTCCGCGATGAATTCCGGATCACGCGCCATGGCGTCAAAGGCGCGCCGCAGCGTGGTCAAAGTGGCCGGCGGCAAATCGGGCGGCGCCATGATGGCCTTGCCGATGTCGCCTTCGTTCGAAAACAGGCGAAACAATTGACGCTCTTCGGGCGTTCGAGCCACATCCACCATGGTGGGAACATCGGGCAGGTCCGGATGCCGTTCCGCCACGAACTGCACCACGATGTTGATCTTGCGGTTGTCGAGCCAATCCTTCTTGGTGGTCTTGATCGAGAACCATCCTGTGCTCATGCCCTCGACTTCGCCACGCTCCATGGCCAGTGCAGACTGCGTCGTGCCTTCGTAACCGCTCACGATTTTGAACTTCGTGCCCAGCACACGATTCAAGACGTTTGGATAGATATAGACGGTCGATCCAACACCTGTGGCACCGAGCGTCGCCTCGTGCGCCAGGGCGTCGCTAAGGGTTTTCACCTTCGACGTGTGCCAGAACGCGGTAACGAGGTTGTAGGAACTGATGCGGCCGATCCAGCTGAACCGCGCCGCCTTGAATTGCACGGCCGGACTCCCCAGCAATTCTTCGGTGGCCGCGGTCTGGGCGATGTAGCCGAGCACCGTGCCATCCCTCGGGGCAGCGCCGTAAAGATAGTTTGCAGCCTTGAAGCTGCCCGCGCCCGGCATGTTCTGCGCCACGACGCGCGGCTGGCCCGGAATGTGCTTACCGATGTGGCGGGACACCAGGCGCCCCAGGATGTCGTTACCGGACCCTGGCGCATAACCGATGGTCAACGTGATGGGCTTGCCCGCGAAACTTTGCGCTCGCGCAGGATCTGTCGCAGGGGCGAGCAATACGCCAGTGCCCAGGAGCATGAGGAGTGTGCGCAAGAGGAGTGTGCGCAAGAGGGATGTGACCAAGCGGGGTCGGAACCAATTTTGTAGCGTCATGCTGTCCTCCTGTCCGCATTCGCATAACGGCTCTGCGGCCGCGGCAGTCCGAGGTTCTCACGATAAGTGCGGCCTTCATATTCGGTACGGAACAGCCCACGCCGCCGCAGTTCCGGCAGAACCATCTCGATGAAATCGTCGAGCCCGCCTGGAAGGAACGGCGGCATCAGATTGAAACCGTCGCAACCGTCCTCGCGAAACCATGTCTCCATTTGATCGGCCACCGCAAGCGGCGTCCCTTTGACCACGCTCTTGCCGCGGGCGCCCGCAACCCGCAGTGCGACCTGTCGCATTGTGAGCTTCTCCTTGCGCGCCATGTCGGTCACATATTGAAACGTGCTCTGGCTGGCATTGGACAACGGCAGGTTTTCCGGCAACGGATCATCGAGCGAATAGGACGACAGATCGACGTGGCCGAGCACCATCGACAGGATCTCGCGCGCCACCATCGGGTGAATGAGCGATTGCAGATATTCGTAGCGCTCCTCGGCTTCGGCTTCGGTACGCCCGATGATGGCGGACAGGCCGGGCATGATCTTCACGTGATCCGGATTGCGCCCATGGGCCGCCACCCGGCTCTTGAGTTCCGCGTAGAATTTCTGCGCGGCTTCAAGCGTGAGCGGCGCACAGAAGATCACTTCGGCAAACTCTGCCGCAACTTTGATCATGTCTTCCGAACCACCGGCCTGCACGATCACCGGGCGGCCTTGCGGCGTACGTGGAATGTTGAGCGGTCCGCGCACGGAAAAATTTTCACCCTTGTGGTTGAGTGCGTGAAGCTTGTCGGGCTGAAAGAACAAGCCGGACTCTTTGTCGCGCACGAAGGCATCGTCGTCCCAGCTGTCCCACAACCCGACGACGATTTGGGCAAATTCGCGCGCCCGCTCGTAGCGCTCGCCATGCTGGTAATGCTTTTCGCGGCCGAAATTCTTCGCTTCCGCCTCCTGGCCTGAGGTCACGAGGTTCCAACCGGCGCGGCCGCCGCTGAGATGATCGAGGGACGCAAATTTTCGCGCAACGTGGAATGGTTCGTTGTAGCTCGTCGAGGCGGTCGCCACCAAGCCAATGCGAGTCGTGAGCGCCGAAAGCGCCGAAAGCAGCGTGATCGGTTCGAAATTGGCGATATATTGGGCCGAACGGCACAGCGCCTCCATATTGGCTTCGCGCACGCACACATTATCGGCCAGAAACACCATATCGAATTTGGCGCGTTCGGCTGCCTGCGTCATTTCGACATAATGCTTGAAGTTGATACCGGCATCGGCCTGCGCGCGCGGATGGCGCCACGAGGCGACGTGATGACCGGTCGGATTGAAAAATGCGCCAAGACGCATCAGGCCCTTACGGCTCATACGGCAAAACTCGCAGGTGTTCACAACAATCCCCAACTCGCGAGGCGTTATTCTGCCGCATTGGCCAAGAAAAGCCCAGTCGGCTATAGCTTTTTGTAAAGGCTTGCTCCGCGGGCGCCGAAGAGCAACACACGGGGCCACAAAACGCTGGTTTTTTGGGGAGGAAATGAACACAAATTCAAAGACTTACAGGATTCCGGCTTCTGGTATGTCCAGACTGGCCCGGGATAGGAATTCAAATGAAACGCGCGACGAATCAAAGAACAATGGTTGAGAAATCAAAGACCCCGGGCAAGTCGCGTTCCTCGCCGGCGCATCGGTTCTTCATCTACAAGGTCGGCATGTTGCGCCGCGCGCTCGATCGCTATTCGACGCCGGCGATCACGGACCAGTTCGACATGACACTGGCGGAATGGCGCGTGCTCACTTTGCTGTACGGCTCGTCTCCCGCGACCGTTCGCGAGCTTTGCGACCTGCTGCAAGCCGACAAGGCCGAAGTCAGCCGTGCCTGCGCCGGCCTTGTCAAGCGCGGCCTTGCGCTTCGCCGCGGCGACCACGATGATGCCCGCAGTGCTCTCATCAGCATTACGGCACGCGGCGAGCGGCGACATGACGCGATCGTGCCGGTGCGGCAGTCCTTGCAGGACGAGTTGGAAAGAGCGCTAAGCCGCAGCGAGATTGCGGAGTTTCATCGCCTGCTCGACAAACTGGTGGCGCACGTGCGGCTAACGATGGCGACCCCCAATGACGCTGCCCTTCGCGCCACTAAGGTCGACGTCCCGCACAGGACGAAAGCACCGCAAACCAAGCGCGTGCGCAAGTCAAAATGAGCAACCTGAGACCCCTCACCCGACCGCTTCGCGAAGAGCGAAGCGGTCGACCTCTCCCACAGGGGGAGAGGTGAAGCAAGGGGAGGGATGAAGAGCGCGGCATGACACCAAACCAGCTCACCCCGTCGTATTGGCGCGCAGGTAAGCGTCGATGATTTCGCCGCCGGTCGCAAACCAGACGCGCTCATGCTTCTTCATTTCGTCGAGCGCGCGCGCCAGATACTTGATGCGCAACGGCTGGCCCGTGATCATCGGATGCAATGGAATGCCCATCACGCGCGGCTGCTTCGCGCTATCGGCAAGCAGCGTCTCGAACTGATCCATCACGGAGCGGAAATATTGCTCGCCCGTATAACCTTTGCGGATATAGAGCGGGATATCGTTGATCTCCATGCAATAGGGGATCGCCGTCATCTTGCCGCTCTTGACCTTCATCGGAATGGGCTGGTCGTCGTTGTTCCAATCGCCGCAATAGACGACGCCTTCTTCGGCGAGAATGTCGAGCGTGTTGTAGGTCTGCGTCAAGCCTGACCCCAGCCAGCCGCGCGGCTTCTTGCCGCCGGCCTGTTCGATCGTCTTCAACACATGGCGGATGACTTCGCGCTCCTTGTCCGGGGCCAAGCCGGCAAGGCTCTCGCTGTTGGTCGTACCATGTCCCATGAATTCCCAGCCGCGCTTGTTCATTTCCTCGATCGCCTTGGGATAGGTCTCGCAGACTTGCGAATTCAAGGCGATGCTCGCCTTGACACCTGCCGCATCGAGCACGTCGGCAATACGCCAGAGTCCGACGCGCATGCCGTATTCGCGCCAAGCGTAGTTGATCACGTCCGGTACGCGGTTGGACGGATTGGGTGACACGCCGGTGCCGGCAGGAGAATCGTAGTGCCACACCTCCACATTGGGCGCGATCCACACGGCGAGCGTCTTGTTGCCCGGCCACAGGAATGGCTTGCGTTCGAAGATGAACGTATCGTCGTAACGGTTCGACCGGCGCATCGGACCAAAGGTCTGGGCCGCAAGCGGGCCCATGCCGGACGCCAGGAGCCCGGCCGCTCCTGCCAATACCAACCCCTTCTTGATGAAATCCCTGCGATCGTCAGGCGATGGCATATCGGGCATGTTGCACTCCTCGTCGTTGGTGCGCCGTTTCGCGCATGCGGTTTTGGAGGCGCGATTGTAGCACAGGTTCGGCGGCAAAGGCCGCGGCGCAATACGCCATAGCGCCACGTGAGACCGCGCCGAAACCGATCGTTCGAGCCGGCGCTATGGCTATTGCGCCCTACACGGTTCCAGCGCCTCAACGTCGCTAATGCCGCGCGCTCGACTCTCCGGGCTCCGCGACACCGCTCTTTTCCAAAAACGCATGCCCCAGATTGGCCAGCGCGTCCGCCATGAGCTTGGCCTGGTCGGGCTCCGGTGCAAGCAGGATCAAGTCGGCGAGGCTCTCGACGATGCGCGCCGCAAGGTCGGCAAGATCGGGGTTGGTGCCCTCAAGATGCTTTTGCACGAGATCGTTGATGTCGCAGTGCAGGCAATCGGACATTTCGTACCTCGCGTACAACAAAAAGTAATGATCACTTCCCTGCCGCTTTGCGCAGAGCCGCGTTGATCCGCTCCTGCCAACCGGGACCGCTCTCCTGAAAGAAATCAAGGACGTCGCGATCGATGCGCAGCGACACCATCTCTTTCGCCGGCGGTACCGACGAGGTCGCCGACGCAGATCCCTTGGCGGGTCCCTTGAACGCATCCCCCAACGGCTTCGTCGTCGCGGCTTTGAATGCCGCCTCCGCCTGCGACCGCGGATCAGTGGGGCGTCTTGGTCTATCGGCAGCCACTCATGCCTCCAACATCTGCCTCCAACATCAGCCGCGCCCGTCAGCTCTTCCGGCCTGAGTCTTTTTGACCATCCAGCCATTCCGACAGCGGCACGGCGGCTTTGGATGCGCCCTTGCCCTTGGGGGCGGCTTTGACCGATCTTCCGCCCTTTGACGCCGTTTTTGTGATCACGGCAGCTTGGGGCTGAGCAGCATCGCGCGCCAGCCGAAGCGCCTTCAGGCGTGCCATTTTTTCGCGTACCGCCTGGGCGGCTACTTCATAATCCGGTACGCCGGAGCGATTTCCCTCGCGCGCGGCCTTTTCCAACCGCGCCTCGCCCTGGGACCCCTTGGTGTCGTCAGCCACGTCGTTCCTCGCTTAATTCGCCATTCGGTACTGCTTTACAGAATTGGCGCGCGCCTGTCGAACCCCTCGTTTCCGAAAAACCCAACGCCACAGACCGCGAACCGAGACGTTGCAGTGCCGGCGGCAGCAGCCCTGGTGGCGTGGCATCTTGATCCTGCGACCAACCCACAGCTGCACTTCGCCACTCTGGAAACCAGCGCCTTGAACCAACGGCAGGACGCCGGGCGGCGCTCGCGCCTGACCACGTGCGACGAGCGTCTTGCCGATCTCGGCGTCATGGGTATCGGTTTGTGAGTCAACCGACTTTAACGTCCTTCCAGAACCCGAAGCGATCTGCGGTTTCTTTCTTTGAGGCGAGCGGCACCTCGTAGGCCCAAGCCGCGCGCTCGTGCGAAACACCGTCGATCAACACGTCGTAGAATTGGACGGTGTGCGGGCATCGCAGATCCGATGCGGTTTTCTCGGTCTTCCTGAGCAATTCGATTCGTACCGCTGCGTGCGGAAAATAGATATATCCACTGTTTTCGACTACATCGTCGCTTTCGGCAATGACAAGGCCTTTCAACGTTGCCTTCATGATGCACTCCATTGGTCCGATGGATACATAGTCAACTGCCACCGATGCGCAAGAAGCGGGCCCTACAGGGCCCTACAGTTTGAGGAGCTTCGCCGCATTAGCGCCCATCACCTTGGCGTATTGCGCCGGCGTCATGCCGATCTGGCTCATCATGTCGAAACCCTTCTTCTTGAGCGGCACCATCGGTGGCGAGTCAGTGCCGAACAGAAAGTGGTCTTCGCCGATGGTCTTGAGACAACATTCGGCAGCCGGCGGCGCATAGCAGGCGGAATCGAAATACATCATCTTGAGATAATGACTCGGCGAATGCTTGATCAGCATCGGCTCATAGGGCCCAAGAAAAACCGAGAAGTCGAGAAGTTCATAGGCATAGTCCATGCGGCCGATGACTTCGCAGATGCCGCCGCCCAAATGGCTGCCGACCAGTTTGAGCGTGGGAAACTGTTCGAAAATTCCGCGCACGATCAGCCGCGCCAATGACAGGCAATTGTCGGCCGGCCGCCCGATGCTCGATGCAAGGCGATAGTCCGCCATTGCCGGCGTGGTCGCATCGCCCGGATGGATGAAGACCGGAATGTTGAGATCGGTCACCAGTTTGAAGAATGGCCGCGCAACGTCCGCGTCCGGATACTGGCCCTTGTGACTGGAATTGATGATGACGGCGCGGGCGTCGTCATTTTTGACGGCGCGTTCGAGTTCTTTGAGGAATTCGTCACCCCCGCCCGGGACGCAGGTCGCCATCGTGACGAACTTGTCGGGATGCTGGTCGCGGCAGTGTGCAAGATAACGATTGGAACTCTCGATCGCAGCAACCGTTTCCTTCACGGTCTCCATATGCCGGATGTAATGCACCGCATTGCTGATGACGGTGCGGTCGAGACCGATCAAGGCGTGAGCCGCGAGCGCGTTTTCGATCGTCATGGGCACCGGGGTAATCCACCACGGCGGCCGCGAGAATTTCGGATCGTTGATGTGAACATGCCAGTCGATCAGCAAGTGAGTGCTCCTTTGCGGGAATTGAGGTTTGCGAATGTCAGAATTGGTAATTGTGGCATTCTGACCTTGGTTGTGTGAGCCGATGATCTAACAACATGCACGGTGTAGCTCCCTCTCCCTTTGGGAGAGGGCTGGGGTGAGGGGCCACGGTCTATGAATAGAGCTGGAACCGTCTCACCCAGATCCTCCGATGGGTCCTGAACCCCCTCACCCTAGCCCTCTCCCCGGAGGGGAGAGGGAATCAGACCGAGTTCGTTTCGCGTTCATCGGATCACTTCGCCCCACCTAAAATCGCCCGCAAGCGCGCGACCGATTCCGGCGGCGTCGCGATGGTGCGATTGACCACCTCTTGCATTTCTTCGCCACGCGCCGGGATGATTTCGAATCCGCGCTTTTGAGCATCGGCGAGAAATTCCGGATCGGCCATCATGGCATCAAACGCGCGGCGCAGAACTACTACACGGTCGACCGGCACACCAGGAGGCGCGATGACGTTCCAGCCGATGCTGGAATCCGAACTCATGAATTCCAGAATGCGCCGACCTTCCTCATTGAGCGCAAGTTCGCTGGCCAAGGGCAGGTCGGGCATTTCGGGATGGCGCTTTAATCCCGTCTGGAATGGCACAACGATCCGCCCTTCGTTGAGCCAAGCGCCGCGCGTTGTTTTCACGGCTGTCCATGACGAGACGCGCGCGTCGGCCTCATTGCGCTCGATTGCCAAATCGACATCCGCAGCGCCGCGATAGCCGGTTACGATCTTGAACCTGGTGCCGGCGAGCGCATTGAGCAATGTCGGCGTGATAAAGCTGTCGGTCGTCGGGCCCCATGTGCCGGCCACGACCTCCAAGCGACGCAGGTCTTCGGCGTTCCGCACCCCCGTGCGGCTGGTCACGAACACAACGCCCGTATAGCTCGCCACCCGCCCGATCCAGCTGAAGCGCCGTGTATCATAACGCGCGTCCTGCGGATGCAGCATCTGGTTGATGGCAATGTCGCGCGGCAACATGCCAAGCTGCGTTCCATCTTGCGCGATCTTGTCATGGAGGTTGAGCGTTCCGACCATTCCGCCGGCGCCCGGCATATACTGGATCGCGATCGTCGGGTTGCCGGGAATGTGCTTGGGCAGATGGGTTATGACCAGGCGGCTGTACAAGTCGTAAGTCCCACCTGGTTCGTAGACCACGGTGAAACGCATCGGCTTGCCTTTGAAGAATTCGGCCGCGGGCTGTGCGCCGGCTCCGGCCGTAAAGCCAACGCTCACACAAACCACGAGAGCCGCTGCGAACCTGTTGCGCCCCGCCATGGTTTACTGTCCTTGCGCCGCAAAAGTATCCTTCGGAATGAAGCGGCCAGTCTCGGGCTATGGTAAGCTGCTTGCGGAATTGCCTAACGGGTGACGGGAGGGCGTGCATCTTGCCTGGATTTATGCTACAATAACCCCACTTGAATCAAGGTCTTTGGCTGCCCCAAGACACCTGCAAGAAGGCAGATAGATGAACATCATTGCACCAAAGAAAATTGAAGCGGCGGCCAGCGTTGAGCTGCCGAAGAAAGAAACCGGGATCAGCGCGGAGGAACGCGCGCGCCGTAAAGCGGCCATTGATTATGCGCGTGGCAGTGTTCGCCTGGAAGGATTTATTGTGTCTCCCTTCGCGGAAGATTTGAATCGCCGTTACATCGACGGCGAAATTTCAAGAGAGGAACTAACGGCCGCGATTCTGGCGCATTACAACCGGTGACTGGCGACGACGAACGGCTTGCCGATATAGGATCGCGCGAGGAGCAGCAGCAACTTGAAGCCGATCTTGTACAAAATCGCATCAGAGAACTTTATGAATATCCGATCAAGGGAAGTTTTGACGCCGGGCATTTGACGAAGATCCACGCCTATATTTTTCAAGATTTACCACATCATAGGCCTGGCACCACGCGCGACGACACGGCGGAGACCTGGATCAAGCACCGCGCGCTCGAAGGCCGATCGAGCGTCTACCAAGTTCCTTACTTGAGCCAAGGTGTAGGAGCCAAAATTGCCGCTGCACTTGAGCAGTTCGGCGGCGCCGCAGCGTTCAAAGGGTTGACGCCGGACGTCGTCGCCACGCGCATGGCGCAGCTCTATGGCGATCTTGATTACGCCCATGGATTTTACGAAGGCAACAGTCGGACACTACGCGAGTTCACGCGCGAACTTGCCGCTGAAGCCGGATACAGGCTCGATTGGACCGGCACAGGCGTCGGCGCCAAAGAGCGCAATGCGCTTTACGTTGCCCGCGATCTGGCGGTCCTCGAACGCGCCTATCCTGGATTGACGCCGGAAACAGGAATGCAGACCAGCGGCCGCGCCGAGTACGAAGCCTCCCTTGTCCTCGAAGGCCTTCGGCGCGCCGTCGGCGACAGGACGCTTGCCGCGATCATCGGCAACGCGCTCAGCGTAGAGAATTGACCGGAGCATAGCGACGAGCTTAAGTCCTGTGCGGAACCTTAAGGATTAGAAAGGAGGCGATCATGCGGAAGAATTCTGGTATCGGCAAGTTACGCAAGGCCCTCTGCGCATGCTGCGACGAAGGTTCCCTGACTGCCACCGGCACGTCGCGCCGGCGGTTCCTGCAAGCCGGCGCCGCAATCGCCGCCGCCTCCCCGCTCCTGCCCGTCACCGTTTCGGCACAGACAACTGATCCCGAACTCGCCCGTGTACAATCCGCACGGCGCCTTCTCATCAAGGGCGGCGTGGTACTGACGCTTGACCGGCAGGACTTCGCGCAAGGCGATATTCTCATTGAAGACGGCAAGATCCGTGAGGTTCGGCCGAACATCACGGCATCTCCCGACACAGTTATTGTCAACGCCGCCGACCACATCGTCATTCCGGGTTTCGTCGATACACACAGCCATTCCTACCAGGGCCTGATGCGTGGCGTGCTCGCGAGCGGCCTGCTCAATCCCGATTACAATCGCGACATCCAGACGACACTCACACCGGCCTATGCGGCCGCGGACGCCTATGCGGGCATGCTGGTGACCGCGCTTGGCATGATCGACACCGGCACGACCGCGATGGTCGAT